>ONCT01000046.1 GCA_900316395.1 uncultured Lachnospiraceae bacterium | reverse complement strand
AAGACCGAGATTTAATTCATCAGATGGAGACAATGCTGTCGTTATCATACCTACTGTAAAGCCTATAATTAGCATTATTATATGAAGCTTAAAAGCAACGCTTAGTTTCTCCTTCTTATTGGTAGCATCTTCAATAAAGTAATATGACAAGTGATTAAGCAGGAAGAATAAGAATACGATTCCTATACTACCTAAGATAGCAAGAATTATTCTTAAAACTATTACAAATGTCTCATCATCAGTAAAATATGAAAAAACATTACCCCAATCCCCGGCGCAAAACATTCCACCAATCATGAAATATCCTATACCACAAGATAAATGTGAACCCATCAATTGAGTTAAGAATAATCTAACAGTCGGTCCCATGGACGCTTTAAGCACGATGAACATAAGAATTATTCCAATTATCACATTAATAATTGATGCACTTCCACCACCAACCATTACACGATGAAAATAAGATAAGCTTCCAATATCAATTAAGTTATATGACCTAACAGCTCCTGCAGAATACCATTCAACTCTATTGCCATATATTAGATATGTGATTGCATGAATTCCTTCATGAACTGGAATTGTCAAAAAATATGCAATCATTGCTGTAGATATACAATTAATCAATGAAAAGTCTTTCTTCTGTTCCATTGTATTGTCTCCTTAATAGTGTGTTTCTATACTCTGTTATATACTACATCATTACCATTAACATCTTTGATTGTAAGCGCTTGTGCATTAACAGTGTATTCTACATCCATAGGAATATTTTGTCCTGCAAACATGATAGATAGAATATTACCATTCGTCTTATATGTAAGATCAAGTTTCTCGCCTAAAAGTTCATATTGTCCTGTTCCATCTTGGTTAAATGTATAAGAAGATGTTAGTTCAGGTGTTTCAGCATCTACGTATCTAAATGTTCCAACAATACCTGTTCCTTTGCTCTCAGGTGCTGCAGCTGGAGCTGCGCTACCTGCACCATCATTATTAGCGTTGGCATTAGCTCCATTGTTAGCACTAGCATTATTGTTAGCACTTGCATTAGTATTATTAGCGTCCTTAGAATTAGCTGTACCATTCTTGCCATTAGCTGATTGAGAAGTTGTGGAATTAGTCTTATTATCAGTTGAAGAACAACTACATCCTACAAGGGAAGCTCCTACAACTAATACACACATTACTGCAACGATAATTTTAATGTTCTTTCTCATAACTTTGTCCTCCTTTAATATGTTTTTGTTTGAGTGTATTATGCACAAATCAATTGAATTTTTCTACCCATTTTGAACATTCGGTCGTTTTGCGTGCATATATGGTTGTTTTTAATGATTTTTATTGATAATATCCTTGAGATTACTAACTCTGCTTCTTGAAACCCAGGTCTTCTCCCCATTTGAAAATACAACACCTATTGTTCCTGCAATATCGAATTCAAACCTCTCGACTTTGTATATATTAATAATCTCAGACTGCGATATTCTGACGAATCTGGTTGGATTGAGAATGTTCTCAAGGGCCACTAATGATTTACGAACATTGTAAGTGCCTTCTTCAGTCTCAAGAATTACCTTGCGGTTCTCAATATGCGCTCTAATAATGTCCCTTTGGAATATAAAATGCGCATTATTATCTACATATCCTGTCAGTATCGGGTATTCGTTCTCTGCAACATTTTCAATAGCATCAACAATACTCTCTACATAAGTATTCTTGGCATTAGTCTCAATTGTAACCTTAGGATCGATATATTCCTCGTCGATTATTACGTCAATATCGATAATATTATTCATCAGATTCACCTGCTTTCTGCTTAATGTCTTCTAGGTCTATATTCATACGACGAATCTCCCTTTTGTAAATCAAATAATTAACTAGCCATATTATAAAATACGCTACTGTAAACACAGCTAATATTAGAATTATATTAAACTCACTAAACCAGCCGAGTAAAAAGTTAAAACTAAAAAAAGAAACTAATGTAATCACATAATGAAACAATGTAACCTTGCTTAAGCCAAGGTTATCAATATCATATACAATTGTGCTTCCCATACAGATTATTCCATTAAGGGCACTACCAATAAATTGCATTAAAACATAGGGTTTGTTATCTATAATGATTTCATCATACATTCCAAAACCATAAAGCATAAGACATATGGCAATTCCCATTAAAGCACCAATTAATGCTCTAAAAATAAAACTATTAACATATCTTTTCATAAGCAAATTTCCTCTTAGTCATATAGATATTATTATCCTAAAAATAAGTAAAAAAATACACCAAAAATGTCTAATCGGTCGTTTTTGGTGTCTATTCGGTTAATTTTAGACTACAATTGTCAATTATATATCAAAATTAAGTCTATCACAAATATAATGCGCCAACCCTTATAGGAGCTGACGCATTATGATAAAAAATACTAGCCAATATTACATTTAATATATTATTTATATTCTCATATATACTAGCTCTGAGCCTGTTCCGTCTATAATTACTAATGCATTGGCATCAACAGTATATTCTACAACCATTGGAACTTGTTGTCCTTCAAACATTATTGTAAGAGTGTTTCCATCAGTCGTATAAGTGAAATTCAGAACTTCTCCCGCTATATCATACGTTCCTGTTCCATTTGCATTAAATGTATATATGCATACAAGCTCTTGAATATCAGGGTCTACATATCTAAATGAACCAACTATTCCTGTTTGTACATAGTCATTTAAATCAATCACATTCCATACTACACCTTCATCAATCCAACCTAGTGATTCAAGCCATTTTTCCAATTATGCTGTCCATTAAGACTATATGGATTGAATTGTCTGTATTGCATTACACCCTTCTTGCAGTCTGGGTCATATACATAGTGTGATATTCCCTCGTAGTTCCATCCAACAGTACTAAGATAAGCTGCTTCTTGTGCATTACCAGTATAGAAATGCATTCCGCCTTCATTAGGATTGAATAATCTATATACAGGAATGGCATCATAATCTAATGCATCAACTGAACCAAAGTCAGATTCCTGTTCAAAATTCCATCCCTCAGAAATAAGATAGTATACTTCTTCAAGATTCTTCGAATAGAAATGCTCTCCGTTATAAGGATTGTACATACGATATACTTCGCTTTCCTCAATTATGAATAGAGGAACAGTAAGCTCTCCACCAGTTGAAAAATCTCTTACAACTGCAGTACCATTATCATAATCAACTGATATTACATTACTATCTTCAGAACGCTGCTTTGTGATTGTAAAGCTTGTAATCTGTTCCTTAGGCAGATTTGTATATGTAACAGTTTCATCATCTTCTCTTGTAAATGTTGCTGGCAACGCTATATCTGTATATAGATTAAGTGGAGTCTTAATTTCTATAAGGTCTTCACAACCTAGTAATGCATTAACACTCCAGGTCATATTAGACATATCCCAATTGCTAAGGTCTAATTTATCTATATTTTCACAATAACAAAATAGTGAATTAATGTTTGTTGCTTTAGATACATCCCAATTAGATACATCGAGTTCCTTTACGCTCTCACAGCCATAGAACATATTAGAGAATCCATTACCTTCAACATTACTAGTATCAAATCCACTTACATCAACATCAGTTAGGTTCTCACAATTAAAGAACATACCTCTCATATCGGTTACTTTACTTGTATCAAAGCCTGATACATCTATTTGAGTCAAGTTAAAACAGCGACCAAACATTTCATACATATCTGTTACTAAAGAGGTATTGAATTTACTTGTATCCACATTAGTAAGCTTGAAACATCTATAGAACATATTATGAAATGTAGTACTATGTGAAGTATCAAGTCCAACAACACTTGTTAGATTAGTACAGTAATTAAACATATCAGTCATGTTAGTAACTTCACTTGTAACACCATCACCAAAGGATATGGTCTTAAGCGTTTCATTATTCTTGAAAAAGCTAGTACAATTTGGAGTTAAACGTACATTATAATTATAGTCAGACAACTCATATTTTGAAGGAATAACCAGGTTCTCGGCTGTTCCATTATACTTATTTAGATATATTTCATAGCCATTTGTAGTATAATCAAAGTCATCCAGATTAAAAGAACCATCGCCTAATTGTACGTTTTCTTCGTCTTCCTTAGCGTATGCAGGAAGTGTAATACCTGCAAATAAGCTAGCCACCATTATTAAACATACGCAAATACTTAAAAATCTTTTAGTTAACTTCATAAAATCACCCCCCATCTAGAAAGTATGTTAACTTATCTTAGTTATCCTTGTTCTTAGTTTCATTTTTCTTCTCGTATGTGTATTTACCTACCATTGATACAATAGCAATAGCTATTCCTGCTACAACGAATACTATCCAACCAGGATTCCACAAGCCAAAGAAAAAACCTAGAATTAAAAATACTAATACAGCTACCATTGAAATTATTGTAGTAACAATTCCTGTTAATTTTGGATCCATAATGTTCTCCTCCTTTCATTTTTTTGTTTGAGTGTATTATGCACAATTTAGATTAATATTTCTACCCATTTTGAACATATGGTCGTTTTTCGTGCACATATGGTTATTTTTAATGTTTATTATCCTAGAAATGAGCAAAAAAATACACCAAAAATGTCTATTCGGTCATTTTTGGTGTCTGTTCGGTTAATTGTAGAATACAATAATTAATTTTTATCAATTCCTATGCAATCTAATGATATTAAATTACCATTCTCACGTGCATAAATATCTAGTCTTTCTATATGAAGACTTACTCTGTCTAATTCAAATTCATATCCTAAGAATCGTAGGAATTCATTCATAATTACTTCTGGCTTAATATTGTCTCCTGAGCTTGATGAACATTTTATATAGAAATAATCATCTCTATAATCGAATTCATATATAAGAGGCAATATATCAAGGTCTCTTGTTGATTTCTTAGTCTTCTTAGTGATTATACATTCATCAAGAGACATAAAGTCATCTATTCTATGAGAAATGTCCTTAATATCCCCCAGTTCTGCTTGTAGCTTATCACTTAATCTAATCTTATATGATGAAGCCTCAGTTGCAGACATAGCGTTTTTCGCCTTATCTGGCAGGTATCTAAATGAGAGAATCTTAATTCCCGGCACCATCTCATTATTAAGACGATTAATGCCTTCTATAGATGGAATCTCTTCTAATAATTCAATATCCATATATTCTGCACTTGATGTCATCCCAAGTCCTAAGGGGTTGCCAAATGACATAATCTGATGTGGGTTAAACCCTTCAGAATAAGCGATTGGAAGCTCCGCCCTGCTTATAGCCTTCTGAAAATACCGCATCATATCTAAGTGACCAATGTACTTTAGTACACCCTTTTTCTCAAATCTAACTCTTACTTTCATATAATATACCTTGTAGTTTGATTCCTGCACATTAACCATAAATAACTTCACGCTGCTAAGAATGCAGCTTAGAAGTTTTTATGGTTACTGTGCTTGATTAATGTAACTCTCAAATTACTTAACACAGCATCCGCTACCATACACTTTGGCGCCACATCCACTACATTGCTCTCTGCAATTAGGAGTTACTACACCCTTCTTGGCGTTCTCCCACTCTCTAATAAGGAACTTCTTAGAGATATTGACATTAATAAAGTCCCAAGGGAGAATCTCTTCAATGTCACGCTCCCTATAAGCATAGAAATCAAGGCTGATATTACATTTATAGAAGGCCTCCTGCCATAAGTCATCATCATAGAATTCACTCCAGGCATCGAATATACCACCATGGGTATATACATAATAGATTGCATCAGCAAGTCTTCTGTCGCCTCTTGCAAGAACGCCCTCTAATACAGACACATCTGCTTCGTGATAATGGTATCTTAGGCTCTTCTTATTAAGCTGTTCATTCATTGTATCCTTAACAAGATGTGCACGACGCAGGTATTCTTCCTTAGGATACATCCTTGCCCATTGCAAAGGAGTAAATGGCTTAGGTACAAAGAAGGATGTGGACATAGTTATCTGACATCTACCATTTCTCTCCTCCTTAGGGAGTATATCATAATAATTACTTGCAATCTCATTGCCAAGCTCAGGAATAGCCTTAATATCCTCATCATCTTCAAATGGAAGCCCAAGCATAAAATATAGCTTCACCTTATTCCAGCCACCCTTAAAAGCCATATTAGAGCCATTAATGATGTCTTCAATATCAAGCCCCTTATTAATTACATTACGCATTCGCTGACTGCCTGCTTCTGGTGCAAATGTAAGGGAGCTTTTCTTAATATCCTGCACCTTACTCATTACATCAAGAGAAAAGGCATCAATACGTAGTGATGGAAGTGATATATTAATATGCTTATCAGAACAAATCTCAATTAAATAATCAATTAATTCCGGCAAATCAGAATAGTCACTTGATGATAAGGAGCATAGGGAAATCTCTTCATGTCCCGTTGCTTCAATCATCTGTCTTGCCTGTTCCTTTAATAATTCTACGCTTTTTTCTCTGTTAGGACGATATATCATTCCTGCCTGACAGAATCTACAGCCTCTTATACAGCCTCTTTGAATTTCAAGAACTATTCTATCCTGTGTAGCCTTAATATAAGGAATTATTGGCTTAGTTGGGTACGCACCACTATCGAAATTAGTTAATACAACTCGATTAACAATAGCTGGAGCATCATTAGTTGGCGTAAATGACTTAATTGTACCATCCTCATTATATGTAACCTCATATAGAGATGGCACATAGATTCCTTCAATATGAGCAACTTTCTCTAAGAAGGCTTTCCTTGAATAATTAGGGGAACTTTTCATTTCTTTATACAAATCAAGGAATTCATCATAGCTGACCTCACCTTCGCCAATATATATAACATCAAAAAATGGCGCAATCGGCTCGGGATTATAAGTACAAGGACCGCCACCCATAACAATAGGGTCAGAATCCTTTCTGTCCTTAGCCCATATCGGAATCTGCGCTAGATCTAGAATCTGAAGTACATTGGTATAACACATTTCGTATTGTAATGTAATACCTAGAAAATCAAATTCCTTAAGTTCATCCTGTGATTCTAACGCAAATAAGGGTATATTCTTCTCCTTCATGATTTTATGCAAATCAGGCCATGGAGAATATACCCTTTCACAATACGTATCCTCTCTTCTATTGAACATTTCGTATAATATCTGTATTCCCAGATGTGACATTCCAATCTCATATACATCTGGGAAACACATAGCAATTCGAATATCAATATTAGATAAATCCTTACGAACAATATTAAGTTCATTACCTATATAGCGGGCAGGCTTCTCTACCGCCATTAGGACTTCATCACTTAGTGCAAGTTTTTCCATATTATCTTCTACTTAATTCCTTAGTAACCTCGTCCCATGATATATCACATTCAACCATAAGGACCATTACATGATATAAGAAATCAGAGATTTCATACTTAATCTCTTCCTTGTTAGGATTCTTAGCAGCAATAACAATCTCTGTTGCTTCTTCGCCCACCTTCTTAAGAATCTTATCGATTCCCTTGTCGAAGAGATAGTTAGTATATGAGCCTTCCTTAGGATGCTCGCGCCTGTCTACAATAATGTCATATATTGTCTCGAATATCTTAAGTGGATTCTTCTCAATATATTCCTTAGTAACAATATCGTTGAAGAAACAGCTAGGGGCTCCAGTATGACAGGCAATCCCGCCAACCTGAGATACAAGTGCAAGAAGTGTATCCTTATCACAATCAGCTGTCAATTTCTTAACGAATTGAAAATGTCCACTTGTCTCTCCCTTAACCCATAGTTCTTTCCTGCTTCTTGAATAATAAGTCATCTTACCAGTTCGAATTGTATGAATAAAGCTTTCTTCATTCATATATGCAAGCATAAGAACTTCCTTGGTAATGTAATCCTGAACAATTGTTGGAATAAGGCCATCAGCGTTAGGGGATAAATCAGACCATTTTAGCAAAGGCTCAAAGTTATCAAAGGAAATGCCCCGATCAGACAATTTGCTCTTAAGGCCCATTGTGTCATATCTAAATATTCTATTAACTACAAGACCTGATATTCCTCTAATCTGAGGTGACGATAATATGCTTACTAGATAATCCTCATCAAAATCATCTACATATACGATATAAGGTACCTTAGTGCTGCTCTCATAGCCATCTGATGCTATTAAGTCTTTGTTAAGAACAAGCACTTCATGAACGTATTGGTCTATTATATCGCTGTTTTTGAAGATAAAATCCATATTCTTAATAGATACTAGCACCTTTTCCTTGCCAAATCTATTAGCAGCTTCAACTACAAGCTCTGATGTCTCTGGCTTAGAGCCGTTAAGTACGACTTCATTACAGCCTGCATATAAGAATTTCTTAACATCCTCAAGTCTCTTGATGTTACCACCAGCGCAAGACTTAATCTCAGAGTTATTGTTAATCTCTCTAATTGTCATAATATTCTTCTCGTGTTCTTCATCATCATCAGATAAGTCGAATATTATAATCTTGTCAACACCTGAGTCGTTGAATTGGTTGGCAAGCTCTACAGCATTAATTGGGGCTTCTAATCCCTCTGGAGACTTTACAGCCATGCCGTCCTTAATATAAATTGTAGATATAATAGATTTTTGTCCCATTATGGTTATTTTCCTTTCAAATTTATAAATTACCCTTCGTAGATAGGATATCTGCAATACGAGGGTCCTTAATAGTTGCATAGTCTAATGATTTAGCGAAGGCTTTGAAGATTGCTTCTATTACATGGTGTGCATTACCGCCTTCTAGTACCTTAATATGCAGGTTCATGCCAGCGGAGTAGCTAATTGCATAGAAGAATTCTCTTACCATTTCTGTATCAAAATAGCCTACTCTCTCAACATCGAATTCATAATCAAATACAAGATAAGGTCTTCCGCTTAAGTCAATAGATACAAGAACTAAGCTTTCATCCATAGGAAGAATTGTACTACCGTAGCGCACAATCTGCTTCTTATCACCAATAGCATTCTTAATAGCCTGACCTAGAACGATACCAATATCTTCTATTGTGTGGTGGCAATCTACAATTAAGTCACCTTCACACTTAACATCAAGATCAAATAAGCCATGACGAGCAAAGCTTTCTAGCATGTGATCTAGAAATCCCACACCAGTCTTAATATTATAATCACCTTTACCATCAATATTAAGCTCTAAGCTAATATCTGTTTCTTTTGTCTTTCTGTTTATAGTCGATTTTCTATCCATATTTTATTCCCCTTCGAATCTTACCTTAATTGAATTAGCATGTGCAGTAAGTCCTTCGCATTCAGCAAATGTTTCAATATCTTTATGTACATCTAAAAGAGCGTCTCTAGAATATGATATCACAGATGATTTCTTAATAAAATCATCTACAGATAATGCAGAGAAGAATTTAGCTGTACCATTAGTTGGAAGTACATGATTAGGACCGGCAAAATAGTCCCCTAATGGTTCAGATGAGTACTCCCCTAGGAAGATAGCACCTGCATTCTTAATCTTGGTCATTGTCTCAAATGGATCTTTGACAACTAATTCTAAATGCTCTGATGCAATCTCATTAACAGCATCAATAGCCATATCCATTGAATCAGCCACAAATATATATCCAAAGTTGTCTAGTGACTTAGATATTATTTCACGTCTTGAAAGCTTCTCTAAGAATCCATCAATCTCTTTAGACACATCCTCAGCTAAAGCTCTGCTAGTAGTAATAAGTATTGCTGATGCCAGCTCATCATGCTCTGCCTGTGATAATAGGTCAGCAGCCACAAATCTTGGATTGGCTGTATCATCAGCAAGTACTAATATCTCGCTAGGACCTGCAATTGAATCAATACTTACATGACCGAATACACTTTTCTTAGCAAGAGCCACATATATATTACCAGGACCAACTATCTTATCAACCTTAGTAACTGACTCTGTACCAAATGCCAATGCAGCAATAGCCTGTGCTCCACCAACCTTATATATTGTATCAACGCCTGCTTCATGCGCTGCAACTAAAGTAGATGCACACACCTTACCATCCGAACTCGGTGGCGTTGTCATATATATATGGTTAACTCCTGCAACCTTGGCAGGAACTACATTCATAAGTACACTTGAAGGATACACCGCCTTACCACCAGGCACATATACTCCAGCCTTTTCTATTGGTGTTACCTTCTGTCCAAGAATAATGCCATCAGAATAATCAAACCAGCTATTTTGTAATTGCTTTTCATGAAATGCTTTGATTTTAGCAAGAGATTTCCTAATCACTTCAATTAGCTTAGGATCAACCTCTTTATATGCTTCTTCTAATTCCTCAGTAGTAACAACTATATTGTCAGCACTTATATTAGCCTTATCGAATTGTAATGTATAATCAAATAATGCCTTATCTCCATTATCCTTAACATTATTGATTATAGCCTTAACATCCTTTTCATAGGAGTCGTAATTTGTAGGGCTTCTTTTTAATAATTTCTCTAATAGGTTATTAGTATTTTCCTTAGTTAAATTCTCAATCCTCATTTAACGCATCCTTCAAATCATATATAAGTTTAGTTATTCTTTCATTTTCCATACGCATACTTACCTGGTTAACAACAACTCTGGCGGATAAGTCGCATACCTCTTCTAATACAGTAAGGCCATTCTCCCTAAGAGTCGAGCCCGTCTCTACAATATCACATATTACATCAGACAGTTCAACAATTGGCGCAAGCTCAATAGAGCCGTTTAATTTGATAATCTCTACCGTCTGATGCTTTTTGTTATAGAAATAATCCTTACAAATTCTTGGATATTTTGTAGCAACATGTATTAATTCCTTACTATTTAGAAGTTCTTTTGCCTCTTTAGGACCACAAATACACATTTTACATTTGCCAAATCCCAAGTCAAGGACTTCAAATATATTACGATTCTCTTCTAGTATTGTATCACGCCCCACAACGCCAATATCTGCAGCGCCATATTCTACGTAGGTTGGTACATCTGGACCCTTAGCCAAGAAAAAACGAAGCTTATGCTCTTCATCGACGAAGATTAGCTTACGAGATTTCTTATCTTCCATCTCCTTGCAGGTAATTCCTATCTTTTCAAATAATTTCATTGTAGATTTGGCGAGACGCCCTTTTCCAAGAGCAATAGTTAAGTATTCATTATTCATTATTTTATCTCCATTATTGTGCTGTTATCGTCATCATACAAGGCTTCAATCGATTCAATTCCATCAACAATTTCAATTAATTCAACAATATTACCTTGTTCTCTTAAATTGTTAGCCTTTACAATGGCCTTATCCCTATTTTTAGGTTCATAACACATAATAATCTTGTTCTTCTTAGATGTTACCAGGATATTCTGTTTATTTAAAGCCATTTGCAGTTGGTCAATGAATATACCGAATCCAATGGCTGGTCTGTCCTTGCCGAAGTTGGCAAGTAGATTGTTATATCTACCTCCTGTAACAATTGGCTCACCGTTGCCGTATGTATATCCAGCAAATATTATTCCTGTATAATAGTCGAATTCGCTAATGGAACCAGTTTCAAATAGAATATATTCTTCAACGCCATATACTTTAAGGACTTGATACAGCTTATCAAGATATTCTAGGGCACCGTACAGGGTTTTGTAGCTCTTAGAATTCGAAAGAACTTCTTTCCATTCATCAGAGTCAGGAGTATACATCCTGCAAATATTAAGAAACAGTGTCATAAGCTCCTCATCGCAGTTCTTACTTTCAAGGAATTCCCTTAACCCGAAGAAATTACGATTAAGCATATAGTCTCTAATGATTTCTACATCCTCTTCTGTAAACGAACCTGCCTCAATAAGGCCTTTGAATATGTTAGCATGGCCAACACTTATCATGAACTTATTAAGGCCTAAGTCCTTAAGAGAATTAACAATAATAGCTAAAATCTCAGCATCAGAATCAATCGAATCTGTTCCAATAAGCTCACCACCGAACTGACAAGACTCCTTAAGACGACCTTGATATCTCTTATTGTTAGCAAATACATTGCCAACATAGAATAATCTGACAATCCTGTCATCTGTAAAATATTTAGAGACAGCCCTTGCTATTGATGGCGTAAAATCAGGACGAAGTACTAATGTGTTGCCCTCTTTATCAAAGAATTTGTATAAATCCTTCATTCTCTTAAGGGTAATATCCTTGTAATATATACTCATATATTCAAAGGTAGGTGTCTCAATATTGTCATAGCCATAAGTCTTAATCATCTTCTTAAGCTTATTAATGATTATATCGCGACTCTCAATCTCTTCATTGTAAATATCTCGTACTCCCTCAGGAGTATGTAAGTTGTTCTGTTTCATCTCGTCTCCTTATTATGTGACATTAAGCGATTTTCTTTATGATCGTACAGGTCTTAATAGTGTGTAGAAGATAGAACCCTGTAAAGCGATTTTCTTTATGAGCGTACAGGGTTCTATCTTCCATACACTTTACTATACTAACACGCTAATATATTAATATAATAATACAATTATGTCAATCACTATCTTCTAATTGCATACTAATCATATCAAGATATGGCACTAATAGATTTCCTTTTCTTTTGAAAAACTGCTTCTCTATTAGTTCATCAAACCTTATACTCTTCCTACCACCACTCATGGCTCTTCCATAATACTTGTCAATCTCTTCAAATGTCATATAATAATACACTTCATGCTCTACATAATATATTATTATAAATGCTATTCCATCCTGCTTAACGAATTCACGCATAAATTCAACCTGATGCTCGTGAATATTCTTAATTGGATATGAATCAACCTTTGATTCCTTAGCATCAAAGCAAACTGGGATACCTTGTACTGAACCAATGTAATCAACAGTACTTTTTTTCTCGAAATAAGCTAAAGTAATCTGGCTTGATTTTGGATCAATATTTATAGGCGTAATAGGTGTAGGAATCTTCTGAATTAACGCTAATTCATTTTCTCTATATATTTCATTAGTCTTATTAATCATTTCTTCTAGAAATGAACCTCTAAGGCCTCTAGAATTCCAAGTTGCCATATTCTTCCTCTATTATTCTACTCATATTATCAGGTACAGGTGCTTTTATTTCAATGCCATCATATTCTGTAATATATGAATGAAGCATCTGAGATGTAATATTATATTTATCCTTATGAAGCT
Source organism: uncultured Lachnospiraceae bacterium (assembly GCA_900316395.1). GTDB lineage: Bacteria > Bacillota > Clostridia > Lachnospirales > Lachnospiraceae > RUG191. The sequence continues at coordinate 15,526 of ONCT01000046.1, read as the reverse complement.
TATATGCATTCTCTCCTGCATATTTCATATCTCCAATTATTGGATGACTAATAGATGCAAGGTGAGCTCTAATCTGATGAGTTTTTCCAGTAATAAGATGTATCTTAATCAGACTTATATTGTCATTATTAGCAATGGGACTAATACAGGTAATAACATTGTTAGAGTTATCATTGATAATTGTAACCTTGTTATTAGCTTCATCTTTGGTAAAAGTACCATTTAGAGTGATTTTATTATCTAATTTGCCTTCTACTAACGCAATATAGAACTTATCAATTGTTCGATTCTTAAGGGCTAAAGACAGTTTCTGCTGTCCCTGTAAAGTCTTAGCGGCTAGTATGATACCAGTTGTGTTATAATCAAGCCTGTTACTTACAGATGGGTGAAATACCCTGTATTCCTCAAGACTATAGCTCTTCTCATTAATTAGATAAGATAAGATATACTCGTTAATTGATATATCATCAGGATTACTCTTTTGTGAAAGCATCATGGCTGGCTTATTACAGGCAATAATATCATCATCTTCATATATTACATCAAGGGAATAATTGATGCCTTTAAGATGCTCATATTCTGCCTTGCTTGTCTCTAAGCCACGCATCTTATCAAATGTCTCATCAGAGAAAAACACCTTAATACTATCCCCCTCTAGGAGTATAGTCTTACCAGTGTCCTTCTTGCCGTTAAGAACAATATTCTTCTTTCTTAACATTTTATATATAAAGCCTGATGATGCAGCCTTAAAATACTTCATAAGGAACTTATCTAGCCTCTGATTAGCAGATAATGAATCGACTCTAATTTCTTTCATATTCTATATCCTTAAAATCATAGATGAAGTAATCAGCAGTCTCTCTTAACTGGCTCTCTGGATAGCTAATTACGCTTTTAGAATCATATACAGCGCAGCTTCGCATATTAGCCATATTAATCGCATTAATGGCTGGGATTATATCATCAAATGCAAGACAGGAAGATGGCTCAACATTAAGGCGACGAGCAATTTCTAGATATATATCAGGTTCTTCCTTGCTTTTGCCTAAATCATCTGCTGTAACAATCAAATCAATAATATCTAACACACCATTATTCTCAAGAGCTGTTTCAACTAATTCATGTGAATTACTTGTACATACAGCAATTGGCATTCCAATGGAATGAAGATATATTAGGAATTCCTTTGCACCTTTTTTAAGAACAATATCCTCACTATATGCTTTATATGCCATGTCATGCCATATTTGTACTAGTTCTTCTGGCGAGTCATCAAGGTTGAATTTATCCTTGAAAAAGCAGGCAACCTGATAAAAGCTCATTCCCCCAACCTCATCTTGAAGATTCTCAGGATGAGTAAGGTTTCTTTCGGCAATGAAATCCTTATCTATCTGATGCCATACGCCATTAGAATCAAGAAGTGTACCATCTATATCGAATATTATTGCTTTGATATTATTTAACATAATTAAAACCTGTCCTTACATAGAAAAAAGGTGTGTAAAGCACACCTTTTTAATTAATCTTGATTGAAAAATACATCTGGAACGTCAATTCCTGCACCATCACCTGAATTATCATCAGTATCATCTGCAGCTTTCTTTGGAACCTCTACAGAAGGCGCATCGCTTTGTGGCGCTTCTGCCACCTCAGGAACAACTGGTTCCTGTACAGGCGCCTCTGCAGGTGCCAATTCAGCTCTGTTGGAAGTGATGATATCGAGATATCCTTGCATCTGATTCATATAATTATCAGTCTTAGTCCTTGTCTCTTCCATTGTTGCAGTGATAATTTCCTGAATAATTCTAAGATTATTATCAGTATATGCCATAGCACTTTCTTTAATTTCATTAGCTTCCATTGTTGCTTTATCTAATATGCTTTCAGCCTCTTTCGAAGCAACAAGAACAAGCTCATTAGCCCTTGCATAAGCCTGTTCTAGAATCTTATGCTCGCTAACTAACTGATCAGTCTGCATTTCAGCTTCCTTAATTAAGTCATCAGCCTTTCTTCTGGCTTCTGCAAGAATATGCTCCTGATTACTAATAATTCTCTGATATTGTCTAATTTCCTGAGGAATATCAGTTCTTAAGTTGTCAATATAACCATCTAGTTCGTTCTGGTCGATAATTAAACAACCTCGATGTATAGTTGACATCTTACAACCATCAATATAATCCTGTAGTGCATTAATGTCGTCTTCAATTTTACTAGCCATAACAATTCTCTCCTTATATTTTAATAATTTGATTCTATTATTGGTATTAACTCTGCTGGTACAAATTCACTCAAATCGCCACCCAGCATAGCATGTTGTCTTACTACTGTTGAGCTTAGATAAGTATACTTTGGATTCGACGGAAGGAATACAGATTCAATCTCTACACCCTGTGTCTTGAATATGCTGGCAAGTCCAGCCTCATATTCATAATCAATTGTATTTCTTACCCCTCTTATTATAACATCAATATTATTAGCTGCAATATAATCTGTTGTTAATCCTTCATAGACATCAACTGCTACGTTATTAATATCCTTCGTAGCAAGCTTAACCATCTTAACTCTATCGTCAAGTGAATATGTTGCCTTCTTGTCACGATTATCCATAACAAGCACAACTAATTCATCAGCAAGCTTAGATGCTCTTCTAATTATATCAATGTGACCATTTGTAATAGGGTCAAAACATCCTGGATACATGTATTTCATAAATTTACTTATTCCTTATAAATAAATGCCTGTTAGTCTTATATTGCTTATCCCTAACAATTGTAAATGATAATTCTTCAACGTAACTAAAATCAGACTTAAGGTCAGCTTCAACAATAATCAAGCCATCTTCTTTAAGAATATTTGATTCTGACAGATATTCAAGTATTTCTCTTTCATAGCCCTTATTATATGGCGGGTCGAGAAATATTATATCATAGGAATCAGCTTCAAATCTCTTTAATGCAGACAAGCAATTGCTATTAATCACATCAGCTTCATCTTCAAGAGCGCATTTTATTAGATTATTATTAATACATTCAATTGCTTTCTTATTATTGTCAACGAATGTAGCGTGCCTTGCATACCTAGATAATGCTTCAATACCAATTTGACCGCTTCCAGCATAAAGGTCTAGAAAATCACTATCTACAACCTCTTCATTAATCATATTAAAAAGAGTCTCTTTAATTCTGTCAGTTGTAGGTCTTGTATTATCTCCCGGTATTGTGTTAAGAATAAGCCGCTTACATTTTCCTGCTATAACTCTCATATTATCTCTTAAGCACATCTAATAATAGCTTAAATGCGCTATCTGTTGATTGTCTTCTAATCTTATCTCTATTGCCTTTAAAATGATATTCTCTAACGAATACTCGCTCTTTAGTAGCGCAGGCAATATATACAGTACCTACCTTTGTCCCGAATTCATCACTGTCAGGTCCAGCAACACCTGTTGTTGCAAGAGCAATATCACTATCAGCAACTTTAAGGACCCCTTTTGCCATCTGCGAAGCAACTTCCTTAGATACAACGCCTTTTTCAGCAATAACAACTGGATCAACTAATAGATTTTTGGCCTTCGCATAATTAGAATAAGTAACAAAGCCTTCCTCAAACACATTAGATGCACCAGGTATATCAACTATTTCCTTAGCAATCATACCGCCAGTAAGGGACTCAGCAATCGCGACTACAAGTTCATATTTCTTTAGTTTTTTAACACATTTCTTAGCAAGTACATTAGAATTCATCTATACTGACCCTTTTAATATATCTTTATTCTTAACTAGATAATCAATAAGTGATACGACTGTAAGTATAAGCGCAGCATATATAAGCACTATTTCAACATAGTATATTACTGTACCAAATGTAGTTCCTGCATAGAAGTATGACAGATTAAGTATTAAGACAATTACCATTGTCATCTGTAATGTAGTCTTAATCTTGCCCCACCAGCTAGCAGCAATTACTACGCCATTATCGCTCGCAATAAGTCTAAAACCACTAATAATAAATTCTCTAGATATAATAACAATTACAATCCATGCATCAATCTGTCCTAATTCAACAAGACAGATAAGAGCTGAACAAACAAGTAATTTGTCAGCTAATGGGTCCATGAACTTACCGAAATTTGTAACTAGATTCTGTTTTCTTGCTATATTACCATCGAAATAATCTGTAATAGACGCTATACAAAATATTACTTCTGCAATAATTCGCATAGTAAAATTCTCAGGATCAAACAGCATGAAAAATACAAAAAACGGAATTAGAATCATACGAAAAATTGTTAATTTGTTAGGAAAGTTCATACAAGTGTTCTCCAATCAAATCGTATTCGTTAATTGACTTAACAATTCCTTTGACAATATCTCCCGAATTAAGCTCGGTACTAGAACTTAAGAAGAACAAACCATCAACATTAGGTGCATCTCTATAAGTTCTACCAACATATACATTATCATCAACAAGCTTTCCTTCTATGAATACTTCATATTCATTGCCAATTAGCATTTCATTGTTTTTTAAGGAAATGTCCTGTTGTAAATTCATTATTTTATCACGTCTTGACTCCTTAACATCTTCATCAAGCTGATTAGGCAGGACGTATGCAACTGTGCCTTCTTCTCTTGAATAGGTAAATACTCCAAGACGCTCAAATTGTGATTTTTTAACGAATTCTAATAAATCCTCAAAATCATCTTCACTTTCGCCAGGAAAACCTGTTATAAGTGTTGTTCGAAGAACAATATCAGGAATCTCTCTTCGAAGCTTATCTATAATATAATCAAGACTTTCTCTATTAGTCTTTCTTCCCATAGCATTAAGAATTGCATCTGATGAATGCTGAATAGGCATATCTATGTAATGACACACCTTATCATTCCTCTTAATGGCATCGATTAATTCATCATCAATCTCTTCTGGATAGCAATATAGTAATCTAATCCACTCTAAGCCATCAATACTTTGCAATCTATCTAACAATTCAGGAAGTGCTTTCTTCTTGTAAATGTCAATTCCATAAAGTGTAGTCTCTTGCGCCACAAGGATTAGCTCCTTGACGCCACCAGCTACTAAAGATTTTGCTTCACTAATTACATCCTCAATAGGAACTGACCTGTAATTACCACGTAATGATGGAATAATACAATATGTGCACCTTTTATTACATCCTTCTGCAATCTTAAGATATGCGAAGTGACCTCCTGTAGACAATAGCCTTTTTTCAGGATTAACAAGTGTATCTAAGCTATCACATATAACATTTCCCTTATTACCCTTAAGGACATTATCTAATTCTTCTACAATTCGCTCATAGGAATTGGTTCCAAGGACTACATCAACCTCAGGAAGCTCTTCAGCAAACTCTTCGCTAAAGCGCTGCGCTAAGCATCCTGTAACAATAAGAGCCTTAAGCTTACCAGATTCTTTAAGCTTAGCATACTCAATTATGCTATTAATGCTTTCTTCCATGGCATCATGGATAAAGGAACAGGTGTTGACAATTATTGCATCTGCATCATTCTCATCATCAATAATTGTATAACTGTTAGCATCTAACAGACCTAACATTTTTTCTGAATCTACAAGATTCTTGTCACAACCTAAGGATGCGAAGAATACATTCATTCGTTATAGTCCTCTGAGTTAGACGCAATATATTTCTCATAAGCATTCTTGTCATTAGAGAGATCTTCTTTAAGCTGGTTTAGCACCTGAGTCTTCTCTTCAATCTCTTCTTCTGACAAAATCTTAAGGTCGCCGTTATATAATTCTTCAACAGCAATGGATAATGCTTTCTTCTTGTCAGCATTCTTGACATTCATAGGCTCAGCACCGTCAATTATCTCTCTTGCTCTCTTAGCAGTAGCACATACAATACTATATCTACTGTTAACAACTGGTTCCTCACCTACAACTACATGGTCATTGACCTTCTTCATTAATTCCACATATGATGGATGTATCATATACTTTATTCTCCTTTCGAAAACTCTTTTAATTCTTCCTGCATCTTCTTAATGGAATCGCCATTTCTAACTGTTCTGGCGTGTTCACACTGTATAATGCTATGAACCTTATTAACGCTATCATCTAGTATATCATTTATAATTAGATAATCATATTTATTCATAAGGAATGATTCCTTAGATGATATGGCCATTCTCTGAGCAATAACATCTGGTTCCTCAGTGCCTCGGCCTACTAATCTGTCCTTTAATACCTTGGCACTTGGTGGTGTAACGAACAAAAGTAACGCTTCTGGATATTGCTCCTTCACCTGAAGAGCACCCTGTACCTCGATTTCAAGTAGAACATCCTTGCCTTCCTTTATAAGCTCTTCCACATAGCTTTTTGGTGTTCCATAGGACTTGTCGTTAAAGGATGCATATTCTAATAACTCATTATTATCTATCATCTTCTGAAATTCTTCTTTACTCTTGAAGAAATATTCACGACCTTCCTCTTCACCAGGACGTTTCTTTCTGGTAGTTGCCGATATTGATAAATGATATTCTCCTGGATGTGATTGTAGTAAATGCTTCATAATAGTGCCCTTGCCTGCACCTGAAAAGCCCGATAATACTACGATTAAACCTTTATCATTTTCCATTGAAATTTCCTTTCCATACAAACTGTATACTATTCTGAACCTACATATGAGTAATTCCGCGCTCATAAAGAAAATCGCGCTGGAATTCTCATATGTAGGGTTCTAATTACTCTATATTCTGTATCTGCTCTCTGATTTTTTCTATTAGAGTTTTCATCTCTATGCCTGTATTGGCAATTTCCACGTTAGATGATTTAGATAGGATTGTATTCGCCTCGCGATTAAGCTCCTGAGATAAGAAGTCAAGCTTACGACCAACAGCTTCATCGCCGTTTAGAGCATCCTTCATCTCTCTTATATGACTTTTAAGTCTTACAATTTCCTCATCTACGCATATCTTATCAGCAAATAATGTAACTTCCATTGCAAGTCTGTTCTCATCAACACTTGTATTATCAAGCAAATCCTCTATCTTCTCACGAAGCCTTGATTTATATTCTTCTATAATCTCAGGGGATTTCTTCTCAACAAAATCAACATCCTTAGATAAATCGTCTAACTTCGCAAACAACTTGCACCTTCGCTTGTTCTATTAGTTACAAATTCAGCAATAGCTTCATTAAGGGCTTCTGTTAGAATACTTTCAAGCTCTTCCTTAGATTCCTCAACCTCTTTAAGCTCTAATACTTCGTTGTATCTAGATAGAGAAGCTGCGCTAATGGCGCCATCAATATCGAAATCAGAAGCAATCTCCTTAATACTGTCATAATACATCTTGGCAATATGCTCGTTATATACAACCTCGTATTGATTATCAGCATCTTCTTCAAAGCCGACATATACATCAAGCTTACCTCTATCAAGCCTGTCAGTTAGTTGTCTTCTGATAATACCTTCAAACTGAGCAAAGCCCCTTGGTGTCTTGATGTTAAGGTCTAAATATCTATGATTAACTGCCTTAATCTCTATTATTATTTTCTTATTATCTCGCGAACATTCTCCATGCCCGAAGCCGGTCATGCTTCTTATCATATCTATCTCCAATTAACTTATTAACCTATTAATAGGCATAAACATACACAATAACTATATTATAGATGTTTTGCCCTATATCGTCAAATAATTTAGCGAAAAATCAACAATTAGTTGGGTTAATTATTGGCAAAATCTCATACAATTAATTCAATAATTGTAAAAAGGCATAAATTAAACTATAATTTGTAAGAAATATATGGAAAGTGAGAATAAATTATGTCATTTGACGGCTCTACTATACATGAACTAGCTTATGAACTTAATAATGAGTTATCAGGCTGTAAAATCAACAAGATTGCGCAGCCTGAAAATGAAGAATTATTACTAACTATAAAAGGCAATGGTAAAACCAACAGACTTCTTATATCTTCGAATGCCTCTCTTCCCCTAATATATCTAACCAACACTAAGAAGGAAAGCCCTCTTAGCGCTCCAAATTTCTGTATGGTTCTTAGGAAATATCTTAATAACGGAACCATTAAGTCTATATCTCAGATTGATTTCGAGCGTGTGATTAAGATTGAGATCGAACATCTTGACGAGCTTAAGGATTTATCTACTAAATATTTGTATATAGAAATCATGGGCAAGCACTCTAATATTATATTTACTAACAGTGAAAATGTGATAATAGATAGTATAAAGCACATTTCCTATGCAATCAGTTCAGTACGAGAGGTACTGCCAGGCAAGGAATACTTTATTCCCAAGCAGGAAAACAAAATAAGCCCTCTAACTGTAACAAAAAGCGAATTTATGGAGATTCTAGGTAAGCCTACTACTGTATCTAAGGCTATATATAAATCATTTACTGGGATTAGCCCATTTATTGCTATTGGAATAGCTGATAATGCTAATATTGACGCAGATTATTCTACTGGTGCTCTAAGCCAGGAAATGAAAGATTCATTATATGTACGCTTTGAGGAGTATATAAGTGATATATCATGCAACAGATATAATCCTAATATCATACTAGAAAATGGTATTCCTAAAGATTTTGCTCCTGTAATCTTAAGGAGCTTTGATGATATAGTAGAATTTGATGATATGTCTAGTTTACTTGAATCATATTATAGTGAACGCAATCGAATTACTAATATCAGGCAGCGTTCAAGTGACATTCGTAAAATCGTACAGATTCACATAGAAAGAGCCGCCAAGAAGCTTGACATTCAAAAGAAACAGCTTGATGACACTAATAATATGGATAAATTCAAGCTATATGGTGAGCTTCTTATGACTTACGGCCAGAATCTTCCTAGTGGTGAGAAGGAAATTACAGTTAATAATTACTATACTAATGAAAATGTGACAATTCATCTAGACAAGGACCTTACAGGAATTGAGAATGCCAAGAAATTCTATAATAAATACAACAAATACAAGAGAACCAAGGATGCCTTGATTCCTCAGATCGAGCAAACTAAGGCTTCCCTAGAGCATCTAAAGGCAATTGATGCCTCTATTATGCTATGCGAAAATGAAGCTGACCTTAAGGGTGTAAAGGACGAGCTTATTCAATATGGTTACATTAAGAAAAGCAATAAGGGCAAGAAAAAGCAGGCAAAATCAAAGCCTCTTCACTTCGTTACAGAGGATGGATATCACATTTACGTTGGTAAGAACAACCTGCAGAATGATGAATTAACATTCAATTTCGCTAAGGGTAATGACTGGTGGTTCCACTCTAAGAAAATACATGGCTCCCACGTAATTGTGAAGGTTAAGGACAATGAAGAATTGCCAGATCATATATTCGAAATAGCTGCTAATGTTGCAGCCTACTACTCTTCAGCCAGAGAATCTAATAAAGTGGAGATAGACTATGTTCAGAAAAAGGAAGTAAAAAAGCCAAGCGGTGCTGTGCCTGGCTACGTTATATACTATACTAACTATTCTTTAGTTGCCACACCTAGCTTAGACGGCGTTCAAATAGTATAATTTAAGGACTATGAAACTTTTGTCCCATAGTCCTTTTTATATCACAACACATTGCCAGTTGAATTATTTAGTCCAAGCAGTTCAAAGCTATAGCCTTCATCAATCAAAGCTTCAATATCATCTCTTGCCTTCATAAAGAGTTCGGCGTCGTTGTAGATATCTGCAATTCTAAAGTTCATATCACCAGATTGGCGAATTCCCATAATATCACCAGGGCCACGAAGCTTTAAGTCTTCATTAGCTATAAAGAAGCCATCATTACTTGTATTCATAATCTCTAAGCGCTTATTAACTTCGTCACCATCAGAAGAATCCATGAAAATACAGTAGCTTTGATATGCGCCTCTTCCCACACGACCACGAAGCTGGTGAAGCTGTGCTAGACCGAACCTATTAGCATTCTCAATCATAATTGTTGTGGCATTAGGATTATTAACACCAACCTCTACAACAGTTGTAGATACAAGAATATCAAGCTCACCCTTAATAAAACTATTCATAATATCATTCTTATCATCTGACTTCATCTTACCATGAAGAATGCCAATTCTTATATTATCAGGCATAACTGATTCAAGCTTTTCCTTATAATCAGTCACATTCTCAGCTTCAGTAATCTCCTTTGCTTCCACAAGAGGACAGATAATATAAGCCTGATGGTTCTTCTTAATCTCTGATAATATATGCTTATATGCGTTAGGGCGCATATTTTCCTTAATCACACAATTCTTAATCGGCAGCTTAGTCTTAGGCACATCCTTAATATTAGATATATTCATGCCCATATACATGATCATAGACAAGGTCCTAGGAATTGGCGTTGCTGACATAACTATGGAAAATGGATTATAACCCTTATTAGCGAATGCCTCCCTTTGCTTAACACCAAATCTATGCTGCTCATCAGTGATAACAAGACCTATATTGTTATATTCTACCTTATCTTCGATTAAAGCATGGGTTCCCACAATAAAAAGCTTATTATCTGTTGCAATTAATTCATTAATCTCTCGTCTTTCCTTGGCCTTAGTTGAGCCTGTAAGGCATACAACCTTATAATCTAAGTTATATTCCTCTAACAATGAATTAAATGTGTCAAAATGCTGCCTTGCTAACACTTCAGTAGGCGCCATTATAGCCGCCTGATAACCATTACTAACCATAGTTAGCATTGTAAGAAAGGCTACAATTGACACTAATTTTATGATTTCTAATAATATCATCTAAAGCATTTCTTTGACCATTAGTTAGCTCGTATGGCAGACTGCTTATTACATTATCCATCTCTTCTGTAGATGTAATACTATAAGTATTAGGCACCTTGACTTCATTCAGGTTATTATATTCAACAGACAGCATAAAATTAAATATCTCATCATATGCTAGTCGCTTCCTGGCTTTATAATAATCATCAAGAGAATCAGGCCTATGGATACTACTAATTGCCTCGTTATATCCCATTAATCCATTATTTGCTAATACTTCCTCTGGCAAATGCTCTTCTAAAGACACATTTCTCAGGGCTTCTTCAACCGTATTAATAATAAGCTTATTAGATACGCCCTTAGTAAGAGAATAAATAGGATATGGCTTCTTACACAGGTTCTCATATTCCTTCGGTTGATAGACTTCAGGCTGTTCCATCTTAAGAGTTCCGCCCTCTTCTATGATTCTTCCATAGAATATAGTAGGGGTAAATGTATATAACTTATTCCTAATGTATGGAGTTCTAAACCATATTAGTTCTACAGGCAGATTCGGCGTAAAGCCCTTGGCAATTACAATATCTAATCGCCTTGTCTTCTTAAGCATGGCATTAGCACGAAGCTCAAGTTGAAGGGCAATCTTCTCGCCAATATGGTTCTTTATATCATTCTCCCCTACGGGAGGCTGATACATATAATATGTCCTGGGAAAACGAAGGAGTATATCACCTACGGTGTATACTCCTAATTTATTAAGGCTCTTCGCCTTACTTTCTCCTATTCCTTTAATTGATGTTACTGATTCATTAATATACATATTATTTCCTTAAGTTATAACTGTATTAATATACTAAAGCATTTGGGATTAACAATGCATTTATACGCATTTCGCAAGCGTTAGAATATGTTAGTAATTGATATAAGAGCAAAATTCCCGACAAGGATGTCGGGAATATGTGCGAGCCGTCTGGATGACGGATTGAGCACAGGTTTGCGTCATAATATTACAATATACCACACATCAATTACTTACATATTCTTAGCGTAGGGAATCTAAGTATAAATGTATTGAAAAACCCAAATGCTATATATAGTATTACTCTACCGATGCAACATAATAGTATACAGGTTGTCCGCCAGCTTGCACCTCTACTTCAAGGGAATCAAAGTCTTCTTCCACCTGCTTTCCTAGTGCAACAGCATCCTTCTCTTTAACTTCGTCACCATAATATATAGTAACAATAGCTGTTGAGTCATCAACCATTTCTCTAATCATATCAAGGAACACTTTGTTCATATCCTTATCAACAGCAAGGATACCAGCGTCACCAATACCCATGTAATCTCCTTCAGAGATTTCTTTATCATCAATTACTGTATCCCTAACGGCGTATGTTACCTGGCCTGTCTTAACATTCTTAATCTCTTCTTCCATACGAGACTGGTTCTCTTCAACAGACTGATCTGGAATAAAGTTAATAATAGCTGTAATTCCCTGTGGTATTGTCTTCGTAGGAAGAACAATAACGTTCTTATCATCACATAGACTAGCAGCCTGATTAGCAGCTAATATAATATTCTTGTTGTTAGGAAGAACAAATACATTCTTGGCGTTAACATTGTCAATAGCAGACAACACATCATCAGTTGAAGGGTTCATTGTCTGACCACCTTCAATAATGTAATCACAACCAAGCTCTGTGAATATTGAATTCATGCCTTCTCCAATAGAAACAGACACGAAGCCCATTTCCTTTGGCGGCTCCTTAGGAGCATTGTTATCTTCCTTAGACTTATTATCTGTATTAGAGGTTGTAGCTTCTGCAATCTCAGATGCTGCCTTCTTACTAGACTCACTTCTGAGAGTCTTCTCATACTCGCTTTGAATATTCTTAATATCAATATTAGTAAGTACACCAAGCTCTAAGGCTTTATTAATTACTTCACCAAGCAAATCAGTTCTTATACTAACTGAGATTTCATTGCCTTCCCAGTTAATTCTAACACGACCACCCATAGACTCCATGAATGCTCTTAATTCCTGTTCATTCTTATTAGAGAATGACTTGCTTAAGTTAATCACGAAATCAGCATGATATGTATATTGAACCTCGTTACTTACTTCCTTCTTCTTCTCATCGTCGTCGCCAATTGTAAGCTTAACATCCTTACCAAGAAGATAATCATATCCGCCTTGAAGTACACATACAAGTCCCTGTCCACCAGAATCTACAACGCCTGCCTGCTTAAGTACTGGAAGCATATCAGGTGTCTTGGCAAGTACTATCTCAGCCTCTTTTATAACTTCATCTATAAAATAATTAAGGTCATCAGTAACTTCAACCATCTCAAGAGCCTTATCAGCAGCTCCTCTGGCAACAGTAAGGATTGTACCTTCCTTAGGCTTCATAACTGCCTTATATGCTGTCTCAACAGATTTCTGCATAGCCTCACACAGAATGTCAACATCTATAGCATCGTATTTGCCTATAACCTTGCTAAAGCCTCTAAATAACTGTGATAAAATAACACCTGAGTTACCACGGGCTCCACGAAGAGAACCTGATGATATAGCCTTAGCTAATGTCTTCATTGTTGGGTCTTCTAACTCACTTACTGCCTTAGCAGCAGACATAATTGTCATGCACATATTAGTTCCTGTATCGCCGTCTGGAACAGGAAATACGTTGAGTTCATTAATCCATTCCTTCTTAGATTCAAGATTATTTGCGCCTGCAAGAAATGCGTTAGCAAATTGTGAAACGTTAATTGAACTAATCTCTTTCACTCCTGCACCCTCCTTAGTCGATTACACGAACGCCTTCAACGAACACGTTCATATCTTTTACTTTCATACCTGTGAATTCTTCAATTCTATATTTTACGGTTTCTCTTAAATTGTCAGTAACTGTAATTATGCTTACACCGTATGAAACTATAACATGAAAATCAAAGGAAATCTCATTGTCGCCGTTAATAACAACATTGATTCCATGATTTAAGTAATCCTTTTTTAATAATTTAACCAAGCCGTCCTTCATATTAACAGCGGCCATTCCAACAATACCGAAGCACTCAACTGCTACTGCACCAGCATAAGTTGCAATAACATCAGTATCGATTACAATCTTACCTAATTTTGTTTCAATTTGTCCTTGCATGCGAAACCTCCACATTTGTTCGATTTTTTAAGACACAACACTATTTATTATAAACTTTTTATATGAAAAAACAACAAACTTTAATATTTTTAGAAAAAGTAACAAGTAAAATGCTATTTTTAGTATTAAATTGTGAACTTTTATATTGAAAAAAATATATTTTTTCTTGTAAAATCGTACTTCCTGTGATAATATATTCGTGTTGCGATTTACTAAAAGTGGAAATCGAATATAGAATTAGGAGGATATAACAATGGCTAAATGTGCAGTTTGTGGTAAGGGAGCTCATTTCGGAAATAACGTAAGTCATTCACATAGAAAGACAAATAGAATGTGGAAATCTAACATCAAGTCTGTAAAGTGTGTTGTTAATGGAACACCTAAGAGACAGTATGTTTGCGCTAAGTGCTTACGTTCTGGTGCAGTTGAGAGAGCTTAATTCTTACTAAGAATTTAATTTAAGAAATTAAAAAAACTTCGAACGAATTCTTTTCGACTAAAATGTCTTCAAAGAATTGTTCGAAGTATTTTTTTGCCATTAATTAATGCTACCTATCTCTTATCCTTATCTACAAATAATAACGAAATCATAGATGCAATACTAAATAGTAATATGAATATTCCAAGATGAATCCAGTTCATAACTACATTACGAACAGTAGGGTCATAATCTGCGTTATACATTGACTTGGTAGCTTCTCTTTCAACTCGAATCTGAGTCTCATCTCTACCAACCTTATCTAAGACTTTACCCAGATTAGTATGATATACAATAGTTTTGCCCTTATAATTCTCTAAATCGCCACTCTCCTTAAGAGAATCTAATACTTCACCAATAGTAGTATAATATTTAACCTCTTTATTCAAGACGTTACTGTTAGAATCCTTCAACATCTTAAGCGCCGCGCCTATTGTAACAGGCTCAATTAGAGTAGTATTCCTTACATCACTAAGACTTTCATCATTTTGAATGAAGTTAAACACGTCGCCAACAGTAATTGGTGTATTAGGAATTGCTGCTGTATTGTAACCCTTTGATGCAGATCCCTTATTTGCTTCATTTAAGGCTTTGCCAAGTGTTATTCTGTCAATTATAGTCTCGCCTCTAAGATCAGCAAATTCATCATCGCTTTGAACAATATCTGTTATCTCACGAACAGTCATTGTCTTACCAACCTTAGTTTCTCTAAGCTCTTTCACGCTCTCATTGCTCTCATCAGAAAGCATGTCAATAATCTCTTCACCAGTAAGCTCAACATCGAATTCAACATCATCAACCATATCAAGCATATCAGTAATTGCTTTGTATGGCATATCATTAACATTAGTTTCAGATGATATTACCTTGAATCCCGGACTTGATATTGTAAGGTATGTAAGTGGCTTCACAATATTAGGAAGTGGGAACAAACCACCTGAGAATATCAATTGGAATATCAATATAAATGGCATTATTGTCATAGCCGCTGTTGTGTTCTTTACAAAAGACGAAATGAAAAGAGACAACATATCAGAAGCATATGTTATTAGTAAAAATGTAATGCCAATATCTACAATTAACCAAGGTGTAATAACACCAGGGCCTTCAAAATTAAAGCCTACAAGGTCGAATGTGATTACAGACA
>ONCT01000045.1 GCA_900316395.1 uncultured Lachnospiraceae bacterium | reverse complement strand
TGTGCAGGATGGTATTAGTCTAACACAAGTAGCAGATGGTGCATTAAATGAGATACATGCTATGATTCATAGGATATCAGAATTAGCTGTTCAATCTGCGAATGGAACTAATTCAGAAAAGGATAGAGAGGCACTTCAGCAGGAAGTGTCACAGATTAAGAAGGAGATTACACGTACATTTAATACAACTGATTTCAATGGAATGTCACTGTTTAGATGTCCTTATGTATTAGGTGTATCAGATAATCCTCATCCTAATGATATACAGATGTTCAATATTAACACATCAGGCAATCAAGTGACAGGTTCGGGAGGACTTATATTCAATAGTAAAAGATATACATGGGGTGAGTTGGGCGCTGACGTAGTTAATGGTATATTTCAGTCAGATTTTGAGACATCATTTATTGGCGATGATGGTGGTGATATTACACTGAAAGCAAATAAAGGGGATACTGTCGCTGATATAGAAAGGTATTATCAGGTTACATCTGATGAAGAAGGTGTCTATGTTAATAACGTACCAGCAGCTAGGTGGCCAGAGACTTCTGCTTCAGGTAAGTGGACAGGTGCAGATACAATTATTATAGATGACAATTCTTACAGCTTTACATATAACGGAATAGATGTATCATTTACAGCCGATGATGGTGATGATAGGGAGACAGTAATTGAACGTCTTAATCCTGATCCATTGGCAGAAGGCTGGAGTATGTACTTTACGGTTAAAGCAATTCCTGGAGTGACATATGAAAGTGCTGTGAAATCTCAAGGTGGAACAATGATACTAGATGTTACAGAGAGTAATAAGCATGATATAGCTAATTATACTTATAAGTTGTCTGCGGATGAGGATGGAGTAACTGTATTGCAGACAAACGGTAACGATGGAATTGTTCATAGGAAGATAGCATGGTCGGAATTTGTCAATGTCGATACAGGAGAGCATTTTAGATTCAGTGATTGGGGTGATACTGATGAAGGCTCTAATCCACAGACCTTTGACAGCTTGGCAACATATCGATATACAGATAATACGTCAACCGATATGGAGACGCCACTTTCCTTTACATTTACTGTCAAGGATGAGGCAAGTAAACAAGGTATTATTGCAGGACTTAATAATATTACATTATCCGGCGGTGATGTAAGTGCTCCATTGAAAATTCAAGGAGATGCTGATAAGGGAGCAGTTATTATAGGTGCAAGGAAATTCGACTTTGAGTTACAACGAGATATGCTGGGGAGGACGTTTGATGATGCAATGTCTCCTATAGAGGGTACTATTATTCGTACCAGAGTTGATCTTGGGACAGTTAATACTTATATAAAGACACATACCATGAAGGAGTTATATGTAAATAAAATTACAGAAGAGTACGATGAGAATAATCAACTAATAAGTACTAATTCTGAATATGTATCACTTACTAATCAGCAGGCGTCAGATAGTTATGAGTATACGGATTCTGTTACAGGTCATAAGATTAGAGAGTATTATGAGAATAATACAGGAACTTTCTCGTTTTATTATGATAATGGTAGTAGCAAGGTATCGGCGTATTCTTATATATCGAGTGGAATATATGGTCGTGATGATAGTGGAACAACAATAGGAAATGATGATGAACATCTTGGATATTCTGAAGCATCAATAGGCTCTGATGGACAGAAATATATTATAACGAGCACAGGTAGCTCGGTTGATTTGGTGTTTAATGCGTTTAAGTATGTATACGAATACACTAATCCAAGTGGAGAAGTGGTATTAAATGGAGAAGGGTATATCGAATCTGGATCACCTGATTTTCAAGAGAATGATTTTCATATTGATTCCAAGGTGGGTGTTAAAGATTGGAAGGGAAGAGATGTTGATACATCTGATGAAAAGTTTAATGGGCGTTACGTGAAGACTTATGGTCCTCCTTATAGATATGGAACTGCATTTGCAAGTGAGGGGGCTTGGTTGACACAAGATGGATCATCAGGGATGGGTCCTTCAATTAGCGTAAGTTATAATAATGCTTATGATTCTCCTGATGGTAGTGGCAGTGCTCTTTCTATAGTTCATACCTACATCTATCCAACTGCCGAAGCTACTCGAACTTTTACCAAGTATGCCACTAACAAAGGTGCCTCATACAGAACCGATTATGAGTCGTTATCTGCTCCACCACCACAAAAATCGCTCAATATTCAGTCGGGACCGAATTGTAATGATGGCATAGAACTTACATGGGATGGAATGTCGATATCTACTATCGCTCTAGGAGGTGCTAATGTATCGACCGAAAGTAGAGCGATGCATACAATAGAGCTTGCTGGAAGAGCGCTAGAGATTGTGTCCAAGGCAAGATCCAAGTTCGGCGCATACCAGAACAGATTAGAACATACCATGGCATCAATCGATAATACAGCCGAAAATGTACAAGCTGCAGAATCTCGCATAAGAGACGCTGACCTTGCTAAAGAGATGGTTGAATACTTTAAGCATAAGACACTTGAACAGGTGGGAGAATCAATGATTTCTCAAGCGAACCAATCACAGCAGGGAGTGCTTAATTTATTACAATGACAAGAGGGCAGCCTCTTGTCTTTTTTATTAAATATTTCTAAACCCCATCTTTGTTAAATTTTTATCCGGATTAGGCATATTTTGCACAAAACATGTTCGTATTTCATTGAATTTATTGTAATAATACTATATAATATCTCTATCAGAGCATTTTTGTGTAAAAATATAAGTTAATAAAGGAGAATGTATTATGCCAGAGATGAGCAAACATGTCATCCCGCCACACATGGGGGATAAGAATCCTAGCCAGAAGATTATTAAGCTGGGTAAGAAAATTACAGACGTTGCAGGTCATATGATCGGCGGAGTTACTGCAGATGATCCTGAGTATTGGGGATTAGCAGAGATTATCACAGAAGAGATGGCAGATGTAGGACTTTCTATGGATAAGAGAGTTCCATATACATTTGACGAATTAGTTAATCGTAATAAAGAGAAGGTTGCTGAAGTAGGACGTGACGGATTCCAGAAGATTCTTGATGAGATGTGCTACATTGGTCTTCTTGAATATGATTATGGTTATCATTATGATCATAATGGACGTACAGCACCTCCTTCAGAGAGAAGATATATTCTTCCTATGTTCGTACCAGGTTCAGCTGAGTTATTCAACATGGAAGAGCTGCCAGATGGTTCTAATCCTAGATTAGAGGAACATCCAGCTGTTGCTTCTTTCTTCGAGAGAATGACATTTTTGCCACTTGATGGCGTAACACATATGGTTCCTCTTGGCGGAGCTGGAATCGGTATGCACGTTATTCCTGTTGAGAAGGAAATAACAATGGAGAATGAAGCAGCTGATGTTGAGAAGCTGTCTTATTGGCTTAAGAAATACGAAGGTCACATCGGTGTTGGCCGTTGTTCATGTAGAGCATCTCGTAAGGCTATTGGCGAGGGATGTGCTGATGACGATTGGTCATGGTGTATCGGTGTTGGTGACTTTGCTGATTATTGTCGTGAGACTAACAAAGGTCACGATATCACAGTAGAGGAAGCTCTTGAGATTCTTCGTCGTGGTGAAGAGAACGGATTCGTTCATCAGATTACTAATATCGATGGTGAGAATAAGATATTCGGTATCTGTAACTGTAATGTTAATATCTGTAATGCTCTTCGTACATCACAGTTATTCAACACACCTAATATGTCTCGTTCACCTTATGTAGCTAAGGTTAATAATGATAAATGTGTTGCCTGTGGTCGATGCGTAGAGTATTGCCCATCAGGTGCATGTAAGTTAGGTCAGAAACTTGATAAGAAGGATGGAACTAAGGTTAAGTATCCTATGATTGAGCTTCCAGACAACCATAAGTGGGGCAAATATAAATACGACGAGAACTATCGTGACAACATTAGAATTAATTGTCATGATACAGGTACAGCTCCATGTAAGACGGCTTGTCCTGCACATATAGCTATTCAGGGTTACCTTGATATGGCAAGACGCGGTGAGTACGATGAAGCTCTTGCATTAATCAAGAAGAAGAATCCATTCCCTGCAGTATGTGGTCGTATCTGTAATAAGAGATGTGAGGAAGCTTGTACAAGAGGAACAATTGATAAGGCTGTATCTATTGACGCAGTTAAGAAGTTCCTTGCAGAGAGAGATCTCAAGGCTTCTACAAGATATATTCCTAAGAAGATTGTTGCTTCATCAACTAAGACAGGTTGGGATGAGAAGATTGCTATTATCGGTGGTGGTCCTGCTGGTATGTCTTGTGCATTCTATCTTGCTGAGAGAGGCTATAAGCCAACAGTATTCGAGAAGAATGAAGAGCCTGGTGGTATGCTTCGCTATGGTATCCCTTCATATAAGCTTGGCAAAGATGTAATCAAAGCCGAGATTGATGTAATGAAGGAGATGGGCGTTGAAGTTAAGACAGGCGTTGAAGTAGGTAAGGATATATCTCTTAATGAATTAAGAAAGCAAGGATATAAAGCATTCTACATTGCTATTGGATGTTCTACAGGTCGTCGTCCTGGAGTGCCTGGTGACGATGCTGATGGTACATTTACAGCAATTGATTATCTACATGATGCTAACTGTGGTAATTCTCCATTTGATGGCAAGGTTGTTGTTGTCGGTGGTGGTAACGTTGCTATTGATGCATCAAGAGTATCTGCTAGAAATGGCGCATCAGAAGTAACACAGCTTTGCTTAGAGTCAGAGGCTGAGATGCCTGCATCTGATGAAGAAGTTCGTGAAGCTGGAGAAGATGGTGTAACAATTAAGTGTGGATGGGGTCCTAAGGAAGTTCTTGTTGACGGTGGCAAGGTTAAGGGCATCGTATTCAAGAAGTGCTTGTCTGTATTTGAGACAGTTGATGGAAGAAAGAAGTTCTCTCCAAAATATGATGAGAATGACACAATAACAATTGACTGTGACCGCGTTATCTTCGCTGTAGGTCAGGCTTCTGTATGGGGCGACTTACTTAAGGATGAGAAGGATGTTGAATTCCAAGGTCCTGCATTAATGGCTGATGGATTAACATATCAAGTTAAGGGAGCACCTGATTTATTCATCGGTGGTGATGTTATGACAGGTCCTAAGTTCGCAATTGACGCTATTGCAGCTGGACAGTTTGCATCAGAATCACTTCATAGATATGTTCAGAATGGTCATATGACAATTGGACGTAACAGGAATGAATTTATCGAGCTTAACAAGGATGATATCCTAGTAGAGAGCTATGATAATGCAATGAGACAGGATAATGCTCTTAATAAGGATCTTGATTCTAAGACATTTGAAGAGAATTACTTGACACTTACAGAAGAGCAGGTTAAGACTGAGACAGCTCGTTGCTTGAAGTGTGGACGTAATGTCGTTGATACTAACAAGTGTATCGGATGTGGTGTATGTACAACTAAGTGTGAATTCGATGCAATTCACCTACATCGTGTACTTCCAGATGCATCTAATATGGTCGTTGCAGAGGATAAATTCAAGAAGATGATTCCTTATGAACTTAAGAGAGCTGGTAAGATTATCAGTACTAGCGATGAGGCAGCTATGATTGTTAAAGAGGATCTTGAGGATCACTATTTCGTACCTGCTGAGAACTATTATCGTAAGTATTAATTAGAATCTTACTGTATTGAAGTGTAATTGCTACAGGCGGAGTATACTTCGCCTGTAGTTTACTGTTATTATGAGACGAATTGAGGTACTAAAATGCATGAATTAGGTGTAGTATTCTATATAATACGTGATGTTAAGGCAGTTGCTGCAGAAAATAACGTATCTAAGGTTGCAGAGGTAACAATTGAACTAGGTGAGGTGTCTGGTGTTATACCAGAATATCTGACTGATTGTTGGGAATGGGCTTGCAAGAAAGAGCCATTAATGGTTGGAGCTAAGCTTAATATTGAGACAATGCAGGCTATTACTTTCTGTGAAGATTGTAGGAAGGAATATCCTACAGTTCAATATGCTAAGATATGTCCACATTGCGGTAGTGAGAACACATATCTTCTTAGGGGAAGAGATGTTAATATCAAGGATATTACTGTAATGGATAAGGATCCTAATGATGATTCTGGAGACGATACAGCAACTATGGCACAAGTAGACAATGATCATAATGGACTAGATATTAGTGGCCCAATGGAGTAATAGTATGAAGCTTACTGAGATATATAAGAAGAAAGAATCAGTTATATCATTTGAGATATTTCCACCAAAAAGAGATGAAGAATTGGCTAATATTGATGCTACTTTAGATGAGCTAGCGTTATTAAAACCAGATTATATTTCTGTCACATTTGGTGCGGGTGGTACAAGTAATAACAATAAGACAATTGATATTGCAAGAAAGATTAAGGAGCAATATAAGATTGAGCCTGTAGTACATCTTACAGGTTTATATTATGATGTAACTGAGATTGACGAATTCGTTAAGGAATTGCTTGATGCAGGTGTTGAGAATATTCTTGCACTGAGAGGGGATATTAATCCTAATGTTCCGGCTAAGAGCGATTTTCCTTATGCTGCGAAGCTTATTGAATATATTAAGGAGACTACAGGAGATGCATTCTGCATTGCAGGAGGATGTTATCCAGAGAATCATCCTGACACAGCTAATAGTGTAGATGAGATTAGATATGCTAAGGCAAAGGTTGATGCAGGTGCAGAGGTTTTATTGTCACAGTTATTCTTTAGAAATCGATTTTTCTATGATTATGTGACTCATTGTAGGATGGCTGACATTAATGTCCCTATTACACCAGGTATTATGCCTCCTATTAATGCTAAATCAATCAGAAGAATGGTTGATTTGTGTGGTGCGTCCTTGCCTGATTTTACGGATACTATTCTTAATAAATATGGTGATAACAAGGAAGCGATGCTGGATGCTGGAATGGCATATGCAACAGCTCAGATTGT
Organism: uncultured Lachnospiraceae bacterium; assembly: GCA_900316395.1. GTDB lineage: Bacteria > Bacillota > Clostridia > Lachnospirales > Lachnospiraceae > RUG191. The sequence continues at coordinate 10,618 of ONCT01000045.1, read as the reverse complement.
TGATTTATTAGCCCATGGATGTGATGGAGTTCATCTGTATATCATGAATAATCCTAAGGTTGCTAAGAGACTGTGTGATAGTATTGTTAATATAATATAGTGTAGGTAAAGCTGTGGATGAACCTATAAATGTCTATGAGATAACACAACTTCATATATCAGTTCGAGAGTTAGTCGAATTTATCCTTAGAAGTGGCGATATTGATGCTTCAAGTGAGATTAGAGACTCCCTTAAGTCTATGCAGGAAGGAATTAGACTCCATAGATGGCTTCAAAAGGGGATGCCTAGTGAATATCATAGTGAAGTTCCAATGAGACACAAGGTGACATTTGACGAATATGAATTAGTAATTGAAGGCCGAGCTGATGGAGTTGTATATGATATAGATGAGAATCCTGTCTTAATTGACGAGATTAAAGGAACTCATAAGGATATTGAGAAGATTAATGAACCAGCTATAGTACATAACGCTCAGGCTATGTGCTATGGCTTTTTTTGCGCGTATATGAATGGTCTTGACGGAATGGACATTCAGATTACATATGGTAATTTGGAGAGTAGGGAGATTAAGAGGTTTGTCAACTACTACTCTTATCAGGATTTAGAGGAGTTTTTTCTTGATTTAATTGACCAGTACAAGCCTTTTAGCGATTATATCTATAAATGGAGCATTACTAAGAAGCAATCTATTGAGAATATGGTATTTCCTTACGAACACAGACGTGGGCAAATGTCTGTTATGGGGATGGTCTATAACAAAATTAAGAATAAGGAGCTATTCTTTATTCAAGCCCCAACAGGTTCAGGAAAGACAATTGCCACCATTTATCCATCTCTAAAGGCTATGAATGATTTTGGGTTGTCTAAGATATTCTATCTAACTGCTAAGACTGTTACTAAAAAGGTGGCGAAGGATGCCTATGAGACCTTGTCTAATCAAGGTCACAGGTTGAAAATGCTTGAAATAACTGCAAGAGATAAGATATGTCCCCTAGAAGAAAGGATATGCGATGCCTTTCATTGTGAGTATGCCAAAGGACATTTTGACAGGATAAATGACGCTATTTACAGCATTATTTGCGAAGAAGATTTATTTAATCGTGATATAATTTATAAATATGCCGAAGAGAATAAGGTGTGTCCCTATAGGTTGTCTATCGAGTTGGCTAGATTTTCTGACGAGATTGTATGTGATTACAATTATGTATTCGATCCTAATGCCTGTATAGTGCAAAGTATTAGCGACAAGAACAATATATTCTTAATTGATGAAGCCCATAATCTTGTTGACAGGGCAAGGAATATGTATTCCATTGTGATTGTTAAGGAAGATGTTCTTGCCATGAAGAAATTGTATGGTGCATATGACAAGAGCCTGATTAAGTATTTTGACAGAGTTAATAAGCAGATGCTGGCACTGAAAAAGGAATGTGATGATAAGTTAATTATTGATGACCATTATAAGCTTGATACAGCGATAATTAATTTGAAGAATCGTCTTGAGAAGTTTTTTGATAAGAAGATTAAGATGAGTCGAAATAATGAGGCGCTGGAATTCTATTTTAATATATATAATTATATTGATACTTTAGATTACTTAGATGAGACATATCTAGTATATGCTGATTATGACAAAAGTGGATGCTTTAGAGTTCATCTGTTCAATATGGACCCTTCCCTTCGACTACAGTATTATTTAGATAATGCAGTTTCGAGCATGTTCTTCTCGGCTACGCTTCTTCCTATTAACTACTATAAGGAGCTTTTATGTAGGAAGGAGAATCCAGTAGCAATATATGCAGAGTCTGTATTTAAGCAATCACAGAGGCGAATTCTTATAGCAGATGATGTTACAAGTAAATACTCCGAGAGAAGCAGTGAAATGTATAAAAAAATTGCATTATATATCATTAAGGCGTCAAATGTTATGAAGGGTAATTATATTGTATTCTTTCCATCATACGTATTTATGAATAATGTGTATGATGTGTTGTTGGAGATGAAATATAATCTTGATATAATTATTCAAGACGCGCAAATGACTGAGCATGATAGAGAGAATTTCATGAGGGAATTCGAAGAACAGAGAGATAAGTCCCTTGTTGCATTTTGTGTTCTAGGCGGAATCTTCTCAGAGGGGATAGATTTAACTAATGATAAATTAATTGGCTCCATAATTGTGGGAACAGGACTGCCTCAGACTAATTTCGAAAGCGATGTTATAGTTAAGCATTTTGATGGTATGGGGAAGAATGGATTTGATTATGCATATAGATTCCCTGGTATGAATAAGGTGGCACAGGCGGCAGGTCGTGTTATTAGAACTGAAGAAGATAAGGGAATTATATTGCTTTTAGACTATAGATTTTTGCAGAGTTCTAATAAAACCATTTTCCCGAAAGAGTGGAGTGATGCAGGTGTTACTAATATAAATAAAGTTGAAGAGGATTTAAAGAATTTTTGGGATGAAGTTGTGGTATAATATGTCACAAGGAGGGACCCACTAGTGGGAGGATTCCTTGTGACTGGTAATATGTCATAAGGATGGATCGTTTGTGGGAGGATTCCTTGTGAGTAAAAAATAACTGTGGAGGACATGTATGGAAAGCGTAAGAAGACTTTATGTAGAGAAAAAGGAGAAGTATGCTGTTACAGCTAATTCCTTAGGTGCCGAATTCAAAAGCTACCTAGGGATTAATGTTAAGAAGGTTCGTGTGCTTATTAGATACGATGTGGAAAATGTATCTGAGGAAACATTTGAGAGAGCAATTAAGACAGTGTTCTCTGAGCCACCAGTTGATGATGTATATCTAGAAGAATTTGATTATGAGGGAAGGGTTTTCTCTGTTGAGTATCTTCCTGGCCAGTTTGACCAGCGTGCTGATTCAGCTGAACAGTGTATTAAGCTTCTTAATGAGAATGAAGAGCCAATTATCAGGTCTGCTACAACTTATGTTGTGGAAGGTGATATAAGTGACGATGAATTCGATGCTATTAAGTCTTATTGTATAAATCCAGTCGATTCTAGAGAAACTGGACTCCAGAAGCCTGATACACTTGTAGATAACTTTGAAGAGCCAGCAGATGTTGAGGTGCTTGAGGGATTCTCGTCATATAGCGAGGATGAGCTTAATAAGTTATATTCTTCCCTTAACCTTGCTATGACCTTCAAGGATTTTAAGCATATTCAGAATTATTTTGCTACAGACGAACATAGAGACCCTACAATGACTGAGATAAGGGTACTTGATACATACTGGTCTGACCATTGTCGCCATACAACATTTTCTACAGAGTTAAAGGATATAACATTTGAGGATGGTTTCTATAGGAAGCCTATTGAGAATACATATAATGACTATCTTAATAATTTTAAGGAATTATATAAGGATAGAGATGATAAATACGTATGTCTAATGGACTTGGCTTTGCTTGCAATGAAGAAGCTTAAGGCTGAGGGAAAGCTTGATGACCAGGAGGAATCTGATGAGATTAATGCCTGCTCAATAGTTGTTCCTGTTGAGGTAGATGGCAAGACTGAAGAGTGGCTTGTTAATTTCAAAAACGAGACGCACAACCATCCAACTGAGATTGAGCCATTTGGTGGTGCTGCAACTTGTCTTGGTGGTGCTATTAGAGACCCATTATCAGGAAGGACTTATGTATATCAGGCTATGAGAGTTACGGGAGCTTCTGATCCAACAGTATCTGTTAAGGACACTATGGAAGGTAAATTGCCTCAGAAGAAGCTTGTTCGTGAGGCGGCTCATGGATATAGCTCATACGGTAACCAGATTGGTCTGGCAACAGGTTATGTTAAAGAAATCTATCATCCTAATTATGTTGCTAAGAGAATGGAGATTGGTGCTGTAATGGGTGCTGCTCCTCGAAGCGCTGTTCAGAGATTAACATCTGATCCTGGAGATAAGATAATACTTCTTGGTGGTAGAACAGGACGTGATGGTATTGGTGGTGCAACAGGTTCTTCTAAAGCACACAATACGGAGTCAACTCACACTTGTGGCGCTGAGGTTCAGAAGGGTAATCCACCAACAGAGCGTAAGATTCAGAGATTATTCCGCCGCGAAGAAGTGTCATATATTATTAAGAAATGTAATGATTTTGGCGCAGGTGGTGTATCAGTAGCCATTGGTGAATTAGCAGATGGATTAAGAGTTAATCTTGACCTTGTTCCTAAGAAATACGCAGGATTAGATGGTACAGAGCTTGCAATATCAGAGTCCCAGGAGAGAATGGCTGTTGTAGTTGCGCCAGAAGATGTTGATAAGTTCCTAGCTTATGCTAATGAAGAGAACCTAGAGGCTATTGAGGTAGCTGAGGTTACTGAGTCTCCTAGACTTGTTCTTGAATGGAGAGGTAAAGAGATTGTTAACTTATCAAGAGCCTTCTTAGATACTAATGGAGCTCATCAGGAGACAAATGTAGTAGTTGAGATGCCTGACAATGATGAAGTATATACAACTACAGTAGCTATACCGGAAGTTAAATCAGCAGTTAATAATAAGGACTTTAGAAAAGCAATTTTATCAACTGTATCAAACCTTAATGTGTGCTCTCAGAAGGGCTTAGTTGAGATGTTTGATGGCTCAATTGGAGCAGGCTCCGTATTTATGCCTTACGGTGGTAAATACCAATTGACAGAGACACAGGCTATGGTTGCTAAATTGCCTGTACTTAAGGGCAAGACAGATACTGTGACAATGATGGCTTATGGATTTGACCCATTTATTTCTAGCTGGAGTCCATATCATGGTGCATGTTACAGTGTATTAGAGTCTGTTGCAAGAATTGTTGCATCAGGTGGTGATTATAAGAAGATAAGATTCTCCTTCCAGGAGTATTTCAGAAGAATGTCGGAAGATCCTCACAGATGGAGTCAGCCATTTGCGGCACTTCTTGGTGCTTATAAGGCACAGATGGCATTTGGCCTTCCATCAATTGGTGGCAAGGATTCTATGTCAGGTACATTTAATGACATTGATGTTCCACCTACACTTGTAAGCTTCGCAGTTGATGTAGCTAAAGAGGGTGACATCATTACTCCTGAGCTTAAGAAGCCAGGTAATGAACTGATATTCTTCCATGTTCATGCTGATGAATATGATTTGCCTGACTTTGAACATGCCAAGAAAATGTATGATGCAATTCATGAGATGATTCAGAAAAAGGCGCTTATATCTGCTTATGTTATGGATGCTTATGGAACAATTGCAGCAATTGCCAAGATGAGTCTTGGTAATGGATTAGGTGTCAATATTGACGAGACAGTTGATCTTAATGAATTATGTATCCCAGGAACAGGCTGTATTCTTGCTGAGGCTGATGATATTACAGAGGTTGATAATTGCATGGCTAAGCATGGTCTTACTTACGATTACGCAATCGCAGGCAAGATTAATGATAGCGGTGAGATTACATATAGAGGTGAGAGTGTAAGCTGTGAGGAAATGCGAGATGCATGGAAGAAGCCTCTTGAGAAGGTATTTCCTACCAGAGTTACAGAGGATTATTCAGAAGTTAAGACAGGATTATATAAAGCGGATAATATCTATGTATGTAAGAATAAGGTTGCAAAACCTAAAGTATTTATTCCAGTCTTCCCTGGAACTAACTGCGAGTACGATTCAGCTGCCGCATTTGCAAGGGCAGGAGCAGAGCCAATTGTTAAGGTGTTCAAGAACCAGTCAGCCGAGGATATAAGAGATTCGGTTGAAGTATTTGCGAAGGCAATTGATGAAGCCCAGATGATTATGTTCCCAGGTGGCTTCTCAGCTGGTGATGAGCCAGAGGGTTCAGCTAAATTCTTTGCTACAGCCTTTAGAAATGAGAAGATGAAGGAAGCAATCACTAAGCTCTTAGAGCGAGATGGACTTGCTCTTGGTATCTGTAACGGCTTCCAGGCGTTAATTAAGCTTGGACTTGTTCCATTTGGCGAGATTCATACACAGACAGCTGATTCGCCAACATTGACATACAATACAATTAACCGTCATATTAGTAAGATGGTATATACTAAGGTTGTGTCTAATAAGTCCCCTTGGCTTATGTGTGCTACCCTTGGGGATGTATATACTAATCCAGCATCTCATGGTGAAGGTAGATTCGTTGCTAATCAAGAGTGGCTGGATAAGCTATTTGAAAATGGCCAGGTTGCCACACAATATGTTAACGAAGCAGGCAATCCAACCATGGATGAGGAGTGGAATATCAATGGCTCTTATATGGCTATTGAAGGTATCACAAGTCCGGATGGTCGTGTGCTTGGTAAGATGGCTCACTCAGAGCGTCGCGGTAAAAGCGTTGCCATTAACATATATGGTGAGCAGGATATGAAGATATTTGAATCAGGTGTGAAGTATTTTAGCTAATCATATGAAATTAAGATACGCATATTAGTTGGTGAAGGATATTATGACTAGAGAAGAATTCAGACATTTAGCAGAAGAGAAAATAATAATACTTGATGGTGCAACAGGCTCTAATCTCATTAAAGCTGGTATGCCTAATGGGGTATGTCCAGAGAAATGGATAATTGACAATCCTAAGGCTCTTATTAATTTGCAGAGAGAGTACGTTAGGTCTGGTTCTAACATTGTTCTTGCGCCAACATTTACAGGAAATAGAATTAAGCTTGCTGAATATGGTCTGGACGATGACATTGTAAATGTTAATACAAGACTAGTTGAGATATCCAAAGAAGCAGTTGAAGGTAAGGCGTACGTTGCAGGTGATATATCAATGACTGGAAGGTCATTAGAGCCTGTGGGAGATATGCTATTCGAGGACCTTGTGGATGTATATAAGGAACAGGTTAAGATTCTTGATGCTGCTGGTGTAGATTTATTCATAATTGAGACAATGATGAGCCTGCAGGAATGTAGAGCGGCTTTACTTGCTGTCAAGGAGACGAGTAAGCTTCCTGTTATAGTGTCTCTAACTTACAACGAAGATGGAAGAACCTTATATGGAACAAGCCCAGATATAGCAATGATTGTTCTTCAGAGTATGGGGGCTGATGCTGTTGGCTTAAATTGTTCCCTTGGCCCTAAGGAGCTTGTACCGTTGGTAGAGCAGATGGCTGAATATGCCAATATTCCAATCTTAGCTAAGCCTAATGCAGGACTTCCTGCATTAATTAATGGCGAATCAGTATATGACCTTTCGCCAGAAGAATTTGTAGAAGGCATGAAGGGGATTATAGAAGCAGGAGCATCAATTGTAGGTGGTTGCTGTGGAACTGATCCTGAATATATCAAGCAACTATCTGTGTATTGCAAGGATATTAAACCTACAATTAACAATAATCACAAGAGGGTCGTCACCTCTGAACGTGGAAAATGTGATATAAATCTTAATGCATGTCTTACAATTGTAGGTGAGAGAATTAATCCTACAGGTAAGAAGAAATTACAAGAGGAGCTTAGAGCTGGCAATATTGATATTATAATTGATTTCGCACGAGAGCAGGATGAAGCAGGTGCTGGAATTCTTGATATTAATATGGGAACTAACGGTATTGACGAGAAGGCTATGATGCTAACAGCAATTAACGAAGTAATTTCCGTTACTAATCTACCTTTATGTATCGATACCAGCTTTCCTGATATAATGGAAGCTGCACTGCGTATATACCCAGGTAGAGCGCTTATTAACTCTATTTCCTGCGAGAAAGAGAAGTTAGAAGCTCTTATTCCTTTGGCTAAGAAGTACGGGGCTATGTTCATTGCATTGCCATTATCAGACAATGGTCTTCCTAAGGATATTACTGAGAAGAAGGATAATATTAAATGTATAATTAATAAATGTGAGGAACATGAAATCGACATAAATGACATGGTTGTTGATATATTAGTGACTACTGTCGGCGCTAATCCTAATGCTGCAAAGGAATGCTTTGAGGTAATTGATTATTGCTACAATGAATTGAAGGTTCCTACTATTTGTGGACTTTCTAATATATCATTTGGAATGCCATCTAGACAGTTTGTTAACAGTGCTTTCCTTAATGTCGCAATTTCTAAAGGTCTAACCCTTGCAATAGCTAATCCGTCTCAGGAATTACTTATGAGTAATGCTTATGCTACGGATTTGTTGCTTAATAAAGAAGGAGCCTCTGATATTTATTTGAATAGAGCGCCTAAGAATGTAAGTATTGCGGTTGATTCTAAGGCGAAGGAGTCCTCTAAGGCTGGTGATGAAGCTTCAGGCCCTTCAGACGTCATATTTGATGCTGTTGTAGGTGGTGATAAGTCTAAGATTGTATCACTATGTAAGGAAGCCATAAATAAAGGTGCTAAGGCTTCTGATATATTAGATAATAGTCTCATTCCAGGAATTAATAAGGTGGGAGAGCTATATGATTCTAAGAAATATTTCCTGCCTCAGCTTATAGCAGGGGCAGATACAATGGAGCTTGCCATGGATTATCTTGAGCCACTTATGGTTAATGCTGATGCCAAGGAAAAAGAAACTATTGTTATGGCAACTGTGGAAGGTGATATACATGATATTGGCAAGAATCTTGTATGTGTTATGCTCAAAAACTATGGCTATAATGTAATTGATATGGGCAAGGATGTACCTGCTGAAGATATAGTTAAGACTGCCATAGAGAAAAATGCTGCTATTATTGGACTTTCGGCGCTTATGACCACAACAATGATGAGAATGGCTGATGTTGTTAAGGTTAAAAATGAAATGGGCTGTAAGGCTAAGGTAATTATTGGTGGTGCCTGTGTGACGCCTTCCTTTGCAAAGGAGATTAGTGCAGATGACTATTCCTCAGATGCAGCTGATTGTGTTAAGGTAGTTAAGAAACTGCTTGGAGAGTAAAATAATTACAATATCATTTATTAAGAAAAAAAGGTTGACACTTATTTTTAAGTTTGTTATATTATTTGATGTTGTGTGTGATGCGCACGTGAATTTTTGCGATTCAGTTTACTGAATTTTGATCGTAAGGAGTCTCGCCCGATTGTATTTTTCGCTTCGCGAAAACGGGCTCGACGTGCAGTCACTCGCTTCGCGAGTAACAGCATATGGCGGGGTGGCTCAACTGGCTAGAGCGTCCGGTTCATACCCGGGAGGTTGAGAGTTCGAGTCTCTCCTCCGCTACTAAGAATTAACGGATAATCAAGTGATTGCTTGGTTATCCGTTTTTTGTATTCTGATGGTAAATGTTCTTATACTATGATATAATTTTTAGAACGATATATTTGTTGACTTGAGGGATGATTATGAGATATGTAGCGGGTGTTAGTGTAATAATAATTTCATTTGTATTGATATTCTCGCTTAGGCTAAGTAAGAGGGTAAGCAATAAGTTAAGTAACGCAGTTGATGATTTGCTAATAGCTGTATTATCAATGGTATTTGCTGATGCAACAATTGTCTTCTTTAACGATGCTATTATTAGCAACTTAGCATATGCAGGATATTTTTTCTGTAGTGATTTGCTACTGTTTTACTTGATGAGATTTATATTCCTATATATTGATAAAGAACGTCCTAAGTTCTTGGGAAATGCGGTAATAGTGTCTGCAATAGCCCTTGATTTGTTATTGCTTGTAACTAATAATCTCCATCAATTGATGTATGATGTGTATCCAACTACACTGTTTGATAGAGTGGATTTCTATAGATTTACCCCTAAGCTGCTTTTTATTTACCATGGGGTAGTTGTATATGGAATGGCATTAGTTTCCATTATTGCATTGATTAAGAAGAGCAGGCAATCATCAGGAATGTATCGCGTTAAGAATGACGTTATGCTACTTCTTATTGTTGCATGCTTAGCGCTTAATACATATTCACTATATTTTAAATGGGGATTTGACGTATCAGTAGTAATATATGTGATTGCAGGACTATTATTCTACTTCTTTACTCTGATATATGTTCCAAAGCAGCTTAAAAAGTCTATAGTTAACCTGGTTGCAGACCAGATAGAGTACGGCCTTACTGTATTTGATGTTGATTTTGCATGCGAATATTCTAATAGTAAAGCAATTGACTATTTTGATATTAAGGAAGGCGATGTAATTAAGAGTGACCATAGGCTTTTTGATATTATGGAAGTAGATATGGAGACGATTACAAAGTCTTTCAGAAAGAAAAAAAACGAAGATAGCGAAGTAGAAAAAAGCGTCAAGAAGCTTGTCAGAATTACTAATGGCAAGGTAATAAGGCTTAAGGTTGTATACAAGATTCTATACAATAACCTGGGTTATCGAATTGGTTCCTATGTAATTGCCAGAGATATAAGTGCTGAACACGAAGCAATGCTTCTAGAACAATACAAATCGACTCATGATGAGCTTACTGGAATTTATAACAAGGGATACTTCTACCAGAGATGCGAGGAGACCTTGGCAGCTAATCCTGATACGGAATACTATATGGTTTCTTCAGATGTATTGAATTTTAAGCTTGTTAACGACCTCTTTGGACATGATAAGGGTGATGAGCTTCTATGTCGTATTGCTGACAAGATGAGGGAAATATGTGGCGATTATACGGTGTATGGCAGGATTGGCGCTGACAAATTCGCACTTATGATACCAAAAGACAAATTCTATAGAGATGACTATATATCTT
>ONCT01000042.1 GCA_900316395.1 uncultured Lachnospiraceae bacterium | reverse complement strand
CGGGTTTTCCCAGAAGCAAAGCAACTGTTGATATCCCAAGATAATGGAATACATATAGCCCGAAATTATTTTTGCTCATCCATGCCGTAAAAGCATTTTTCTTATCAGCATACTTTGATGCACCGCTTAGAATCACCATGCTCATAAGCCATCCAAATCCGGCAAATAGCACTGATTTGTTAATAGGAGCATCCGCATAGTTTTTACCAAAGTACACGGCACAGAATGAAATTCCCACACCTGCGGCAAGTACAAACAGCAATACGAAATACTTCTTCAGCGTCTCGATTACTTCATCATGTGAGAACACAAAATATCCAAGCAGGAATGCAACACCGTAATATCCGAACCTATATACCACAACAACCGGAGTATTAAAAATCTGCGCCGCTCCCCATATTACTACAGTCATCAAAAGTATTGCTATGATGTTAGCCTTTCCTCCCAGTTTCCACAGTCTGTCCTTCTCGATTTTTCTGACGAGCAAAAGCACCATCGAAAACAGCCATAACAGCTGTATGTACCAAAGGACTCCGGTTCCGGTTAACGCCATGATGAAATACTTGATTACACCGGGTACTTCCTGCATAGAATCGAAAGCGTCGCTGATTGACATACTGACATATCCCTGGATGAACTGAAATACAAATAATCCTATAGTAGAAGGGATCAGCAGTTTTCTTGTCCTGCTTTTTGCAAATTCCTTTGCGGTATGATTATCCAAATAATATCTGGAGCAAATTCCCGATATAAGGAACAGCAGAAGCATAAACCATGGATAGACCGCATACAGGAAAATGTCATAATACTGCACATCAAGAGCAGTAATCTTTCCTAAGCCACCAAGAATCCCTTCGCCATTATACATGTAAAGCACATGATAAATGACAACCAGAACTACAGTTACCCATCTGATATTGTCTAAGTAGTATTTTCTCATAAATACCTCACCTTTGCAATTATTTTTAACATTATCATAATTGTAAGGTAAAGAAATGTCCACCAACTAAATCGAACATTTACATAGGTGAAATGTTAAATATGGTTGCGAATCTAATTAAAGTAAAAATCGAAGCTGAAGCCCGGCAATTCAAGGTCAAATTAAAGCTCGCTTTATATCAAACTTGACTTCGAAAATTATGTCGTAACTGAGTTGTTAAGAATGTATTCATATTCAAAGAACAAAATAAATATGACTTTTTACAGGGATACCAATCAAAAAAAAATCGATATCGTTTTTACCCACAGGTAACAACGTCGAGAGCGTCTGTTTGTTGAGCAAACAAAAACCTGATGCATATTTGGATATTGAAATTACAGCAGAAGAGAGACCCCCAAAAAACTTTGATTACCCAACCCCTTACGGTTTGAACTTTTTATGCATTGAATAACTGCTACAAGTGCTCTGGAGTCAAACACAAAGTGCTTTCGAAAAATGTATCAAACTGCAAAAAGTCACTCAGAAAAGTGCAGAAAACACCTTGAAAGTCGCTTGGAAAAGTGCAATAATTGCGTTGGAGGGAACACAAATGTTTAGACGGAAAATAACCGAAGAAATCTTTAAGTGGAAAAACAGCACAGGTAAAAAGAAAGCTCTTGTGATAAAAGGGATGCGTCAGATCGGCAAGACCTTTATCGTACAGGCTTTTGCCAATGAAAACTATGAAAATGTTGTCTACATTAACTTTAAGGATAACGAGTCTGCAAAGCGGATATTCGACGGAGATTTTGTAGTTGACAGGATGACTATTGATATATCAGCTTTGATTCCGGGGGTTCATTTTGTACCCGGAAAGACGGTGATCATATTTGATGAAGTTCAGGAATGTGCCAATGCAAGAGCAAGCATAAAATCATTTATGTTAGATGGGCGCTATGACATTATATGCACAGGCTCTTTATTGGGGATCAAGGGTTACAATCGCAAGAAAAATCGTGGAGTGCCTACGGGTTTTGAGCATATCATCTATATGAAGCCAATGGATTTTGAAGAATTCCTTTGGGCGAAAGGTATCAGTGAAGCTGTTTTGGATGAAGTTAAGAGGTGTTTTAATGAGCACATGCCGGTATCTGAAACAATTCATACCGCTATGCTCAGGTATTTCCGTGAGTATATGTGCGTCGGGGGAATGCCGTATGTAGTTGACAGGTTTCTTTCGACAAATGATATGAATGTTGTACTGGAAGAACAGAGAGATATTCTGGAAGAATTCAAGGACGATTTCGGTAAACACCTGGATGAAAATGAAAAAGAAGAAACGGATTTTACTTTGCTTGGGAGAATAAATCGCGTTTTTGACTCAATACCGGCTCAACTGGCCAAGGAGAATAAAAAGTTTACTTATGCAGCTCTCGAGAAAAAAGGAAGATCCGAGAATTATCAAGCAGCCATTCAGTGGCTCTACGATGCCGGGATCATAAATATATGTTACAACCTGTCTAATCTTAGTCTTCCGCTTGAGGGTAACAAAGCCGATAACATATTTAAGATTTATATGCAGGATACCGGCTTGTTTGTTGCCATGCTCGAGGAGGGTAGTGCGGGCAGGATCCTTAGCGGAGAACTTGGGATGTATAAAGGCGCTATATATGAAAATATTGTAGCGGATGCTTTTTCAAAAAGCGGAAGGTCACTGTTTTATTTTCATAAAGAAAGTGGACTGGAAATTGATTTTATAACATCCTTAGACGTGGAAGTTACGCTTGTAGAAGTAAAAGCGACAAACGGAAATGCAAAATCAGCCAATACGGTTTTAAAGAACAAGGATCAGTATGGCGTTAATAGGTGTATTAAGTTGAGTGCAAACAATGTCGGACAGGTGGGCGAGAAATTGACATTGCCATATTATATGGTTTTCCTGCTCAAATAGTTGATTTTACCCCAAGGAAACGACACCGAAAGCTGTCAGGTGGTTTAAGGGAATAATACTGCCTTCGGTTGATATTCGCTACTTATTGCATAGCCAGGATTTTGGACTATCCGTCCAATGACAAAATTTTCTCGTCAGTAGAATTTAATGGAGATATACTAGACAAAATTCGAAGGGGTGCATAATGGAAATTATTGATGAAAGAATCGATGGCGGAAAAGCCTTCGATTGGGGAAAAACATCAAAAGACTATGCGATGTACAGAGATATTTATCCGGACATTTTTTATCAAAAAATCGTAGACAGAGGACTATGCATAAAAGGTCAAAACGTGCTGGATATCGGAACAGGCACAGGTGTGTTGCCTCGTAATATGTATAAGTACGGCGCAAATTGGACAGGCACAGATATTTCACCGGAACAGATCGAGCAGGCTGAACAGTTGGCTAAAGCTGCCGGTATGAATATTAGATTTCAAGCAGAAGCTACAGAGAACCTAAATTTTCCGGATGAAAGCTTCGATGTTATTACAGCCTGTCAGTGCTTTTGGTATTTTGACCATGAGAGAGTAATGCCTCATTTGGCGAAGTTGCTCAAGCCCAATGGCAGGCTTCTTATTTTATATATGGCATGGTTGCCTTATGAGGATGAAATAGCAGGTGCAAGTGAAGAATTGGCATTGAAGTATAATCCTGAATGGACAGGAGCTGGTGAGACAAGACATCCGATATGGATACCGGATGTGGCCTATCGTTATTTTGAACCAGAAGATCATGAAGAATACGATGTTATGGTTCCTTTTACAAGAGAAAGCTGGCACGGCAGGATGAAGGCTTGTCGTGGTGTAGGTGCTTCACTTTCTGATGAGGAGTTACTTGCATGGGAAAATGAGCATAAAGAATTGCTTATGGAGAAGGCACCAGAAAAATTTGAAGTGCGTCATTACGCTGCTCTTGCTGTGCTGAAGAAAAAATAATAAATCAAGGCTCCCACACTGCCTGCATTGTGGGAACTGCATGACGGACTGACCTATAGCGGAGAGCGATTTGAAAGGTACTTCTTTGACTTTGCAAGGAAGTATGGCATGGAAGAGGAATATAGGGCTGCGAAGTATTGACGCTTGAAGAATGCATGATGGAAAAGGAGGCTTGATGTTATGAGATTGGACGGTTTTGGATTATTGGTTGAGGATATGGCGAAGATGATTCGCTTTTACAGGGATGTGCTTGGATTTGAGATCAAGGAAGCAGAGGATGCTTCCAATGTATATCTTGTGAAGGATGGAACGCTGTTTCTGCTATACGGCAGGAAAGATTTTGAGAAGATGACAACCCGCCGGTATGAGTATGTTAAGGGCCTGAATGGTCATTCGGAGATTGCTCTTTATGTTGATACCTTTGATGAAGTTGATGCAGCCTTTAAAAGTGCATTAGAGAATGGGGCAGCACCAGTTTTAGAGCCGGAACTTGAACCGTGGGGGTGCTGCGTGCCAGTGGCACGCGTTCAGCACCGACCGAGCCGGGAGGCGAGACCAGAGAACCTGCTATATTGCTGATCCGGAAGGAAATCTGATTGAGATTGGTTCCTGGAATAAGCCTTTTGAAGAGAAGGATGCGGGGAGATAAAGGGGAGATGACAAATGCATTTTGTTGATGCAAAAGGGATCCTGACCGGCAGCGGCGGACACTATGGAATGAACATATATCGGGGATGTACTCACGGTTGCATATACTGTGACAGTAGGAGCAGGTGTTATCAATTTTCGCATCCCTTTGAAGATATTGAGGTGAAGCAGAATGCACCGGATCTTCTGGAAAAAGCGTTGAAGTCGAAGAGAAAAAAGTGCATGATCGGAACAGGCTCGATGTCAGATCCGTATATGCATTGCGAAGAAGATCTGCGGTTGACAAGACGATGCCTGGAAATTATTTTGGAAAATGATTTTGGAGTTGCGATTCAGACAAAATCTGACCGTATACTTCGGGATATCGACTTGCTATCAAAGATTAACAGTTCTGCAAAATGCGTGGTGCAGATGACGCTTACAACCTACGATGATGACCTGTGCCGAATACTGGAGCCGAATGTCTGCAATACAAAGCGACGGATTGAAGTGCTGGAAGAAATGCGCAAGAATGGCATTCCAACGATTGTCTGGCTTACGCTGATCCTGCCTTTTATCAATGATACTGAGGATAACATCACAGCAATTCTGAATGAGTGTGTAAGAGTCGGGGTAAAGGGCATTATTGATTTCGGCATGGGTCTAACGCTTCGTGAAGGTGATCGTGAATATTATTATGAGGCGCTTGATAAGCATTTTCCAGGAATGAAAGAGCGGTATATCAAAAGGTATGGAAATGCGTATGAACTGCCAAGTCCGAAAGCAAACGAATTGACAGGGATATTCCAGAGAATATGTAAGGACAATGGGATACTATCAACTCCGGATGAGTGTTTCGGATTTATGCAAGAACTTCCGGATAAGTATCCACAGATGAGTATATTCGATTTGTAAAGCGAAGGAGGCTGTTTATATGGAGTACATCAGGATAACAAAGGATAATCTGGAAAAGGAACACATTCAAACAAAACACAGTCGAGACGGTGGCGCTTTTGGGTAAAAATGACTGACAGGAGATAGAAATGATAACACTTAAAAGACCGACTAAAGAATATGAATCAGAGGCACTTGCCTTTAAGCAGGAATTTATCGAAAACGGAGAGACAACGATAAACGGAAGTGAACTCTTAGATCAGATGGATTCATATGATGAGTGGCTTAAATCTATAACGGATAATGTGTCGCCTGAAACAGTTAATCCATCATGGGTGGTAACAGACACATATTTTGCGTTTGATGAAAATGGTAGTATCGTTGGTATCATTGATCTTCGCCATGAGTTAAATGATTTCCTTAAGGATTTCGGTAATTGTGGATACAGCGTGAGACCATCTGAGCGGCGAAAAGGGTATGCAACTGAAATGCTGAAACTAATTATAGAACGAGCACGTCAAATTGGAATGGATAGACTTCAGCTCTCTGTAGAACCTACAAATGAAGCATCCGTAAAGACAATAACGAAAAATGGAGGAAAGTACGAGAGAAGCTTTACCTTTGAAGGAATAGAAGCAGCTGTATATATGATTAAACTTGATTTACCACCTAAAATTTTGTAATATTTAGGTAGTAAATTTGCTTTTGGAGAGAAATAAATGCATATATATGATTATTCATTTCTAAAGAAAACTGTTCCAGGGAATATAGTCGGATTGACAGATATTATATCGGATCTTCGAACAAAAGAAGAGTTTCGTAAGCTTCAATACGGCGAAACATTTGAGGCCTTGCGAAAAAAGGCTATTGTGGAATCTGTTAAAGGAAGTAATGCCATAGAGGGAATTGTCACCACAGATTCAAGGATTAAAGATATCGTAGAGGGATCAAAGCCTTTGACGCATGATGAAATGGAGATATCGGGATATAAGGATGCACTGAATCTGATACACACGGAGCGTGAGAATCTCGATGTTGAGAAAGGAACAATACTTTCTTTTCACAGGATGCTTTTGTCACAGACAAATCAGCGTGAGGCGGGCAAATATAAAACAAGCAACAACTTCATTATGGAAATTGGACCAGATGGGAGCAGATGTGTACGATTTAAACCGGTTTCGGCAAAAAGAGTAAACATTGATATGGAGCAGTTGCTTTTAGCATATTATGATGCAAGACAGGATTCGGAGATTTCGCCGCTTTTGCTTATCCCATGTTTTGTTTTGGATTTCTTGTGTATTCATCCTTTTATGGATGGGAATGGTCGAATCTCCAGGTTGCTGACAGTTCTGCTTTTATATTTAGCGGGTTATGATATCGTACAGTATATTTCATATGAGGGTCAGATTAATAAGTATAAAGACAGTTATTATGAAGCACTTAAGACATCATCGGAAAAATGGCATGAGAATGACAATGATTATGTTCCGTTCATTGTGAATTTTCTTCAAGTACTCTATAAGTGTTACAAAGATTTGGATGAATCATTTACGGATATCTCGCTGAAAAAAGCAAAGAAATCCGAGAGGGTTGAGAGCATTCTGATGGGAGCAATAGTACCAATATCAAAACAGGATATTATGGCTAAGGTTCCTGATATTAGTGTAAAAACGGTTGAATTGGTACTTAGTAAAATGCTAAAGGATAATAAGATAACAAAGATTGGAACATATAAAGATGCCAGGTATATGAGAAACACAGATAATAGTACCGACTCATAGAGGTGACGTGAATTGATGGATTAGAAAAAAAATAAATAATGTCGCATTTTTCGTTTCTATGGTGTATATATAAGTGTAAGGATATAAATCCAAAAAAACAATCGATAATAAAGTAAATACAATACACTATTATCAATAATAAAAAAGGGAGGAAACAATTATGAGAAAAGAATTATTAAAGGGATTAACAGAGGAACAAATTAAGAAGGTAGAAGCTTGTAAGAATTCAGAAGAAATCTTAGCACTTGCCAAGGCAGAAGGTGTTACATTAAATGATGAGCAGCTTGAAGCTGTTTCAGGTGGAGGATGTGTTGAACCATCTAAACCAAAGTGTCCATCATGTGGTGCAAAAGAGGATCAGGAATTACGAAGGACAGATGCATTGGCACGCGGAGAATATAAGTGTGGTAAGTGTGGTAATTATTATTGGAAATAATGGAAGAATATTTAATAAAAAGAATTGAAGGCATACCTAATTGGAAGGAAATTCCAACGTTAAAGATAGATAATGTATTATGGGGTTCAGATGATAGCATTAAGGCTGGAGCCAAGCTGTGTACAAATGGTGGGTATTTATTCGTACATATGTGGGCGACAGAAGAAGACGTCCTCGCGGAGTATACGAAGCCCTTGTCTCCTGTATATAAAGATAGCTGCCTGGAGTTTTTCTTTAAGATAGAGTCTCAGGATAATTATTTTAATTTCGAGATAAATCCTAATGGTGCCATGATACTTCAATATGGAGTAAGTGGATTTGACCGATTCCATATTATTAGAGAAGAAGAGAAGGAATACTTTGACATAAGAACTAACAGAACCCCAGATGGGTGGGAATTATTCTATAGAATTCCACGAACATTTATTAGCACGTTCTATAATATCGAATACGAATTCCAAGGAACACTACAGGCTAATATGTATAAATGTGGTGGTGCCACAAGAAACTACTTATCCTGGTCTAGAGTTAACTCTGAAAAGCCTAACTTCCATCGCCCTGAAGATTTCGGGAAAATGCGATTTGAAACCTAAAAAAATCCCGAAGCTTAATGAAAGCCTCGGGATTTTTAATACATTTTCTAGATTATTCCCATAGGAATTAGAATAACAAGTAACAGTGCAACTAATGACCATAAGCAGATTAGGAAAATCTTCTTATTCTTAGGCTTCATAGAAGGAACGAAGTTCGCTGCTAAGAAGAATGGAATGTATGTTGTTATGAATACAGGAAGCACGCCCCACCACTTATAAACCCAGATGAATGAGTGGTTGCTTGTTCCTGCAAGGAAGGACTCGAATAGGGCAAAGAGAAGTGCCATCATAATGGTAACAGTAATTCTCTTGTCTAATCCGAACATTTTCTTCTTGTCTGTAGGCATCATCTTGTAGGAGATAATTCCTGCAAGTGAGAACATCATGCTTAGCTCCCAGGACACACCTATAAGAAGAATAAATGTGGTTGAGTCATTGCTCACAGTCCATAACGGATATCCTGCAAAATGTCCTATTATTGCGTTCGTAATCTCGTAAAGCCAATGTACTCCATAGAGAGCCAAGCCTGCAACAACTGCGTCGTAATTCTTCTTGTTAATCTCGCTCCAATATACATAGAACACAACTGCCAATATGAAGATAAAGGTCCAATTGAAATTCTCTGTACTACGCACTTTAACGGCGTCAACTAAATCCATGGCAGCCTGGCTGCCGTCACCCCAAAACTGAAACATAAAGCACTCCCCCTTTCATGCAATTTATGCGTTATTGTTATGTAATTATTATATCACAGAATACGTTTTTCGTGATATAATATGTCGTAAGGTGTCGCAAAGCGACGGATGCCTTACGACCGGTAATTGAAAAAGTATAACTTGAACAAATTAACTAGCATATATTGGGGTAAAATGTTATGAAGAAAAAGGTTGTATCTGGCTTAACAATTAGACTTGCTATAATTATATCTGTACTCTTAATAGCGACTAATGTAATTCTTGGAGTTGTTCTCGTTAATAATTCAAGAGCAACTATGAAGTCCCTTATAGATAACAGAATGCTTGACATTGCCAAGACTGCATCTTCAATGTTAAATGGTGATGTGTTAAAG
Organism: uncultured Lachnospiraceae bacterium; assembly: GCA_900316395.1. GTDB lineage: Bacteria > Bacillota > Clostridia > Lachnospirales > Lachnospiraceae > RUG191. Next base: position 21,508 of record ONCT01000042.1, on the reverse strand, counting down.
AGCCTTAAAAAAGAAGACAAAGGTCAGCCTAATTATCAGGAAGTTAATGATATATTGGCACATTTCCAAGACAACATTGACCTAAAATACATATACTGTGTTACGGATGCAGGAAATGGTAATTTCGTATTCAGCGTTGACCCGACTATTGAAGATCCGGGAGAGTTCGGCACGCCAGTAGAATACACAGATGCTTTATTTACTGCCAGCAAGGGAAGTGCAGCAGTGGATGATAAGCCTTATGAGGATGCATGGGGCAAGTTCTATAGTGCATATTCTCCTGTATTTGATTCTGCTGGAAATGTGGCAGGAATAGTTGCAGTTGATTTTGACGCTGAGTGGTATGAAGCTCAGGTTTCAAAACAGACAGTCATCATAATTATTAGCAGTTTACTTTCCGTAATTATTGGAATTGCAGCCGTAATATTTGTTACAGGAAGAACAAGAAGAAGGCTTAAGGAAATTACTGATGAGATAGCCGATGTGGCAAGTGATGTTGACGCTCTTACCCGGGAGCTTAATCCTAATGCAGAAATAGAAGAAGTGGAGGAGTCGGCAGATGAGGTGTTAGAGCTGGGTCGTCGCATTCATCAGGTTAGAGAAAGCTTACATAACTATACAATCGACCTACACAGTCAGGCCAACAGTATGATTACCGCCCTATCATCTGAGTATAGAAGTGTATATTATATCGACTTAGATAAGAATGAAGGAATATGCTATCAGCCTCACTCTGAGATTACAGGTGGACTAAAGCAGGGCGAGCATTTTGAATATCTTAAGACTTTAAAATACTATGCTGACAAATATGTTACTGAAAAATACAGGGATGCATTTGTTGATTTCGTAAGTCCTGATACTGTTAGAAATGGTCTGGACAAAGAAAGGATTATCACCTTCCGTTATATGATTTCCATTGATGGAGTTGAATCATACGAAATGCTTAGAATGGCTGGAGTGCGTCATCCTGAGGACAGAGATGACCATATTGTTCACGCCATTGGTCTTGGATTTGCCGATGTTGATGCTGAGACAAGAGCTACCCTTAATCAGTCACAGGCCCTTAGTGATGCGTTAAATGCTGCAGAGGTTGCCAACAAGGCTAAGACAGCGTTCCTGTCTAATATGAGTCATGAGATTAGAACACCAATGAATGCCATTATCGGTCTTGACAAGATTGCCCTTAATGACCCTGGTGTGTCAGAAGCAACTCGTGCTCATCTTGAGAAAATTGGAACATCCGCAGACCATTTGCTTAGCATAATTAATGATATCTTAGATATGTCTCGTATTGAAGCGGGCAGGATGACAATAAGAAGCGAGGTCTTCTCGTTGCCTGTATTATTAGACCAGGTAGATGTTATGATTGGCGGCCAGTGTCGTGACAAGGGTCTTAACTGGAACTGGGAAATGCTTACAGAAGCCGACGAATATTACATTGGCGATGATGTTAAGTTAAAGCAGGTGCTTATTAATATTCTTGGTAATTCCGTTAAGTTTACACCTGAGGGTGGTACAATAACATTTACAATAGAGAGGACACATTCCTACAAGAATAAATCTACCTTCAGATTCGTTATGACGGATACAGGAATTGGAATGGACAAGGATTACCTGCCTAAGATATTCGAGCCATTTAGTCAGGAGGATTTATCTACTAAGACGAAGTATGGCTCTACAGGTCTTGGAATGCCAATTACTAAGAGCATCGTTGAATTAATGAATGGTGAGATAAATGTTGAGAGTACCAAGGGTGAACTATTAATCCTCAGGATATGAATGTACTTATTATCGATGATGACCCAGTTGCCTGCGAATATGCAGCAATGGAATTAGAGAAGGTAGGGGTTAGCTCTGAGTTCGTATTATCTGGTGCTGAAGCGGTGGAAATGGTTAAGCTAAAGTACGCAAGAAGAGAAGTATATAATCTGATTATTGTAGACTGGAAGATGCCTGAAATGGATGGTCTTGAGACCACAAGACAGATTAGATCAATTATTGGAGATGAATCCACAATTGTAATTCTTACATCCTTCTATTGGGAGGATATTGTTGAGGATGCCGACAAGGCAGGAGTTGATAGATTTATTGCCAAACCTCTTGAGGCTCAGAATATTATTCATCAGTTTGAAGACGCATTTGCCCTTAAGGAGAAGAATGCCAAGAATAAGGCCGACCTAGAGGGAAGGAGAATTCTTCTTGCTGAGGATATGGAGATTAATGCTGAGATTATCAAAGAGATACTTAGTATTCGAAGCATGGAGGTTGAGCACGCAGAGGATGGACAGATTGCCTTCGATATGTTCCAAGACAGTGAAGAAGGATATTACGATGCTGTTCTTATGGATATGAGAATGCCTAATATGGATGGCTTAGAAGCAACAAGAGCTATTAGACATTTAGATAGAAATGATGCTAAGAGCATACCAATTATTGCCTTAACAGCTAATGCCTTTGACGAGGATGTTCAGAGGAGCTTGCAGGCAGGTCTTGATGCACATTTGTCTAAACCAGTTGACCCTGACAATTTATTCGAGACTCTAGAGGGGTTAGTTAAGGATTAGAATAATGCTAGAAGATGTTGGATGAATGGTGTATAATGTACATCGATACTAATATGGAGAATATGTGAGGTTCGAATATGGACTATTTAGTTAATGACGATAATAGTGTTCTACAGAGAAAATACAGCAACAGACTTAAGATGGCAGGTCGTGCAATTATTATTTTCGGTCTGTGGTCATCCCTTCAGGTGTTAATACTTTACTTCCTTAATCAAGAGAGTCTTTTAACGTTTATTTATGAGGCGTTGAAGGAGGAAGGGTTAGATAATAGTTTTATCTATCCTATGCTAATAGTATTAGCAATTGTTTTAGTAGGTGTTCCTTTTTTGATTAATCTATATATGGGACTTAGTGCCATGGGTGAAGCAAAGGGCAAGAAAAAGACACCTGTATATCTTGTTATATGTGTGTTGAGCTTTATAGTGTCGTTTGTATCAATATTCATGAGTGATTTAAGCGATTATTTGGAGCTTGCAATTGCTTCATTGATTGTAAATGTAACATTTTGTATAGCGTGTATAGATGTGGTCTACTCAGCTATAAGGCTTCGTCGATGTAAGAAGCAAGCAAAGAAGGAGGTGTAGTATTATGCAGATAGATTTTCATTATTTTGCAACATATGCTGCAGCCTACTTAGCAGGATACAAGCATGAGGAAGCCTTGGATATAGCATACAGCGCTTTCTTTGTAGACCAGTGTACTAATACATTTCTTCTTAAGGTAAAGGGGCCTAAGATTGCGGCAACAACACAGCTTCAGATGGAGCTTATGGATGCTGATACAGACATTATAGGATTACAGAATATTACCAGAATATGGTCTTCGTTCCATTTTCTTCCTAAGGATTTATATGCCAAGAAGGAAAAGGGAACTAAGAGATATATGAAGAAATACAGACTGATTTGTGGTCCTAATGGAGAGCTTGTTAAGGATACTATTGAGCTTGCCAAGGGTTCTACTCTTCAGGCTATTGGAATTGCAATGCATGTGCTTGCCGATACATGGGCTCATATGTATTTTGCGGGAACTCCTTCCCTTGCAATTAACACTGTTAATGATCATTTCTATGAGATTATGCCAGATGGAACAGAGGAGAAGATTGTATTTAAGCATAATCCTATTGCACCAGATGATGTAATTAATAAGAAATATTCTGCAAGTATATATCAGTCTAATGAGAATAGTATTATGAATCTTGGTCACGGCCAGGCAGGACATTTGCCTGACTTTAGTTACTGTGTCTATAAATACCTTCCAGCATGGAATGATTATAGAGAGGTTGTTAAGGACAATCCTTCTGATTATTGGAAGGCATTTTGCCAGATGGTATATGCACTAAAATATATTAGAGGTGATATTGATACCTTCGAGTTAGACACTTATGCTTATGAAGATGTAAGAGATTACAAAGAGGAAATCGATGCAATATTCGCAGTAAGGCGTGCTCTCGATTCAGAGGGATGGAAGGAATTTGATGAGAAGCTATCAGGCAAAGAGGTGCCTGAATTCGATATTGGTAAATACCAGGAGGAATATATGAATTCCGATGATAAGGATAATACATTCCTTGGCAAATTCTTCGCTCACGCAATCAAGCATAAGAGTATGGTTACTAATAGAATATATGAATCAGGAAGTATGCTGGCTGGATACAGTGTAACACCAGATAGGTCGAAGCTTGCTTCCCTTATGGTAAAAAATGTAATTAAGGGAGGTAATGACAATGACAAAAACGCGTAAAATCATTAACGTTTTATGGGGAGTTTTGATGATTCTTGTTGCCATTATCCTGATGTTTATACCTGAGGAAGCGTACCCTCTTGTTATAATTGTACTAGGAATAGGATTGGCTATAAGGGGAATTACCAGACTAATTAATTACTTCGTATTATCTTCAAGGTCTGTTGGCTCAACAAGACTATTATATGATGGAATATTAATACTTGACTTAGGAATATTTACATCAGCATTAGTAGATGTTCCTGTGTTTTATTTGATGATTTATTTTGCAGGACTTTATTTCTTCTATGGAGTAATTGATATCCTGTCTGCAATGGATTCGAAGAAGCTAGAGTCACCACATTTCAAATACAAATTATTGCAAGGTCTTATGAACGTATTAATTGCTGTACTATGTATAGTATTTATAATGCACAAGGACATTGTAATATTCATCTATTGTGGTGGTATTATCTATAATGGAATTGTAAAAATAGTCAATGCATTTAGAAAAACAGATATGGTATTCGAAGATGCAAGTGTTAATACAGTTGATGCGGTGGAGGAAAAGCAGCAATGACAAATGATGAGGCTCCTATTAAGATTGGTAAAGTAAGAAGGATTATAGGTGACATACTTCTTGTGCTTATGCTCCTTCTTTCTGTTGAAATAATAATAGATATGTTCTCGAAAATGTTCCTAGAGGCGACAGAAGGCGATGTACAAAAGGCAATGGTATTTGAGCTTTTGATATGCTGGGTATTGTTCCTGACAGTCTTCGATATAAGATTCTCTATCTTTACATGGACACAGAATAAAGTGGCTCGTGTGGTTGGATGGATTCTTAGAGTTATTATGGCTGGATTATCCATAACTGTTGTTGTCTTATCTATAATTGTTATTGCTAAGGGACTTGTTGTAACTAAGGATTCTGGATTGTCGCTTTTTCTAAAGTATGGTTCGAATATGCTCTGGGCAGTTTTGGAATATGTGAAGTTGATATAACCTGCTACTTGTATCAGAATGATGAGGAATTTATGGTACTTAAAAAAGTAAATGCTGTTCTTGGACTTTTATCAATTGTGTTTATGATTATACACATAGGATACAGCGTTTTTTGTTATCTTACTATGTATTATAATGAGACGTTGAAGATGGTAACTGCTGTCCCATTTATGGTACTGGTATGTCTTCACGCCATCTGTGGAATGTCTACATTATTCTTCAATTCTGATGGCACTAGAATGAATCTGTACCGTAAGAAGAATATGGGAACAATACTTCAGAGATTATGTGCAGCATTAATGTTTCCGCTTCTGATATTACATTTATTTACATTTAACATCATGAAGAATGCCGCTGGAAACGGTAATATGTGGGTTATATATCTTATGTTCGTTGTGGAAATATTATTCTTTGCATGCGTAATAACCCACGTAGTAATCTCTTTATCAAAGGGCCTTGTGACATTAGGCCTTCTTACATCCCCATCTACCCAAAAGACTTTAGACAGAGTTATGTATATAATAGGTGCTGTCGTATTTGTTATTGCTGTTTATGCGATTATAAGCGGACAGATTGGCATACATTTTCACTAAGGAGGAGACATGAAGAAAGTAATCGTTATAGGCTCAGGAATCGCTGGTATGTCTAATGCAATTCATCTTGCCTCTTATGGTGTTAATGTAGAGTTAGTCTCGCCACTTCCATCTGAACAGTCTCAGTCAGTAATGGCAGCAGGGGGAATTAATGCTGTGCTTTCAGACCACCTGGGTGGCGATTCTATAAGTTCTCACATTGATGATACGTTGAAGGGTGGAGCATTTCTTGGTGGCAAAGATGCTGTTTCTAGGCTATGTGAGAATGCACCTGATATAATTAAATATTTAGAGAAAATCGGAGTTGTATTTTCCATAGATGAAACTGGGCGGCCTATAAGGAGAGCATTTGGAGGGCAGTCTCATAATAGAACCTGCTATTGTGGCGCTTCTACTGGTAAGCAGATTGTAAATGGTCTTGACATGGAGGTGAGAAGATTTGAAGCCGAGGGCTTGATTCGCCGAAGACTTCGTAGCTTCTTTCATTCTGCGCTTATAGAGGACGGAGTGTGCTATGGCGCAATTATCTACAATATGGAAAATGATAATCTTGAAGCCATATATTCTGATGCATTAGTTATCGCTACTGGTGGCCAGAATCTTTTGTTTGGAAAGACAACAGGATCAAACAGCTGTGATGGTTATGCAGCAGGCAGATTATTCATGCAGGGAGTGGAGCTTAAGAACTTAGAGTTTATTCAATATCATCCTACCACACTTCGCACATCTAATAAGAAGATGCTTATATCAGAAGCTGTTCGTGGTGAGGGTGGAAGGCTGTTCTATGAAGAGAATGGTAAGCGTGTATATTTTATGGAGGATAAGTACGGTCCTAATGGTAATCTTATGACAAGAGATGTGGTATCAAGAGAGATAGAATCCTGTGCAAAACAAGTCTATCTTGATATATCATTTCTTGACTTAAGGAAGATTGACCGTCTTCTTCCTGAAGTAAGAGATTTATGTATGAAGTATAAAAAGCTTGACATTTCCAAAGAACCAATTCCAATAGAGCCATCGGTTCATTACTTTATGGGTGGAATTGCAGTTAAGAATAATCACGAAACTAATATTCGTAATCTCTATGCAATTGGAGAATGTGCATCTATATATCATGGTGCTAATCGCTTGGGTGGCAATTCTATGCTTGGTGCATTTTATAGCGGCATGGTTTCTGCGAAGGATATTGCATCAAGAGACTTTAATGATGATAGACCTGAATTTAATAAAGTACTTAGAGAGGAAGAAGATAATCTAGATAAAATACGCCAAAATTTAGGCAATATTCCAATAGAAAAGGTTAAAGCGCATCTTGCAGAAGTTATGAATAATAAGCTTGGAATTGTTCGAAGCTGTGAGCGCTTAGAAGAAGGAATTAAGGACATAGATTATTATCTTAGTAATGCAGATAATATTTTTTACGATAGTAGTTCATCTATGTATACTAACTATAGCCTCTACGAAATGTTAATTCTTGCCAAGGCAACATTGATTTGTGCTAATAATCGTAGAGAAAGCAGAGGAGCCCATTATAGAAGTGACTACCCTGACATTAAGGAGGATGATGCTTTTTCAACTATCATTTCCTATGATGATGGTAAGCTCAAGGTGAGATTTGATAAGGAGAAATGCTATGAAGGTTAAGATATTACGACAAAAATCTCCTGAAGATGAAAGCTACTGGGAAGGATTTGATTATTACGGACCATCTGATCATACTATTGCAAGTGTTCTTGACTATATTAATAATGACATTACTTATAATGATCAGGGAGTAAAGACCAGAAAAATAATGTGGGACTGCTCTTGTATGCAGGGAGTCTGTGGAGCCTGTGCAATGGTAATTAATGAGACGCCAAGACTTGCCTGTGAGACGTTTGTTGATTCTATTAAGGGTAATGAGATTATTATTAGACCTTTAAGGAAATTCCCGGTAATCTGCGACCTAATGGTAGATAGAAGTATAATTCATGATAATCTTAAGAAGAATAAAGTATATATTGAAGAATACAACCTTAAGGAAGCAAAGAGAAGAAAAGATAGGGAAGAGAATTTTGAACATCAATATACAGTTGCAAAATGTTTAAAATGTGGGCTCTGCCTTGAGGTATGTCCTAATTATGTGGATGGAAAGAATTACTACGGTGCCCAATTTGCCAATGAATGTTATCTGGTAGCTTCTCGTAATCAGACTAAAGAAAAAGAGATTAAAAAAACATACGCACAGCATTTTGCTAATAATTGTTCTAAGTCATATTCATGTATGGATGTATGTCCAGTTAACATTCCTACACTTTCATCTATTGGTAAACTCAACAAATAGTTTAGTTTGTGTTATAATAGAGCGTAACTGTTTTGTAGAGGATTATTTATGAATGCATTTGTTTATGATTTAATAAAAGGTTCATATGGAATAAGAGTGACCATTTTTGCTGTATTTATATTATCGGCTGTTAATATTATATTTGCAATTATGAAAACCAGAAAAAGGAATATGTACTCCTACAGAATTATGTATTATATAGGGGCTCTTGTGTTCATAGTATTTAACATATTTTTGTTTGGATACCTGTCTATTGTTGACAGAGCACATGGATTTGATTTTAATCAGTTTATGATTTATATATTCAATAGCTGCACTTATTTTATTATAGCTTTGCTGCCTTTGATTTTTATATTTGCCGTAGTTATTGCCATAAGTAATATTATCTTAATTAAGAAAGAAGGAGGAGGCATTAGGAATCTATTAGGAATTGGTTTAGCGCTGGTTTTGATAGGTGGAACCCTAATAATTCTTTTTGTTAGTATTTTTTCTCCATTTGATAATAGATTTGAATTTGTAGTGGAAACTATATTATTCGGTCTGCTGTCTTACTTTGAATGTATTATGATAGGTACATTTATTGCAACATTTATTACGCATAGAAGCATCCCGCCAAGGGACAGAGATTATGTGATTATATTAGGCTGCGGACTTCGTGAGGATGGTACACCTATTCCAATCTTAAAAGGAAGAATTGATAAGGCCCTCTGGTTTGCCAAGAAGCAGCTCAAAGAAACTGGCAAAGATATAGTGTATGTCTGCTCCGGTGGTCAGGGTGATGATGAGATAATTTCTGAAGGTGAATCGATTCGTAATTATCTAGTTGAGAAGGGCGTTAAGGAAGATAAGATTATCATAGAAGATAAGTCCACATCGACGTATGAGAATATGCTATTCTCCAAGGAGCAAATTGACAAATACCAAGAGGAAAATGGAATATCAGAGGAAGAAAAAATAGCATTTTCCACAACAGATTATCATGTATATCGAAGTGGCAACATCGCTTATAGCATTGGTGTCAAGGCACTTGGAATGGGAAGCAAGACCAAGCGGTATTTCTATATCAATGCGTTGATTAGGGAATTTGCTGCCAACATTAAGGCTCAGCGAGTTAGACATATTATTAACGTAATAGTTATAGTTGCGTTATATGCTATATTCCATATTATTAATTACATGTATTATAATGTGTAGCATAGATAAATATTTGGTATAATACTATTTAGCTTATTATTAATTACAAATGTTAAATGTGAAAGGATAGAAAAATGGAAAAGAAAGAAAAGAAAAGCGGATTTTTTGCTGAGTTTAAGAAATTCATTTTAAGAGGAAATGTAATGGATATGGCAGTCGGTGTCATCGTAGGTGGCGCATTTACTGCGATTGTTACGTCCCTTAATAAGGACATATTATCACCAATCATTGCGTTAATAGGTGGAATTGATTTTTCTTATCTTACAGTTACATTAGGCTCAGGTGAGAATGCACCAGTTCTTGCATACGGTAATTTTATTACAGCTGTTATTAACTTCTTAATTACATCTCTTGTAATATTCTTACTTGTAAAGGGTCTTAACGTAGCAAGTGAGAGATTAACGGCCAGATTCAAGAAGGAGAAAGAGGAAGAAGAGGCTAAGACAGAGAAGGAATGTCCATATTGTATGACTATGATTAGCATTAAGGCTACAAGATGTCCTAATTGTACATCACAGCTTCCAGAGTTAGAAGTAGAAGAAGTAGCTGACGGCGAATAATTAGTTAGTTGATACGATTGTTAATACAGATGATATTGATTCTAGCAAGGAATTGGTATCATCTGATTTCATATAAGAAGGAGTTATGATATGGCCAAGGTTGTAGTTGGTATGTCAGGAGGAGTAGATAGTGCTGTTGCTGCTTTGCTTCTTAAGGAAGCTGGGTATGAAGTAATAGGTCTTACCCTTCGTACCTGGGAGGCAGAGGATGGAATGGATAGTCGCTGCTGTGAGATTGACGATGCAGCTGACAGCGCAAGGAAGATAGGAATTGAATATCATACCCTTAATTGTCTAAGTGAATTTAAGGAGGGTGTTGTAGAGCCATTTATTGATGATTATGTAAATGGATATACACCTAATCCATGTGTTATATGTAATAGAATAATTAAGTGGGAGAGGCTTTTGTATTTCGCCAAAGTAGTTAAGGCAGACTACGTTGCCACAGGACACTATGCTAATATTGTTAAGCTTGATAATGGAAGATATAGTGCAAGGCAGGCTTCCCATATTGAGAAGGACCAGACTTATATGCTTTATCGTCTGTCACAGGAACAGCTGTCTAAGACCTTAATGCCACTAGGTGACAAGACTAAGGAAGAGGTTCGCCAAATCGCCAAGGATGCAGGGATTGCTGTAGCTGATAAGCCTGATTCACAGGAGATATGCTTCGTAAGTGATGGCAAATATTATGAGTTTATTGAGAATAATTCTGACAAGACAATACCTCCTGAAGGTAACTTTGTTGATGTAGATGGCAATGTGTTAGGAACACATAAAGGAATAACTCATTATACAGTAGGTCAGCGTAAGGGACTTGGAATTGCCCTTGGATATCCTGCTTTTGTTAAGAGGATAAATGTTGATACTAATGAGGTAGTCCTATGTAAGGAAGAAGATATATATAGCGATAAGATTCTAATTCGCGATGTTAATTACGTGGGGTTACAGCCTCTTAATGAGGGAGAAGAGGCCAAGTGCTTCATCAAAGTAAGATATCATCACAAGGCTCAAAGTGCCACTATAAGAGCGCAGGATGATGGAAGTATAATAGCAACATTTGACCAGCCTGTAAGAGCAGCGTCCCCTGGACAATCGGCTGTATTCTACGATTCTACGGGTACGGTACTAGGTGGCGGAGTCATTGAAAACTAAAGAAATTTATATAAAATTGATTAAACCTATTGACATAGTAGGTTAATATGTATATAATTCCTACTGACAGTGAATTTAATGATATTTTACTAGGAGGTACATATTATGTCGAAGATTTATAAGGGAACATTAGGACTTGTAGGTAACACACCACTTGTTGAAGTGGCTAATATTGAGAAAGAGCTAGGACTTGAGGCAACAATTCTTGTTAAGCTTGAGTATTTCAATCCAGCTGGAAGCGTTAAGGATAGAATCGCTAAGGCAATGATTGAAGATGCAGAGAAGAAAGGACAGCTTAAGAAGGATACAGTTATTATTGAACCAACTAGTGGTAATACAGGAATTGGTCTTGCCTCTATTGCTGCAGCCAAGGGTTATAGAATTATCCTTACAATGCCTGAGACTATGAGCGTTGAGCGTCGTAATATATTAAAGTCTTATGGCGCAGAGCTTGTACTTACAGAAGGCGCTAAGGGAATGAAGGGAGCAATTGCCAAGGCTGAAGAGCTTAGTGAAGAGATTCCTAATAGCTTTATTCCAGGACAATTTGTTAATCTTGCCAATCCTGCAATGCATAGAGCTACAACAGGACCTGAGATATGGAATGATACGGATGGAAATGTTGATATATTTATCGCAGGTGTTGGAACAGGCGGAACTGTTACAGGTGTTGGTGAGTATCTTAAGGATCAGAAGAGTGATGTTAAGATTGTTGCATTAGAGCCTAAGGATTCACCTGTCCTATCAGAAGGACACCCTGGTTCTCACAAGATTCAGGGAATTGGTGCAGGATTTGTGCCAGATACATTGAATACAGATGTATATGATGAGATTTTTACAGCCTCTAATGAGGATGCGTTTGAGACAGCCAAGCTTCTTGCCAGAAAGGAAGGCATCTCAGTTGGTATCTCGTCAGGAGCAGCGTTATTCGGTGCAATTGAGTATGCTAAGAAGCCAGAGAATAAGGGTAAGGTAATTGTTGCATTACTACCTGATAGTGGAGACAGATATTACTCAACACCGTTATTTACAGAAGATTGAAAGTGAATTAGACATGAATTTTATTGACTACATACAAGAATATATTGAAGAAGGAAATACTAATAGTCAGAACCTTGGACTTGAGATAGAGCATTTTGCAGTTGATGATAAGGGTAATCAGATTGGTTTTGATGAGGTTACAGCCCTTATTGAAGAGATTGCAGATAAGATTAATGCTGATATTTTAACACAGGATGGTCATAGTGTGGGCTATATTAATGATGATTCTGCTATAACACTAGAGCCTTCCTGTCAGATTGAGATTAGTATTAAACCAATATCCAATTTGTCTAAGATTAGGAAAATCTATGATGAGTTCCTTGCTCTATGGGTTGAACCCCTTAGGATAAGAGGCTATGAGCTTATAACTAAGGGGAACCTTCCTCTTGTGGAAAGTGGTGAGATTACACCTGATGAGATACCGCTATCAGACAAGAAGAGGTACCAATATATGGACAGGTATTTTCAGGAGTCTGGCAGATACGGTAGATATATGATGCGAGCATCTGCATCAACTCAGGTATCTGTTGATTATCAAAGCGAGGAAGACCTTGTACTTAAGCTTCGTGTGCTTCAGAAGATATCTCCAATTCTTATGATTATGATGGAAAGTAAATCTTATCCAAATTCAACAATGAAGGATGCAAGTGATGCGCCACATCTACTTAGGATACAGCAATGGGATGACCTTGATCCTGACAGGACAGGTTTCTTTCCTAATTCTTTTGATGATGACTTTGGTTATAGAAGTATTGCTAAGACAGTGTATAATACGCCGTTAATACTTGTTACTGACGAAGGTGATACAAGGTATGTAGGAAATAAGAGTGCCGCTGATTTGTTTTTTAATGGCACTATTAAGGAAGAAGAGCTTGATGATGATAGAAGAAGAGATTTAATTGAGCATTTTATGTCCATGGAGTTCTTCCATTTTCGAATTAAGAAATATATTGAGATTAGGATAGCTGATAGCGTTCCAATTGATAAGGCATTAGGTTATGTAGCTTTGTTAAAAGGTATAGTTTATAGTGAAGATAACCTGAAGGCTATTGATGAGAAGCTAGGTGACATTAACAGTATCGACTTAATTAATGAAGCTATAAGAAGTATCGAACATGATGGTGTTGATGCTAAGATTTACCATAATAAGTCAGTAGCTTTTTGGGCTGATTATTTGACTAATCTTGCTAATAATAGCTTATCCGAATCAGACAAGGAGTACTTGGCTAATGTGTGAATTGTTTGGATTGTCTTCAAAGAAAGATATTTATCTTAATGAATATCTTAAGACATTTTATTCGCATAGTGATATACATTGTAATGGATGGGGAATGGTTCTTTTTGATAAAGAACCATTTCATATTACTAAGGAGCCTGTTAAGGCATCAGATAGTGAATATCTTAAGAGCATTATGGGTAAAGATATTATTACATCTAGCTGTATTGCTCATATAAGACAGGCCACAATTGGTGAAATATCTGATGATAACACACATCCTTTCGTCATGTATGACAAGACAGGGCGAAGATGGGTGTTTATGCATAATGGTTCAATATTTGAATCTGATGTGCTTAAAGCTTATCAGTATATTCAGAAGGGAAGTACCGATAGCGAGAGAATATTCTTATATATAATTGATGAGATTAACAAACTCTATGCTTCGAAGGGAGAGAACACTGATGCTGACAGATTTGAACTAATAGACAGAATAATTAAGGAGGTTGTTCTTCCGGATAACAAGGTTAATCTTATGATTTTTGATGGAGAGTATCTGTATGTTCACAAGAATGAAGAGAAGACCTTGCATAAGAAGGATGTAGGTGGCGGAGTTTTAATATCCACCCAGGCGCTAGATGATGAGCCTTGGGAAGAATTCCCCCAGAATCAACTAATTGTGTATCGTAAGGGTGATATTGTGTATAGAGGAGAAAAGCATAACAATACTTATGTACAAGATGATGAGAGAATGAAGCTGCTCTTCTTAGCATATTCTGGTTTGTAAGATTTATCCTTTTTTGTCATATGTGTGATGAAAAAGGATTTTTCTTATAAAATATATTGAATTTACATCTAATTCGTGGTAAAGTCTATTAAGTCAGCAAGGGTTAATACTTAGGGTTACTGTACCCTTTTTTAAGGAGTTGTGATGAATAATTATGTATTAAGCTGTTGTTCTACAGCTGACTTATCAAAAGAACATTTTGAAAGTATCGATGTAAGATACATCTGCTTTCACTATCAACTAGATGGAGTTGATTACTTAGATGACTTAGGACAGACAATGGATTTCGATGAGTTCTATGAGAGAATGGCTAATGGTGCTGACACTAAGACATCACAGATTAACGCTGACGAATTTATTGAGTATTTTCGACCAATGTTAGAGGCTGGACAGGATATATTACATGTGTCTTTGTCTTCAGGAATATCAGGAGTTGTTAATTCTGCTAATATAGCAAGAGATGCACTTATGGATGAATTTCCTGACAGGAAAATCTACGTAGTTGATTCCCTCGGTGCGTCATCTGGATATGGACTTATTATGCAGACTCTTTCTGAATTAAGAGCTGAGGGAAAGAGCATTGATGAAGTATATGAGTGGGTTAAAGAGCATAGACTTAACCTGCATCACTGGTTCTTCTCTACTGACCTTTCTTTCTATATCAAGGGAGGAAGAGTGTCTAAGACATCAGGAACAATTGGCCAGTTACTTAACATTTGCCCACTTCTTAATATGGACAATCTTGGTCGTCTTATTCCAAGATACAAGATTAGAACTAAGAAGAAGGTTTACAAGGCTACAGTTGACAAGATGGAAGAGTTCGCAGATGGTGGACTTGATTATAATGGCAAATGCTATATCAGTATGTCAGCTTGTATGGACGACGCCAAGGAAGTTGCAAGACAGATAGAAGAGAGATTCCCTAAGCTTGATGGCAAGGTGGAAATCAATAACATTGGAACAACAATCGGAAGTCATACAGGTCCTGGTACAGTGGCAGTATTCTTCTGGGGTTCTAAGAGAGAAGATTAATTAACAATTTGTATTAGGTGATTAGAGAAAAGGTGTCTTTTGATGCCTTTTCTTTTCGCATAAGCCTATTATGAGCTTTTTTATACGAAATGTGTGGTAAGAAAGAAGCCGTTATGAAAAAGAAAGTAATAGTTATATTAAGTATAATTGTATTATTAATAGCAGCTAATATGGTGGGATTCTACGCTTATGCTGATGTGTATTATAAGGCTGGTCATGATGCCATATTCGCTTCACAGATTAGCACTGATACAGTTGATGTAAGCAAGGCTAAGATTGGTGGTAATAATGCATTGGTATTCGCGCCTCACAATCCTAATCCTAAGGCGGGCATTATAATGTATCCTGGTGGAAAGGTGCAATATGAAGCCTACGCTCCACTTATGCAGGAGTGTGCCAATAGAGGAATACTTTGTGTGTTAGTTGAGATGCCTTTTAATCTCGCTTTTTTTGATGGAGATGAAGCATTAGATGTAATCAAGGAATACCCATATATTAGTGACTGGTATGTAATGGGGCATTCCTTGGGTGGAGCTATTGCAGCAGGGTTCGTAAGAGATAATTATGATCTGGTTAAAGGAATAATTTTTCTTGGAGCCTATTCGACCTATGACTTAACTAATAAGAATCTTAAGATATTAAGTATATATGGTTCTGAGGATAAGGTAATGAATCGTGACAGGTATGATTCCACGAAGAGTAACCTTGGTCCTGATTTAGTTGAAGTAGTGCTTCCTGGTGGTTGTCATTCTTATTTTGGAGATTACGGTATGCAGAAAGGCGATGGCAATCCAACAATTAGCAGAGAGGAGCAAATGCATCTTACAGCAGATGCTATATGTGATATAATATGTCGTAAGGAGGGACCCTAGCGAAGCTGGGAGGATCCCTTACGACCGGTAATATGTCGTTAGCCTGCGAAGCAGGGTGACGACGCAGAAAGGAGTATGATAATGGCTAAAATAGACGCAATTGTATTTAATTCCAAGGCTGGACATGGCAAGGAATATGCGCAAATAATGGAAAAGGAAACAGGTGTTAAAGCATACGAGTTAGATGCTGCTAAAACAGCTTTAAACAGCAGTTCAAAAGTCCTATTTATAGGCTGGATTATGGGTAGCGGAATCAAAGGATATAAGACTGCCATAAAATCCTTCGATGTTCGTGGTGTATGTGCAGTTGGAATGGCACCTATGGGAGCTACTGACAATGATATTAAGGAGCATAACAAGATTCCTAATAATCAGCAGTTCTTCTATCTACAAGGTGGATTCGAATGGGACAAGGTAAGCGGTGCTGATAAGACCATCATGAAGGTGATTAAGAAGAAGTTCAACAAGGACTTTGGAGGCAAGGAGAATATTAGTGCTGGCGAGCAGGATATGCTTGACTTAGTTAATAAGGGCGGCAGCAGAGTCTCTTTAGAAAACGCATCGAAAGCTATTGAGTGGATTAATTCCTAGTTAATATGAATCTTACCATACTACTTGAAGACAAATTGAAGAAGATACAAGTTAATAATGATAGTCCTGATAATCTTGTGGACATTCTTATGAATGAGGGCATATACATTGCTGCTAACTGTGGCAGAATGGGTATATGTGGCAAATGTGATATTGTAATTAAGGAAATTGATTCAGTATCTTCTGATGAAAAGAAGCTTGCCTGCAAGACTACCAAGGATTGGCTTCTTAACTACGACAATCTGACTATTCAGGTTAATAATTATATGTTAGACCCTGATATGAAGATTGAGGAAGGATTCGCAGGGGATAAGGCAAGGGAAGAATCTGCTAGTGATAAGGAATCTTCCTTGAGTAGGTTTAAGAGCTATAATGTTGCAATTGATATAGGAACAACTACTATAGTTTTTGCAATGGTAGATTATGAATCTAACAGGGTGATTGCAACAAGTAGCAAGGCTAATTCCCAGCGCAAGTATGGTGCCGATGTAATATCAAGAATTAATATGGCATCCTCTGGCAGATTAGAAGACTTTAGGAAATGTATAGTAGAAGATGTGGTGTCAGAGATTAACGAGATGTGTACTGATAATGGGACATATCTTTCTAATATTAGAACAATTATTATAACAGGCAACACTACCATGTGCCATATACTAATGGGATATGATTGCAGTGGATTAGGAGCGTATCCGTATGCGCCTGTTAATATTAAAACCATTGTAACTGACACACAAAATGTTTTAGGTATCGAAGAAAGAATACATGTTATTATTCCACCAGGTTTTACTACTTTTGTTGGGGCAGATATAACATCCGGTGTGTTGGCAATACATTCAGGCCAGAACCTGTCATCTGATAACACATTTATCCTAATTGACTTAGGAACAAATGCTGAAATGGTTCTACGAAGAGGCAATGAATTCGTAGTTACATCCACGGCAGCAGGACCAGCGTTTGAAGGAGTTAACATATCCTGCGGAGTGGCAAGCGTTGAGGGTGCAATTAGTCATTTTGAGATTAGAGATGGACTGCGGGCATTTGATACAATAGGTGGCAAGGAGCCTATTGGAATATGCGGCAGTGGACTTGTAGATATTATTTATGAACTTAGAAAAAATGATATAATAGATGAGAATGGTATTCTTATAGACAAATATATTCAGAACGGATATAAGATATACAAAAACATTGCTCTTACCCAGGATGATATCAGGCAATTTCTGTTAGCTAAGGCAGCAATTCGAGCCGGACTAGAGATTTTATTAGAAGAAAGTGGTATTATATATAGTGACGTCGATAGGCTATACATTTCAGGAGGCTTTGGAAGTAGTATTGATATTCACAAGGCTTCGAGTATAGGAATTATACCTTCTCAGTTAAGGGATAAGGCTGAGGCTGTAGGTAATTCAAGTATCGGCGGTGCCATTTCTTTGGCTTCTTCATTAGGTGGTAAATGTGATGACACATTTGACATATCTAAGAAAGTTAACGATGTTAATATAGATTATCTTGAAGCGATTACAAGTAACGCGAAGGAGGTTAATCTATCTTTGCATAAAGAATTTCAAAATAAATACATGACATGTATGTGTATAGAAAGAGAGGAATAAAAGTATGAGAGTTACAGATGACATTATCTATGTTGGAGTAAATGACCACGAGGTTGACCTTTTCGAGGGACAATACGAGGTGCCACTTGGTATGGCATACAATTCATACCTTATTAAGGATGAGAAGATTGCCGTTATGGATTCGGTTGATGCTAACTTCAAGGATGAGTGGCTTGAAAATGTTGATAAGGCATTAGATGGTGCTAAGCCAACATACTTAATCGTGCAGCATATGGAGCCAGACCACAGTGCTAATGTTGTGGCATTTATGAAGGCTTATCCTGAGACAATTATGGTAGCTTCTGCTAATGCATTTAAGATGCTTAACAACTTCTATCATGAAGGCTTCTCTAACAGAAAAATGGTTGTAGGAGAAGGGGATACACTAAGTCTTGGAAAGCATGAGTTAACATTTGTTACAGCACCAATGGTTCACTGGCCAGAGGTTATTATGACTTATGATAAGACTGATAAGGTTGTATTCTCTGCTGACGCATTTGGTAAATTCGGTGCTAACGATGTGGAGGATCCAGAAGGCTGGGCTTGTGAAGCAAGAAGATATTATTTCGGTATCGTTGGTAAATACGGTGCGCAGGTGCAGAATGTACTTAAGAAGGTATCAGGACTTGATATTAACATTATCTGTCCACTTCATGGACCAGTACTTGATGAGAACTTATCATACTATCTTGAGACTTATGATACATGGTCATCATACGGTGTTGAGACTAAGGGTGTATTCATTGCTTACACATCAGTATATGGTAATACTAAGAAGGCAGTGGAAGAATTAGTTGAAGCATTGAAGAAGAAGGGATGCCCAAGAGTTGAGGTTGCTGACCTTGCTCGTGATGATATGTTTGAGTCAGTTGAGGATGCATTTAGACACGATACATTAATCCTTGCAACTACAACATACAATGGAGAAATCTTCCCATTCATGAATACATTCATCGATCACCTCACAGAGAGAGGATACAAGAATCGTACAATCGGATTCGTTGAGAATGGTTCATGGGCACCTGCAGCAGCTCGTGTAATGCATAAGAAGTTAGAAGATTCTAAGGACATAACATTCCTTGAGAATAAGGTTACAATCACATCAGCTCTTAATGATGATAGCAGAAAGCAGATTGATGCTATGGCTGATGAAATAATGAAAAACTACTAAATTGACAGGGGGACGTACCTTTTGTCAAGATTGACAACAATATGTAGGAACAAATTGAAGGGGCGCGCCATTTGTTGCGCCCTTTATGTATGTAGCGCAGGCGGTGTGCAGGTATATGCTTGTACCCTAACTCTTCGCTAATTATATGTAAGTAATTGATTTATAGGGTTTTGGTTGTAAGACATCTCCCCACACTTCGTGTGGGTCCCCTCTTACGATATTGGACGGGAACCGGTCCTCGACAGTCGTCCGGACCACTCGGACCTATTTTCGGCATCCCTGCCGAAAATTTCCCTCCATTAATCAATTACTAACATATACTAAGCTCGAGTTAATGGGTAAAGCATATACCTGCACACCGCCTGCGCTTTATAATTTGACGCGCCATACATCAGCGCGCCCCTATTTAACTGATGCTAGTACGCCGACTACGGAGTATAAGCTTGCTCTAGGGCATTTACTCCGTAATATGATGACTAATATACTCTCTATAATACTTATTTATATTTTAAGAATTAATTTGTCGTTACACGCATTGCGAGAGCTAAGCATTTATGTTATAATTTCTTCAAATACGCAATGCGAGGTGATTGGTTATGGATATTGCAAAAACTATTCGGGAATTAAGAGACAGTATGGGTATGTCACGCAAAGAATTCTCTGAGTATACTGAAATACCTTTACGCACTCTTGAAGATTGGGAAGCTGGTAGGAGAACACCACCAGCATACATTCCACGACTGATAGCATATCAACTAAAGTATGACGAATTAGTTAATAATAAGGAATGATGTATGGAAAAAGGGGATTTAAAACAAAATGGTGTTCATCTACTAGAACATGAGTGGAATACAGTCAAGTTCCTGTTAGAAAAAGGGTATAATATAGAGTTGATACCACCATTGCGTATTAAAGGTGTAAGAACTGCTGATATTGCTATACATGGAGTTTTATGGGAAATAAAATCACCTACTGGGAGTGGGAAAAACGTAATACGTCATACTGTGCAACATGCATCTCATCAATCGAATAGTATAATTATTGATCTTAGAAGATGTAAAATGCCTGAAGAAAAGGCTATAAAGGAAATAGAGAATCATTTTACATTATCAAAACGAATAATACGCATAAAAATTATTACAAAAGATAGAAAAATACTTGACTATTTAAAATAATAAATAGTATTATAATTATACAAAGGTACGAACCGGCGTTGAATATATGCGGGGGTCGTGCCATTTTTATTTTCATAGTATATTTTAGGAGTGTAAGTTTCACTTTTTATGTAAGAATAAACGAAAAGCAACAAGGTGTAAATAATTATTCTGATTTTATAATAAAGAGTTAGAAGAAGGGGTAAGACATTTTAAGGAAACGGAAGAAGGGAGAGAGATACTTAGTAAATTGAATATTCCTTTTATGGTAGAAGTATCTAATGTTAATGAAGAAGATATATCTATGAAGCCAGAAGGCTTGGTACAAGAGTTGTCGCTAAGGAAGGCGAAAGCTGTATCAGAGCACCATCAGGATGATATTGTGATAGGTGCTGATACTGTTGTTGCGATAGGCGACAAGGTATTAGGAAAACCACAAGATGACCAGGATGCATTCGATATGATTAATAGTATACAAGGGCGATGTCATCAGGTCTATACAGGAGTTACAATATGTTCGCCGAAAGGAGATTATACATTTTACGAGAAGACTGATGTATATGTTAGGAAGATGAGCAAGGCCGAAATAGAAGAATATATTGCGACTGGTGAAGGTCAAGACAAAGCTGGCAGCTACGCTATTCAGGGGATTTTCGGGCAATATATTATTAGGTATGAAGGCGACTATGATAATGTTGTTGGGCTTCCTGGTGAACATGTCAAGCAAATACTTGAGGAGTTGGTGTTGGCAGGGGGACGTACTTTTTGTCAACATCTGGTTGTCAACGATTAGCTATGAAGTGAGCGAGCAATCGCTCACTTTTTTTAGTTTGCGCGCCATGGGCGCGCTCTAACGGGTGCAAGTCCCGAACACGCCCAGATAGTGGGAAGTGTATAGCCGAACAGCAAGGGTGTCCA
>ONCT01000053.1 GCA_900316395.1 uncultured Lachnospiraceae bacterium | reverse complement strand
TGGAAATCTCAGCTCAAAAGCAATGAAAAGCCCCAAAAAGCTTCTAAATCATTGCTTTTATCAGGGCTCAAGCCTTAAATCCCAGCTCAAAAGCAATGAAAAGCCGCAAAAAGTTTCTAAATCATTGCTTTTATCAGGGCTGAAGCCCAAAATCCCAGCTCAAAAGCAATGAAAAGCCCAGAAAAGCATCTAAATCATTGCCCTTACCGCGCAATAGCCGTATATAAGCAAACATCTAATAATTATATTCAACTGCGCGTAATTGTATGTCGATTATTGTAAATTGTTATATAAAATGTTAAAATTAGAATAGTGCGATATTAGATTATTTTATAGATAGGAGAAGAATATGGCTGATTATTATGATACATATGGAACTAATAATTCATATGGCGCAAATGACTCATTTGGAGGAAATGACAACTACGGAGCAAATAACGGATTCCAATCAAATGATACCTATGGTGCCAATGATGGTTACATGTCTACTGGTAACTCTCAGGCATCATCAGGCTATGATGCAGAGGATGGCTTGTATAGCACTAATTCCCAGGGTCAGAGTAGCGACGATATGTTGTTAGAGCAGATTGACGCATTTCGTGAGAAGGCTGAACAGCTTCAGTCTATGATTAATGAGAGACAGTCAAAGGCTAATAAGCTAGAGAATCTTGACAACTCTAAGTTGGTAAGACAAATTGACGAGATGAATAGGTCGATTAATGCTTCCTTAGACAACATCCAAAGAAAGCTAGATGAGCAGGCTAATAATCCTTCTACTGGTGAGGGCAGCGAGATTAGTGAAGAAAGCATTACGCAGATAACTACTTCAGTTAATAGCATTAAGGGTGAACTTAATACTATGAAGGAGGAGCTTTCTGAGAAGGTTCATTCTGAAAATGTTAAGGTATATCGTAACATCAATGATTTACTTACAGAGATGAAGGAAAATGATGCTGATTCTAATAATGGCAAGGAAGTGCTTAAGAAGGTTAGAGGCGCTAAGGCCGTTGCTGGATGGGCATTATTCTTCGGAATACTTGACTTCGTAGGAATCGCAGGAATTGCAGCATTAATGCTCAGAATGATTGGAATTATTTAAATATTTTGTAACAGGGTTTTTATATGGGTAATGATAGAGATATATGGGTTGTAGGACATAAGAATCCAGATACTGATTCAATATGTGCGGCGATTGCCTATGCTAATCTCAAGAACTTAGCTGATGATGGGAATTATGTTCCTAAGAAGGCAGGAGAGATTAGCAATGAGACAAGATTTGTTCTTGAGTTTTTTGATGTAAAGGAACCAGAGACAATTGACTCAGTAGGCACGCAGATTAAGGATATTGATATCAGGCATACGCAGGGTATTGATTCGCACCTTTCGCTTAAGAAGGCGTGGGATTTGATGCGTGTGCTTGATGTTGTAACACTTCCGATTGTTGATAAGAATGGAAGAGTTGAAGGTGTTATTGTTAATGGTGATATCGCCTATTCATATATGAATGTAATTGATAATAACATTTTAAGTCAGGCAAGAACCCAGTATATCAACATTATTGAGACACTTAATGGGAAGTTGCACGCTGGCAATAAGCATGCGTATTTTGTCAAAGGCAAGGTATGTGTAGCATCAGGTTCTGTGGAGACCATACAAAGCGAAATTGATGAGGATGACCTTATCATTAGCGGTAATATTAAGGAACGTCAATTGATTGCCCTTGACCAGAATCCTAGTTGTATGGTGGTATGCTGTGCTACGAAGATTGATGATGAGGTTGTTAAGAAGGCAGAAGAGATTGACTGCGTATTGATGTCCACTGAATATGACACATTTACGGCGGCAAGACTTATTAATCAAAGTATGCCTGTCAAATATTTTATGACAACCGACAATATTATCATGTTCGACGAAGATGATTATATTGACGAGGTTAAGGATACAGTTAGTAGAATTCGTCACAGGGATTTCCCTGTTGTGGATGACCAGTTTAATTATGTAGGAATGTTTTCTAGACGTCACCTGATGGGAAGACGAGGAAGGAAGAGAATAATTCTTGTAGATCATAATGAGAAGTCTCAGGCAGTTGACAGAATAGAAGATGCTGAGATACTTGAGATTATTGATCATCACAGGATTGGTTCACTAGAGACTATAACCCCAATCGTATTTCGTAATTATCCTTTGGGATGTACAGGAACAATTATATATAAAATGTATAAAGAGAGAGGCGTTAATATTGAGCCGAAGATTGCAGGACTTATGTGTGCGGCAATCCTGTCTGATACATTGATGTTCCGTTCTCCTACCTGTACTGACTATGATGAGCAGGTCGCTAAGGAATTGGCGAAGATTGCAGGGATTGATATTGAAAGCTTCGCCCTTTCGATGTTCGAAGCAGGTTCAGACTTTGGCGAGAAATCAATAGAAGAGATACTTTACACTGACTTCAAGACCTTTGTGGCTAATGGTATTAGCTTCGGTGTATCACAGGTTAGTGCAGTAACAGATAATCAGCTTAATGAAGTTAAAGCTAACATATATGATGCCATGAAACAGGCCATAATCGATAAGAATCTTAACATGGTATTTGTTATGCTTACTAATATATTAGAACAGCACACAGAGCTTATTCGAGTAGGCAATATCAATATGTCTCTGATACAGCCTAGCTTTCCAGGAAGCAGGCTTGAGGGTGACAGCCTTCATTTAGACAAGGTTGTTTCCCGTAAGAAACAATTAATTCCTGGACTTATGGAAGCATTTGATATGATGCAATAAAATAATAGAATCGAGGAAATGATAATGAACGCAACAGATGAAAAAGCAATATCTTTACATAAGGAGTGGAAGGGCAAGATTGATACCACATCCAAGGCTCCAGTTAAGACAAGAGAAGACCTTGCATTAGCTTATACACCTGGAGTAGCAGCACCTTGCAGGATTATTCACGAGAATAAGGAAGAGGTGTATACATACACAATTAAGCAGAATACAGTAGCAGTTGTATCTGATGGAAGCGCAGTTCTTGGTCTTGGCAATATAGGTCCAGAAGCTGCTATGCCTGTTATGGAGGGTAAATGTGTATTGTTCAAGGAATTTGGCGGAGTTAACGCATTTCCAATATGTCTAGATACACAGGATACAGAAGAGATTATCGCTGCTGTTAAGGCAATTGCCCCTACATTCGGTGGAATCAACCTAGAGGATATCTCGGCACCTAGATGCTTCGAGATTGAGACAAGACTTATTGAAGAGCTTGATATTCCTGTATTCCATGATGATCAGCACGGTACAGCAATTGTTGTATTATCAGGTCTTATTAATGCACTTAAGATTACTGGTAAGGCTAAGGAAGAATGTAAGATTGTAATTAGTGGTGCAGGCTCGGCTGGCGTGGCAATTACTAATTTACTTCTTAGATATGGATTTAAGGATATTATCCTATGTAACAGTAAAGGTGTTGTATGCAAGGAGTCACCTAGACTTAACTGGATGCAGGAGAAAATGCTTGATGTAACTAATCCTAGAGGAATTACAGGTTCCCTTGCTGATGCAATGGTTGGGGCTGATATATTTATTGGAGTATCTGCACCAGGAATTGTTAGTGAAGAGATGGTTAGGTCAATGAATGAGGATCCAATTATATTCTCTCTAGCTAATCCTATACCTGAGATTATGCCTGACATTGCCAAGAAGGCAGGAGCAAGAATTGTTGCAACAGGAAGAAGTGATTTCCCTAACCAGGTTAATAATGTTGTGGCATTCCCTGGAATATTTAAGGGCGCCCTTGAAGGCAGAGCCAGCAAGATTACAGAGGACATGAAGCTTGCAGCAGCTAAAGCCCTTGCAAGTCTGGTTTCAGATGAGGATTTGAATGAAGAATTTATTATGCCTGAGGCATTTGACCCAAGAGCTTCTCAGGTTGTAGCTGACGAAGTAAAGAAGTTGATATAATGGCAGATATTAATCTAACTTATAAGATAATAATACTAGGACTACTTGACAAGGCTAAGATGCCACTTAGTAATACGACTATTGTTGATTTCTTTCTTGAGTATGAATATACAGATTATTTCAGTGCTCAGATGGCATTAAGTGACATAGTTGACTCTAAGATGGTTGATACAATTGAGACCCATGGTAATACCAGCTATACCATTAACGAAGAGGGAAGCAAGACACTAGAACTATTTAGCGACAAGATTAATGATGGCATCGAGAAAGATATTGTGTCCTATTATAAGGACAACAAGCTTAAGATGCGTGAAGAGCAGGAGATTATAGCTGATTATACCGAGTTATCCACAGGTGGATATATGGTTAATTGTAAGATAAGGGATGTTAAGCGTAATCGTAGTTCCTATGAGGTTAATTGCATTGTTTCTTCTAAGGAGCAGGCAGAAGCAATTTGCAATAATTGGCATGCGAAATACGAAGATATCTATTTCGCATTTTTGGAGGAGTTAACAAGGTAGTTTTTTAAGGAGGTGCTTACTATGAAGTTTTACAAATGTAACACATGTGGTAACGTAATTACAAAGTTGGTTGATTCAGGCGTCCCAGTAATGTGCTGTGGCGAGAAGATGCAGGAGCTTGTACCAGGGTCAGTTGATGCAGCGACAGAGAAGCATGTTCCAGCTGTGACAGTTGATGGTAATGTGGTTAAGGTTAAGGTTGGAGAGGTTGAGCATCCAATGTTAGACGAGCACTACATTCAGTTCGTTGTAGTTGAGACTAAGAGTGGAAGTATGTGTCACACATTTGCACCAGGAGACAAGCCAGAGTGCGAGTTTGTATTAGCTGCTGGGGATAAGGCAGTTGCAGTCTATGAGTATTGCAATCTACATGGCTTATGGGTTAAGGAACTGTAATTATTGTAAATGTGTAATTGACGATTGGAGGTTATTATGGGAGAGAACAAATACGCAGGAACTAAGACTGAGAAGAATTTGTTAGAAGCATTTGCAGGTGAGTCTCAGGCAAGAAATAAATATACATATTTCGCATCTGTTGCCAAGAAGGCGGGATATGAGCAGATTGCAGCAATGTTTCTTAAGACAGCAGAGAATGAGAAGGAGCATGCTAAGCTGTGGTTTAAGGCACTAGGTGGCGTTGGAACTACAGAAGAGAACCTGCTTGCAGCTGCTGAAGGCGAGAATGCTGAATGGACAGATATGTATGATAGAATGGCTAAGGAGGCTGAAGAAGAGGGCTTCCATGAGCTTGCAGAGCAGTTTAGAGGAGTAGGAGCTATTGAGAAATTGCACGAGGAGAGATATCGTGCCCTTCTTAAGAATATCGAGTCTAAGGAGGTCTTCGAGAAGAGTGGCGTGACTGTATGGGAGTGCAGAAATTGTGGCCATGTAGTTGTTGGAACTACAGCGCCAGATGTGTGTCCTGTATGTAATCATCCTCAGAGCTTTTTCGAGGTTAGGGCTGAGAATTATTAGAATTGTAGATAACACAGTAGCCTCACTAGCCATGCTGGTGAGGTTTTTTTGAAAATGTTATAAGGAGGATAGGGCTATGGATAATAAGGCAATGTATAAATTATCGTATGGATTATTCGTGCTTACAGCTAAGGACGAGGTTAAGGCAAATGGTTGTATAACTAATACAGCAATTCAGGTCGCTTCTGACCCTAATACAATATCTTTTGCTGTTAATAAGGCTAATTATACTCATGACATGGTTATGAAGACTAAGGTATGTAACATATCAGTTATTAGCGAGAAGGCTGATTTCGAGCTATTTAAGCATTTTGGATTTCAGTCTGGTAGGGACGTAGACAAATTCGCAGATTATAATGATTGTGAGATGGCTGATAATGGAATACCTTACATTACAGCTGGGACAAATGCGTATTTCTCAATTGAGGTAACTAGTACTGTTGATCTTGGTTCGCATACACTATTTATAGGTAAGCCAACTGAAATGGTTGTGCTTGACGATGCTGAGTCAGCAACTTATGCATATTATCAGAGTAATATTAAGCCAAAGCCAGAGAAGGTTGGCACAACTAAGTCTGGGGAGACGGTATGGCGTTGTAAGATATGTGGATATGAGTATGTTGGCGAAGAGCTGCCAGATGACTTTATATGCCCATTATGCAAGCATCCAGCATCTGATTTTGAGAAGGTTCAGTAAGAGATTTTCCTTGACGAAGTGAGGGAAATGAATTAATATAATCCTATATTTCTAGTATTTCTTAAAAATTTATTAAAATATTTATGATATTCCCGGTATGTGTCCGAGTAATCGGACACATACTCCTTTATAATGTTCCATGTTAACAAATAATGCTTTTATTTTTGTGGTGATTTTTGTAGTGATTAATGCAGACATTTTGCATCTCGAACAAATTCGCGAACAAAAATCGAACAAATATTCTATAAAAGTGTTGACAAGAATAAATTTATAGTATATTATTAACAAAGCAAGACGAACAAAGGTTCGTAGAAGGAGATTATTATGGCGAAAGAAGATAAGTTAAGAGCACTAGAAGCAGCGATTAATCAGATTGAGAAGCAATATGGTAAGGGTTCAGTTATGAAGCTTGGAGATACTTCAAGCTCTATGAAGGTTGAGACAGTTCCATCTGGTTCAATTAGTCTTGATATTGCCTTGGGACAGGGCGGCTTTCCTAAGGGAAGAATTGTTGAAGTATATGGCCCTGAATCATCAGGTAAGACAACAGTTGCATTACATGCTGTTGCAGAGGTTCAGAAGCGTGGCGGTATAGCAGGATTTATCGATGCAGAGCATGCTCTTGATCCTGTATATGCCAAGAATATTGGTGTTGATATTGATAATTTGTATATTTCGCAGCCAGACAATGGTGAGCAGGCCTTAGAGATTGCTGAGACAATGGTTAGATCTAATGCTGTTGATATTGTAATTGTTGACTCTGTTGCAGCATTAGTTCCTAAGGCAGAGATTGATGGTGACATGGGTGATTCACATGTTGGATTACAAGCCAGACTTATGTCTCAGGCATTAAGAAAGCTTACTGCTGTAATTGCTAAGAGCAATTGTATTGTAATATTCATTAATCAGCTTCGTGAGAAGGTTGGTATTATGTTCGGTAATCCTGAGACAACAACAGGTGGTAGAGCCCTTAAGTTCTATTCTTCTGTAAGACTTGATGTTAGAAGGATTGAATCTCTTAAGCAGCAAGGTGAGGTTATAGGTAATAGAACAAGAATTAAGGTCGTTAAGAATAAGATTGCACCACCATTTAAGGAAGCAGAATTCGATATTATGTTCGGTAAAGGAATATCTAAAGAGGGAGACATATTAGATATTGCTGCTGACTTAGATATTATTAATAAATCAGGAGCTTGGTATGCATATAATGGCGAGAAGATTGGCCAGGGTAGAGAGAATGCTAAGCAATATCTTGCAGAGCATAAGGATGTATATGATGCTGTAGAGAAGATGGTTAGAGATCATTATAACTTAGATGGAGAAGCTTCTGAAGGTGATAATGATGGTGCTGCTGAAGTAGATACAGATTCATCCAAGGCTGAATCAAAGTCTGATAAGTAATTGATTATGATAGTAACAAGCATAGAACAACACACCAAGACAAAAGTGAAAGTCTGTCTCGATAATCGGACAGACTTTCAACTATATAAGCGTGAAATAGATAAGTATGGCATTAATGAGGGAGAAGAATTATTTAATTATGATGAGATCCTAAATGAAGTACTTATTCCCAGAGCTAAGAAGCGTGCTATGCATTTATTAGAGAAGATGGACAGAACGAAGGCTGACATAAGAAGTAAACTTCGTAGGAATGGGTACCCGGATGAAGCAATTAATGCAGCTATTGAATACATAGAATCCTATAATTATCTTAATGATGAGCGTTATGCTTATATGTATGTTAGAAATTATTGCAATAGTCGAAGTCGTAATCGTATTATGCAGGATTTATACCGTAAGGGTGTTGATAAAGATACAATTAATGATGCTATCGAGAGTGAGTATACTGTTGACGAAGAAGAGCTAATTAACATGTATATAATCAAACGAGGTTATGATGCGGATAATGCCTCAATGAAGGACAGGGATAAGATGTTTAGATTCTTGATTTCTAAGGGTTTTCCGTTAGATGAAATACAGCGTCTTATTTAGCAATTATATGTTCTTCACAGTTGACATATTGACTTACAAAGAGTAGAATTAGAGTGTTGTAAATTATGACAATATAACCTTAATATGTTATATGTACAATGAAAACTTAATAAAGGAGGTGCTCCTGTATGACGATTGTTACGCTTGTTATTGCGATAGCGGCTATAATTGTTGCAATAATTGCTACCGTTATGGTATCAAGAAGTATGCATAAGAAGGCTGCAGCTAACAAAGTGGACAGTGCTGAGAATAAAGCGCGTGAGATCATAGATGATGCTGTTAAGACGGCAGAGGCTAAGAAGCGTGAAGCTTTAATCGAAGCTAAGGAAGACGCCCTCAAACAGAAGAAAGAGCTTGATAAAGAGATACGTGAACGTCGTTCAGAGATTCAGAGAAATGAACATAGACTGACACAAAAGGAAGAGAATCTTGATAGAAAGCTTGATCAGTTAGAGAAGCGTGAGAAAGAACTGTCTGCAAAAGAAGCAAAGCTTAACAAGGAAAAAGAAGAAGTTGCAAAGTTAAATCAGCAGAGAGTACAGGAACTAGAGAGAATCTCAGGTTTAACCTCCACACAAGCAAAAGAACAATTACTACAAACTGTTGAAGATGATGTAAAGATTGATGCTGCCAAGCTTATCCAGGAAACGATGGCTCAGGCAAAGGATGAGGCGAATAAGAAGGCTCGTGATATTGTTGTTACAGCTATTCAGAAGTGTGCTGCAGATCATGTGGCTGAATCGTCTATATCTGTTGTTCCTTTACCAAGTGATGATATGAAAGGTCGTATCATAGGACGTGAAGGAAGAAACATTAGAACATTAGAGACTATGACAGGTGTTGAGTTAATTATTGATGATACACCAGAAGCAGTTGTACTATCAGCATTTGATCCAGTGAGACGTGAGATTGCTCGCGTAGCACTAGAGAAGCTAATAGTAGATGGTCGTATTCATCCAGCTCGTATTGAAGAGATGGTTGATAAGGCAACTAAGGAAGTTGAGACCAATATGAAGGAAGAAGGAGAGGCTGCAACATTAGAGGTTGGAGTTAATGGAATTCATCCTGAATTAGTTAAGCTACTTGGTCGTATGAAGTATCGTACAAGTTTTGGTCAGAATGCATTAAAGCATTCTATCGAAGTAGCTCATTTGTCAGGACTTCTTGCAGGTGAATTGGGATTAGATGCAAGAGTTGCTAAGAGAGCAGGTCTTCTTCACGATATTGGAAAGTCAATTGACCATGAAGAAGGTGCACAAGGATCTCATGTTCAATTAGGTGCAGACCTATGTAAGAAGTACAAAGAGTCACCTATTGTTATTAATGCCGTTGAGGCGCATCATGGAGATGTGGAGCCAGAGACTTTGGTTGCATGTGTTGTTCAGGCTGCTGACGCTATATCAGCTGCTAGACCAGGTGCCAGAAGAGAGACTTTGGAGACATATTCTAACAGATTACAACAGTTAGAGGATATTACCAACGACTTTAAGGGAGTTGATAAATCTTTTGCTATTCAGGCAGGTAGAGAGGTTCGTATAATGGTAGTTCCTGATCAGGTAACTGATGCGGATATGGTAATTATGGCTAGAGATATTTCTAAGAGAATTGAATCTGAGCTTGATTATCCAGGACAGATTAAAGTCAATGTTATCCGTGAATCTAGAGTTACTGACTATGCGAAGTAGATTTATTTTTATTAAGCGAAATTTAATCAGCTACATTTTTTGTAGCTGATTTTTTCATAAGGAGGAATTGTGATGGAACATGTAATTACAGAGAAAAGGACGTTAGTTCATAGAGGTTCTATTGTTGATGTATATAGTGATGATATGTTGTTGCCTAATGGCAACCATGAAGTGTGGGATTATGTAGAGCATAGAATGGGAGCAGCCTGTGTACTGCCTGTACTGCCTAATGGCAAAATTGTTATGGTTAAGCAATATCGTCATGCCTTAGAGCGATATACAATTGAAGTGCCAGCAGGTTCAAGAGACAGTGTTGATGAAGACACACTAATCTGCGCCACAAGAGAACTAGAAGAAGAGACAGGATATACCTCAGATAATATTGAATTCTTGTTATCATTGAAGACTACAGTTGCCTTCTGTAATGAATCAATTGATGTATATCTGGCAAGAGACTTAAAGCCAGGAAAGCAGCATCTTGATGAAGCAGAGAGCATTAATGTATTAGAGATGGAATTAGATGAACTCCTTGATATGATATATGCAGGTGAGTTGCAGGATTCTAAGACAGTTAGTGCAATTCTAGCTTATGCTAATAAAATTAAGTGATAATATAGGGCCGGCGTGGGTGATGCTTGCCAACACACCTGCGCTGGTTCTTCTTCGCTAAGTATATGTATAATAATTAATGTTAAGCCTAATTAGAACATATGACGGGAACCGGTCTTCGACAGTCGTCCAGACCACTCAGACCTATTTTCGGCATCCCTGCCGAAAATTTCCCTCAAGAGATTAATTATTAACATATACTAAGCTTGAATAAATGCCGCAGGTGTGTTGGCAAGCATCACCCACGCCGGCCTTCTTTGTATTCTAAAAAGTTCAATTAATCTTCATAATTTCACATATTTATCCCAAATAGATGTTAAAATATATAGGTTAGAGTGTGATTATGGAACACAATGTAATAGATGATAATTGGAGGATTCCTAATGCATAATTTTACTAAACTTATTAAAAGAACAATTGGAATTACACTTGCTGTTACAATGCTGACTAATTCGGTTACAGCTATGGCAGTATCTGATAATATTAATAGCAGAGAGGCTGAAAATGTAGAAGTTAGCAATGTACAGCCAGTTGATGACAGGCTTACCTGGGGTGCTATTGAAGATATTGTCGAAGTATCAGCTCCAACAGGTGCTTCAGTTCCATATATTGATAAGGGAATTGTGCGTACCAGGAACGATTGCAAGCCATTTACTGAAAAAATGTCTGATGGATGGTATGTATTATCTAGTGAAAAGGTTACTAATGATGCAGTTGTAATATCTGGTAAGGTTAATCTTATATTGGAGGATGATTCATATCTGGAGGCCAATAATGGTATATACATTACTAAGGATAGTGAGCTTACTATATGGGCTCAGTCTAATAGCTTAGGTGGGGTTACTGGAACTATTAAGGCAAAGCCTGAGAATGGACCTGGTATTGGTGCTGTGCGTGATACTATGGGTGGTAATCTGACTATTAATGGTGGAATAATAGAAGCTGTCGGTGGCAAATACGCTGCAGGAATTGGTGGCGGTCGCGGTGAGAAAAGCGGATTTGGAAATGTAACAATTAATAATGGATTTGTATATGCAACAGGAGGAAATTATGCCGCCGGTATAGGACGTGGTCAGCGAAATTGGAACATGGGAACTGTTACAATTAATGGTGGCGAAGTAAATGCAAAATGTTCAGACGAATGGGGTGCTGGAATTGGTGGTTCAGAGGATAGAAGTGGAACTACTGTAATTATTAATGGTGGTAAAGTTAACGCTACTGGTGGTCTTAGAGCTGCAGGTATAGGTGGCGGAGCTGATGGTCATCAAGGTGGAAAAGTAACAATTAATGGTGGTGAAGTTACAGCCACTGGTGGTTGGTATGGAGCAGGAATTGGCGGAGGTGCCAATGCTAGTGGTAGTGGTAGTTCATTTAATGGTGGAGAAATAGAGATTAATGGTGGTACTGTTAATGCCATTAATAAGGGCTCTGGTGCCGCTGCAATAGGTGCAGGTCATCGTGGTAAGAACGGTCCTGTGACTATTAATGGTGGCGTAGTTAAGGCAGAGGTACTAGAGGATAATTCTGGCTTGGCTGGATGTGCTATTGGTTCGTGTCAATACAAAGACCAGGGTGCGCCTATTACTATTAATGGTGGCGAAGTAACGGCTATTACATCTCATAAGTCCGCTGCAATTGGTGGAGGTAAAAATGGTGGAGTAGTTAACATTAATGGTGGTATAGTTGTGGCTATTTCAGCAAGAGGTGCAGGCATTGGTGCAGGTGAACAGGGCTTAGGCGAAAATACAAATGGTGGTAATGGAGGAAATGTTACCATCAAAGGTGGAGATGTTACAGCTATTTCTAATGGGAAAAGCGCAGGAATTGGTGGCGGTATTAAAGGTAACGGAGGAACTGTAACAATATCAGGTGGAAATGTTACAGCAAGTGCTGGTGATGCTGATAAAGCAATTTTGCTTAAGACTTCATTTGGTGCAGGGGGTCCAAGTGCGGCAGCTGCAGCAAATGGCGCCACAAGTACTGCAGTTGAAATACTAGGTGCAGCCTTGGTACATGCAATAACTCAGGGAGATGCTGGAGGAGCAGGTATTGGTGGTGGTTATAAAGGAAATGGTGGTAACGTTAATATTACAGGAGGAACGGTTGCAGCTATTTCTAAGCACAAAGGTTCCTATGCGATAGGTCGTGGTGATGGAGCTAACAGTGATGGCAATATAGAATTATATGACGGTGCATCTGTTAGCACTGGTACTAAAGTAGAGGAATTGAAGCCTGTTAAGAAGGATGACAGAAAAGCGGCTTGTAGAAGTGATTTATATGCTGTAGTTACTCCATGTAGTCATATAGATGTACAATATAAGGATAAGAATGTAAATGTTCATGAAGCAATATGTCCTTATTGCAAAGCAACAGGAAAGGATGTTGAATTACCTCATTATTACAATGAGACAACACATAAGTGCGTCTGTGGGCGTACACAATATAAACTGACGGCACATGTGTTTAACGAAACGGGTAATAAAGATGCCTATGAAAATGCAAAATATAATACCTCAGAGGGCTTTGCATATTCCTATGATGGTAGGTTTACTTATGTAACTGCAGGAGATACGATTACAGTTAGTCTTGAAAACAAGGATAAGCTTCAGGAATTAGAATTGACTTACTCTAAAGATGGGCATAACGAAGTAGTTAAGCCAATAGAGTATAAGACCAATAGTGATGGAGTGATAGTTGCAAAATATACTATGCCTGCTTGTGATACTGACATTTCTTATACAGTAAAGAACAAGCCTGTTGAACTGAAAATCCCTGAGATTACAAGTGCGCCAGAACCGGTTAAAGGCTTAGTATATGATGGTAAGAGTCATATAGTAGTTGAACCGGGAGCTTGCAAGGGTGGAACACTATTTTATGCATTAAGCGAAGATGATAAGACCGCCCCGGAGTTTGATGGTGATAAAGAGAATCCATTTGGTCAATATGATAATTCTAGAACTTGGAAGCATGCTGTTCCTATGGTAGAGAAGCCAGGAATATATAACGTATGGTATGTGGTAATGGGAGATGAAGGATACTCTCATACTACTCCCGTGTGT
>ONCT01000043.1 GCA_900316395.1 uncultured Lachnospiraceae bacterium | reverse complement strand
GTTCTACGGACTTGATTTGCCTGCTGTAATAGAAGAGCTAGAGCCAGCTATTCGCGAGATTGCAACAAGTGAACAGAATGACAAGATGCATTTTGAGGCAGTTGATGCTACTAATCTTGATTCTCTAAGAAATGCGCTTAAGGGCGCAAAGGGTAAAATATGTATTTTGACAGATGGACTCCTTGGATATTTTAATGACCCAGAGCTTGATTCTGTATTGAATAATATGAGAGAGATTCTCAAAGAACATGGCGGAATGTGGATTACTGCAGATAAGTATGCCAGAGAGCTTGGTGCTGAGACATTTTCAGCTCTTACAGATTCTGATGGTGAGATTATCAAAGAAATGATGCAAAAGGGCGGAGCTAAGGTTGCCAATATTCCAGTTAATCATACGGTAATTCAAGGAGAAGTGTCTGAGGCAAAGAAGTATTTCAAGGAGCATGGATTCGAGATAGAAGAAGTCACTTATGCCAAGAAGCTACCACAGCTAACAAGTCTGGATAATAATTCTGATGATTTAGATAAGCTTCGCAAAGCATATGAGAGCATTATCATGTGGGTGATGACTGTAAAGGATGGCGATGTTAAAAAGACTGATGAAGGAAAAGAGTTCGATGTTCAATGGGAGAGAGATGGAAGTACTCTTGTGTGTAAGATTACAGGCAGATTAGATACTATTACAGGACCTGAGCTTTTGTCAGAGTATCGCGAACAGAATACAGATGGAGTTCAGGAGATTATTATGGATTTGGCGAATACAGAGTATATTTCGTCAGCTGGACTTCGTGTAATTAATATAATGTCTGAATCCCTTCCGGACCCTGATGAATTCCGCTTTAAGAATGTGACTGAGGATGTGATGGACATATTAGAGGTTACAGGCTTTGCCGATGTATATGAGATAATATAACGTAGAGTTTCGACGCAGATTATATTTTTAAGAAAGACATTAAGACATTTTCAAGAAAAACCTTGACATAGTAACACATTTCTTATAATATAGACAAGGTACGTTCTGTGGACTGTCCGTGTCCGGCTTCGCAGAACCTTAAGAGATTACAATAGGAGGTGTATAGATTGGCTAACATTAAATCTGCTAAGAAGAGAGTATTAGTATCACAGACTAAGGCTGAGAGAAATAAAGCAATCAGATCTAAGGTTAAGACTTGTATTAAGAAAGTCGAGACAGCTGTAGAGAGCGGCGACAAGCAAGCTGCTAGCGAAGCATTAACAGTTGCTATCTCTGAGATTAACAAGGCTGCAAGCAAAGGTGTATATCACAAGAATAACGCAGCTAGAAAAGTATCTCGTCTAACACAAGCTGTTAACAAGATTGCCTAGTTCAATATATAAGAAATAATAAATCCCACTAACTACCGTCATGGTTAGTGGGATTTTTTATAATTTGTGATTGTATAAGAAAAAGTGTGAGATAAGGAAGAAAAGGAGAAAATAGCTATGAGCAGAGATTCGGAAAAAGTAATTAAGGCAATGCACGAATACATTGATAAGTATGGAAATGAAGATATGAATGAAGAGCAGATGAATAGTCTTATGCAACAGTTTATGGAAGAGTATAATTCTAATCTTCCTGAGCCTGTCACAGAGAAGACAGCTAAAACTTCTGAGGATTATGTTGAGCTTGCAGAAAGTACAGAGGATATTGGTAAGGCTGGTATATATGCAAAAAAAGCACTGAAATTGGATCCTGACAACTTAGATGCTGAAAGAATCCTGATAGATTGCACATCTTCAGGTGTTATAGATGTATTAAAAAAATATGATCGCGCTATTAAGCACGGCAATGAGGTTATGAAAAAACGTGGATATATGAATGAAGATTGTATCGGAGATTACTGGGGGATTTTCGAGACCAGACCTTATATCAGACTGTGTGGTGCGTATGTAGAGACACTCGTAGATTGTGGTATGTATGGTAGAGCACTTGCAGAAGCGAAGAACATCATTCATCTTAATGAAGGTGATAACCTAGGCATGAGATATAAATTAATGCATATTTATTCGCTTTTGGAGAGGGAAGAAGAAGCATTAGCGCTTCATGCACAATATGATAATAGTGAAGAAACTATGATGTTGTTACCGCTATCTATTTTATTCTTCAAAAAAGGTGATTTTGATACAGCAGAGAAATACTTAAAAAAGCTTTGCAAATCTAATAAGGATACCAAGAAATTTGTTAAAGCGTTCGTTAATGATGATTTAGAGCGTTATTTAAGGGAAATAAGCGATTATGGATACAGACTATATTCAATTGAAGAGTTGATTATTGATATGACAGAAAATAGTTTTCTTATTGCTAATATGAGTGCGTATTTCTTCTGGGCAAATGATATACTGAATAAAAAGAAGAGATAATACTATG
This sequence comes from uncultured Lachnospiraceae bacterium, assembly GCA_900316395.1. Taxonomy (GTDB): domain Bacteria; phylum Bacillota; class Clostridia; order Lachnospirales; family Lachnospiraceae; genus RUG191. The sequence continues at coordinate 41,432 of ONCT01000043.1, read as the reverse complement.
CAGGAGTCATGAAGTAGATTCTCTCAATGTTGCAACTGCCAGTGCTGTTGCGTTCTGAGAGATATTCGAATGAGATTTTGTCTATTCTTCGTCTGGAATATCATGATTTGGTCGAGGTGACAGAATGAGAAAATAATAATTATATCGTGCAGAGGTCTCTACGAAGAATAATTAATAAAGCCACTAGCTATTATCAAAGCTAGTGGTTTTTTAGTGCACTAATGACTTCCGTTTTGGATAAAAATGCCCTATATACTACGCATATAGGATGTAGGTAGTCCTTGACAGGACTACCTACATATATATAAAAGATATTGTCCAACGCGGAGGGGAGGGTAAATGGAACAACTGGAAAAATATGATGAATATGTGAAGGCATTTGAAGATGAATATGGAGAAGTTGATAAGGCATTAAATAAGTTATTTAAAAAGACGTATCCTAAGAATACTAGCTTTGAAGATGTCGTTATTAAAGTATTGGCATTAGACAATTATTATTCAACAAATCTAAAAGAAGAGCAAATTAGAATTATTACTAATTTGATTATTCAAAACCAAGATATTGATAAACAGTTAGAAAATGGTGAACATTGTGTTGTTGATTATATTGGTAAGACAAAGCCTGGCGTAAAAAATGCGTATGTATTTGCTTCAAAATATTGTAGCTTTCATAAGCCTGATAAGTATATTATTTTTGATAAGTATAGCTGGATGGCAATGCATGATTTGTTCGACAAAGGAATTATAAAAAGCAATATCCCTAAATATGGTTCAAAGAGTATGGATTTTGATGCATATAAACTATATTGTGGTTGTATGGATGAATTGAAGAAGACTTATTTTTTGAATGAATGCTATAAGAAGATTGATGAATTCTTATGGACCTACGGGAAAGATTTATAATTTATATTTTATTTAACAAGGGGGTAAAATTATATGAAAAGTTTTAAGAAAATATTATGTTCAATGGTAGTGATGGCATTGTTAGTAAGTATTTTTCCTATATATTCATTTGCATATGGAATAGATGTATCTGGTATTAGTTTACCATATACTCAGAAAGATATTTATGTAGGAGAAGCATTTTATTTAAGTTATAATATAATGCCAGAAAATGCCACAAATCGGGAGGTTGTATGGACTAGTAATAATCAATCTGTTGCAACAGTTGATCAATATGGAGTTGTAACAGGTATTGCGCAAGGTTCAGCCACAATTACTGTTACAACAAAAGATGGAGGGTATTCCGCTTCTTGTAAGGTGAATGTATATAAACCTAAAGTTACACTTTCGGCATATGAAGTTAATCTTAATGTTGGAGATACCTATGAATTGTATTACAAATTACCTAATATCAATTCTTCTTCATCTGGAGGGAGCTTTTCATATGGAAGCAATAATGAAGATGTAGTAGAAGTAACACTACCTTATGATGTTTCGCTAGACCATAGATATTTAGAATTATATGCGTATGACGAAGGTGAAGCTGAAGTTCATATAACTGATTATGAAACGGGTGCTACTGCTGTATGTAAGGTAAAAGTTATTGATCCTAATTCGAGTCCAACACCAGATCCTTCGCCAACTCCAGACCCAACACCAACTCCGGATCCAACTCCAACACCTTCATCAGGTACAATGGATATGTACAGGTTGTACAATCCGTATACAGGTGAGCATTTATACACTTCTGGGACATTTGAAAAGGATAGCCTTGTGAGTATGGGATGGAATTACGAAGGTGTTGCATGGAAAGCACCTGAGACAGGTAATGCAGTATATAGGTTATATAATCCGTACTCTGGAGAGCATCACTATACAATGAATACAGGTGAAAAAGATTATCTGGTATTGATAGGATGGAATGATGAGGGTATAGGATGGTATTCATCTACATTACTAGTATCTGTGCCGGTATATAGATTGTTCAATCCTAATTCAACAGGAATAGGTGCACATCATTATACAACAGATTCAGTAGAAAGGGATCATTTAGTGCTTGCAGGGTGGCAAGATGAAGGTATCGCTTGGTATGGACAGCGTTAATATGAACTAAGAACTTATATAATCCCACTAACTACCGTCATGGTTAGTGGGATTTTTTGTGTTTATTTACTTGCGTATTTCATCATTAGTACTTCAACAGCTAGCTGGTCGTTGATTTTGCCGGTCTTGACATCGTGCTCAAGATTGCAGGCTTCTTCGAGAAGCTGATTCATCATTTCAATTGAGAAATTTCTTGTCATATTAAGTTCTTTGTTTATAACGAATTTTTTGTTGACAATATCCTTTCGGTACTTGAGTTCTTCATAGATTCTGTCTGGTGTATAACCCTTTTCCCTTAAACCCTTAATAAGAAGACTGCGTCTGAATTGCCTCTGAATCATTGTAAGTATCTTCATAGGCGGTTCCTTAGCGGCAAGCAGGTCATGATACATATCAAGAACCTTCTTAGGGTTTTTCTCTGCAATACCGTTAATCATATCGAATATCTTAGATTGAAGCTGCTTGGTACATGCTCTATCAACATCCTCTAACGTAATAACATCAGAATTAGAAGTGTAGGTTACAAGCTTCTCAAATTCCTGCTCCATATTTTCCATATTGTTATCAGTTCGAAGAAGGAATTCCTGATATGCTTCACGCTGCATTGATTTTTTCTCATCCTTGAGCTTGCCTCCAATCCATTTTTGGAGTTCCGAGCCCTTTAGCATATCAAGTTCAATGATGACGCCATCCTTGCTAACAGTCTTATACGCTTTAGAACGCTTGTCAGTTGCTTCTTCTTCAAATATGAAAATGGTGCTTTCGCTCACATCATCAAGGTAGTCATTAAAGTCAGTATTTGCTGATTTAAACCATCCACTATTCTTAATATGAATAATTCTTTTATCTGCAAAGAAAGGCAGGGTAACAGCAGTACCAATTACTTCGCCACCCACAATAGAACCCCCCTCATAATAGGAATAGTTCATTGACTCCTTATTCTCAACAACATTCTTAATAAGAAGGTTGGCATATTTAGTCTTAAGATAATCCTCTGAACCAATAAGAAGGTAGAAATTATGAAATTTTTTTGATTTGATGTCTTGTTCTATTTGATTCATATGGCATATTGCTGGTCACAAGGGATCCTCCCACAAGTGGGTCACTCCTTATGACAATATTTGTTGTATAAGACTTGTGTAAATGTGTTATAATCCTTTGTAGGCAGTTGATAGGATGTTAATCACCTCGCTTGGCCTTGAAGGGAGGTGGTTATATGGTTACTTGGTATGATTTGTTTACCTTTGTAATTATGTTAGTGGCAATAATTGCTTTATTTGCTAATAAGAAATAACCATCCTATAAATGGCAGGTAGGATGGTTATTATTTAAAAAACACATTTTGTTTGCCAACGAGGTGGGTGTATCACCTTGTCAACTGCCTTTGTACTATTATTATATCATATGGAGGCAAAATGTCAATTAATAAGCAATATATAAGGAATTTCTGCATTATCGCCCATATCGACCATGGCAAATCAACACTTGCAGATAGAATAATAGAGAAGACCGGACTGCTCACTGAGCGAGAAATGCAGTCCCAGGTTCTTGATAATATGGATTTAGAGAGGGAGCGTGGCATTACCATTAAGTCTCAAGCAGTTAGAATTGTATACAATGCCAAGGACGGCAATGAGTATATATTTAACCTGATTGATACCCCAGGTCATGTGGATTTTAATTATGAGGTGTCAAGGTCACTTGCTGCTTGTGATGGTGCAATCCTAGTGGTTGATGCAGCCCAGGGAGTAGAGGCTCAGACTCTGGCAAATGTGTATCTTGCCCTAGACCATGACTTAGACGTTATTCCTGTAATCAATAAGATAGACCTTCCATCTGCCGACCCTAAGCGAGTAATAGATGAGATTGAAGATGTAATTGGTCTTGAGGCAGAGAGTGCGCCACAGATATCAGCGAAGACAGGACTTAATATAGAGGATGTGTTAGAGGCTATTGTAACGGATTTGCCAGCCCCAACAGGTGATAATAACAATCCACTTCAGGCTCTAATCTTCGATTCAATATATGACCCATATAAGGGCGTAATAGTATTCATAAGAGTAAAAGAAGGAGTGATAAGACCTAACGATCCTATTCGAATGATGGCTAGCAAGGCTGAATTCGATGTTGTAGAGGTTGGATATTTTGGAGCAGGACAGTTCGTGCCTTGTGAAGAGCTTACGGCTGGAATGGTAGGATATGTTACTGCTTCCATTAAGAATGTATCTGATACAAGAGTAGGTGATACAGTGACTAACAGGGATAATCCTTGCGCAGAACCTCTCCCAGGATACAAGAAAGTCAACCCAATGGTTTACTGCGGATTGTATCCAGCAGATGGTGCCAAGTATCCTGACCTAAGAGATGCCTTAGAGAAGCTTCAGCTTAATGATGCGGCACTTCAATATGAGCCAGAGACATCTATTGCATTAGGCTTTGGATTTAGATGTGGATTCTTAGGATTGCTTCATCTTGAGATTATTCAGGAGCGATTGGAGAGAGAATACAATCTTGATCTTGTTACAACGGCGCCCTCCGTTGTATATAGAGTGCATAAGACTGATGGGGAGATGATAGAGCTTACTAATCCATCAAATCTTCCTGACCCTTCTGAGATTGATTATATGGAAGAGCCAGTTGTTGCGGCAGAGATTATGGTAACCTCAGACTATATTGGAGCCATAATGGATTTGTGTCAGGAAAGGCGCGGTGAATATATCAGTATGGAATATATGGAAGAGACAAGGGCACTCCTTAAATACACTCTTCCTTTAAATGAGATAATATACGATTTCTTCGATGCGTTGAAATCCCGTTCCCGTGGATACGCCAGCTTTGATTATGAGATGAAGGGCTATGTTAAGTCTAACCTTGTTAAGCTTGATATTCTTATTAATAAGGAGCCTGTTGATGCCCTTTCATTTATAGTATTCGAAGGCACTGCCTATGAGCGTGGTCGTAAAATGTGCGAGAAGCTTAAGGGAGAGATTCCTCGTCACTTATTCGAGATACCAATTCAGGCAGCAATCGGCAATAAGGTTATTGCCAGAGAGACTGTTAAGGCTGTCCGAAAAGATGTATTAGCTAAATGCTATGGTGGTGATATATCTCGTAAGAAGAAGCTGTTAGAAAAGCAGAAGGAAGGAAAGAAGAGAATGCGTCAGGTAGGAAATGTTGACATTCCACAGAGCGCATTTATGAGTGTGTTAAAGCTTGATGAAGACTAGAGATAAGGAAATAGAACTATATATTCATATTCCATTTTGTGTAAAGAAATGTGACTATTGTGATTTCTTGTCATTTCCATCAAATCCAGAAACAAGAGAGTATTATGTTAATGCGTTATGTTCTGAAATTGAGCTTAAAGCCAAAAAGCTATCGGACAGGAAAGTCACTTCTATATATATTGGCGGTGGCACACCAAGCACATTAGAGTCCAAGCTAATTATTAAGATAATGAACACTCTTGATAACACATTTTCCATATCAAGAGATGCCGAGGTTACAATTGAGTGTAATCCAGGAACGGTAAGCAAGGACAGTCTTTCTGTATATAAATCGTACGGAATTAACAGGCTAAGCATTGGGCTTCAATCAGCTAACGATGAGGAATTGAAGACTCTTGGCAGGATTCACGACTATGATAGTTTTGTAAGGACACTCGACTCATTAATGAAGGCGGGCTTTACTAATTACAATGTAGATATTATGTATGGTCTTCCTAATCAAACTCTTGATTCCCTAAGTAAGACATTTAAAGCGGTTACTATGTTCAGACCTAAGCATATTAGCGCCTATTCACTGATTATAGAAGAGGGCACAGCATTTTATGATAGGTATAAGGACGATTATCTCAATCAGTGTCTGGCTAAGAAGACGAAGTATCTACCTGAGGAAAATGTGTTGTGTGAGATGACGGATTATGTCAATGCATTTCTTAAAGGAAGAGGCTACGAGCAGTACGAGGTGTCTAATTATGCCAAGGCAGGGTACGAGTGTCGTCACAACATTGGATATTGGAAGAGGACACCATATATTGGCTTTGGTCTGGGAGCAGCGTCTCTTTATGAAGAGGTAAGATACAAGAATATAACTAATCTGGATACGTATATTAGGAATTATTCCCTGGCTAACCCTGCTATAGAATATGAAGAACAGGAGACATTATCAGCTAAGGAAAGCATGTCGGAATTTATGATACTTGGACTTCGTATGAATGAGGGAGTAAGCTTTGATGATTTCTATAATGCATACAGAATGTCCCTTGAAAATGTGTATGGAAGCCAAATTGAAAGCCTCATAAATCAGGAATTACTTATTAATGATGGTAATCGGATTAAGCCAACTCGTAGAGGCCTAGAATTGCAAAATACTATTGCAAGAGAATTCATTGTATAAGGTCGGTGTTCCTAATTATTTAGGGATGCCGGCCTTTTTTCTGCTTTTTATAAAAGTTTACAAAAAGTTCACAAAATAATCCTTGACATTCTTCTTTAAGGGTGTTAAATTATGTCTAGACAGATGTTAGCACTCTAATAATTTGAGTGCTAACAGACAAAATGAAGGTGACTAAATGGAACAATTAGACGAAAGAAAAGAGATAATTCTCAATGCTATAATTCAGAATTATTTAGAGACAGGTGAACCGGTTGGTTCAAGAACAATTTCAAAGAGTTATCTTAATCTCTCATCTGCAACTATTAGAAATGAGATGGCTGACTTAGAGGAGCTTGGCTACATAGTTCAGCCACACACTTCGGCAGGAAGAATTCCTACTGACATGGGATATCGTTTCTATGTAGATCATCTGATGGCTGAGAAGGATAAAGAAGTCACACAGATGCAAGAGATAATGTTCGAGAAGACTGGCAAGATGGAGAAGCTTCTTAAGCAGGTTGTTAAGGTGCTAGCTAACAACACACAGTATGCAAGTATGATACTTGCTCCATCTGTTCAATCTAACAAGGTCAAATTCGTACAGATATCTAACGTGGATGATAATCATGTCCTATCTGTAGTTGTTATGGAAGGTAATCTTGTTAGGAACAGAGTAATCGAGGTTGACAAGCCACTTGATAATGAGACAATGCTTAAGCTTAACATGCTTCTTAATACTAATCTTAATGGATTAACAGTTAACGAGATTAACCTCTCACTCATTTCAAATATGAAGGAGCAGGCTGGTATTCATGAAGAGATTGTAGAGCAGGTGCTTCAGTCAGTTGCAGATACCATTAAGGAAGAGGAAGACTTAGAGGTATATACAAGTGGAGCAACGAACATATTTAAGTATCCTGAGCTTAGTGATTCTGAGAAGGCGAAGGATCTAATTAATGCTTTCGAGGAGAAGCAGCCACTTGCAGACTTTATAGCAGAGACTAATAGTGAATCAGACGAGACAGGAATTCAGGTATATATCGGTAATGATTCTTCAATTAAGACAATGAAGGATTGTTCAGTTGTTACAGCAACATACGAGCTTGGGGAAGGAGTCAAGGGTACGATAGGTATCATAGGACCGAAGAGAATGGATTATGAAAATGTACTTAATAATCTGAAGAATTTAAAGACTCAGCTTGAAAGTGTTGTTAAGTCGGAGGATGTTGTAGAACCCGGCAGTTAGAATCAATTAAGCTAAAGACATAGGTATAGTCCTATGATTTAGATAGAAAAATGTAAGAAAGGATTATGTGAAATGTCTAAAAAGACCAAGAAGAAATTAGATGAGAACTTCGATACAGAAGAAAGCAAGGAAGAAGCTAAAGAAGAAGCTGAAGTAGAAGAAGCATCAGATAATAAGGATAAGGCAGAAGCTGAAGATACTTATAAGGAAGCTGAAGATACTTCTCAGGAAACAGAAGAGACTTCAGAAGAGGACAATGAAGAAGCTTCAGAAGATTCTAAGGATAAGAAATCATCTAAAAAAGATAAAAAGAACAAAGCGCAGGAAATCATTGATGAATTAAATGACAAGGTTATGCGTCAGATGGCTGAGTTTGAGAATTTTAGAAAACGAAGCGATAAAGAAAAGACACAGATGTATGACATGGGAGCAAAAAGTATATTAGAGAAAATACTCCCAGTTGTAGATAACTTCGAGAGAGGACTTGATGCAGCTGCTGATGGTGATTCATTTGCAGATGGAATGAAGATGATATATAAGCAGCTTATGACAAGTCTTGAAGAAGCAGGAGTTAAAGAAATTGAAGCCGAAGGCGAAGAATTCAATCCTGATTATCACAATGCAGTAATGCATGTAGAGGATGAAGAGCTTGGCGAGAATGTAGTAGTAGAAGTATTGCAGAAGGGCTATATGTATAACGATACTGTTCTTCGTCATGCAATGGTTAAAGTAGCAAACTAACTATTATTGATATATTAAAAGATTTAAGGAGGAAAAAATCATGGGAAAGATTATAGGAATCGATTTAGGAACAACAAACAGCTGTGTAGCAGTTATGGAAGGTGGAAAGCCAACTGTTATTGCTAACCAGGAGGGTGCAAGAACAACACCTTCAATTGTAGCATTTACAAAGACAGGTGAGAGACTTATTGGTGAGCCTGCTAAGAGACAGGCAGTAACTAATGCTGAGAAGACAATCTCTTCTATCAAGAGAGATATGGGTACTAACAACGGTCGTAAGATTGATGACAAGAAGTATAGCCCACAGCAGATTTCTGCTATGATTCTTCAGAAGTTAAAGTCAGACGCAGAAGGATATCTTGGTGAGACTGTTAGCGAAGCAGTTATTACTGTTCCTGCTTACTTCAATGATGCACAGCGTCAGGCAACTAAGGATGCTGGTAAGATTGCAGGTCTTGATGTTAAACGTATTATCAACGAGCCTACAGCTGCAGCACTTGCTTATGGTCTTGATAATGAAGGCGAGCAGAAGATTATGGTATATGACCTTGGTGGTGGTACATTTGATGTATCTATTATCGAGATTGGTGATGGTGTAATTGAAGTTCTTTCAACATCAGGTGATAACAGACTTGGTGGTGATGATTTCGACCAGAAGATTACAGACTGGATGCTTTCTGAATTCAAGAATGCAGAAGGCGTAGATCTATCAACTGATAAGATGGCACTTCAGAGATTAAAGGAAGCTGCTGAGAAGGCAAAGAAGGAATTATCTTCAGCAACAACAACTAATATTAACTTACCATTTATTACAGCAACAGCAGATGGTCCAAAGCATTTCGATATGAACCTTACTCGTGCTAAGTTCGATGAGCTTACACATGACCTTGTAGAGAGAACAGCAGAGCCTGTTAATAACGCTCTTAAGGATGCAGGACTTAATGCTTCAGAATTATCTAAGGTATTACTTGTTGGTGGTTCTACAAGAATCCCAGCAGTACAGGATAAGGTTAAGGCTCTTACAGGACATGAGCCAAGCAAATCACTTAACCCTGATGAGTGTGTTGCACTTGGTGCTTCTATCCAGGGTGGTAAGCTTGCTGGTGATGCAGGTGCAGGTGAAGTACTTCTTCTTGATGTAACTCCACTTACACTTTCTATCGAGACAATGGGTGGTGTAGCTACTCCATTAATCGAGAGAAATACAACAATTCCTGCTAAGAAGTCACAGGTATTCTCAACAGCAGCAGATAACCAGACAGCCGTTGATATCAATGTTGTACAAGGTGAGAGAAAGTTTGCTAAGGACAATAAGTCACTTGGTCAGTTCAGACTTGATGGTATTCCACCAGCAATGAGAGGTGTGCCACAGATTGAAGTTACATTCGATATTGATGCTAATGGTATTGTAAATGTATCAGCTAAGGATCTTGGTACTGGCAAGGAGCAGCACATTACAATTACAGCTGGCTCTAATATGTCAGATGAAGATATTGAAGCTGCAATCAAGGAAGCCGCTGAATTCGAGGCTCAGGATAAGAAGAAGAAGGAAGCAATCGATACAAGAAATGATGCTGAAAGCTTCGCATTCCAGACTAAGAAGGCACTTGATGAAGTAGGCGATAAGCTTGATGGTGCAGATAAGGATGCAGTAGAAGCAGACCTTAAGTCACTTCAGGATTTATTAGATCAGTATCAGACACCAGAAGAATTATCAGATTCTCAGGTTGGTGAGATTAAGGCAGCTCAGGAGAAGCTACAGGAATCAGCACAGAAGGTATTCGCTAAGATGTACGAAGGTGCTCAGGCAGCTGGTGCAGGCCCTGATATGTCAGGAGCAGGTCCAGATATGGGACAGGCAGGCCCTGACATGGGACAGACAGCTTCTGGCGGTGCAGACGACGATGTAGTTGATGCTGACTTTAAGGAAGTCTAATATAATCAAGGGTGAGGCAAGGCCTCACCCTTAAGCTAGTATATAAGGAGTTAATAATGGCAGATTCAAAAAGGGACTATTATGAGGTCCTAGGAGTAAGTAAAAGCGCAAGCGAGAGCGAGATTAAGTCTGCATACAGAAAGCTTGCTAAGAAATATCATCCTGATGTTAATCCAGGAGATGCAGAGGCTGAGAAGAAGTTCAAGGAAGCTTCTGAGGCTTATGCTGTCCTCTCAGATCCAGAGAAGAAGAGTAAGTACGACCAATATGGCCATGCTGCATTCGACGGTTCTATGGGTGGCCCTGGTATGGACTTCTCAAGTATGGATTTCTCAGATATATTTGGCGATATATTCGGCGACTTGTTCGGTGGATTTGGATTCGGTGGCGGCAGAGGCCGTTCTAACGGTCCAATGAAGGGTCAGAATATCAGAACATCCCTTGTCATTACATTTGAAGAAGCGGCATTCGGCTGCGAGAAGGAGATAGAGCTTGTTCTTAAGGATCCATGCCATACATGTAACGGTAGTGGCGCTAAGCCAGGAACTTCTAAGAGTACATGTACGAAATGTAATGGTAAAGGTAAGGTTATGATGACACAGCAGACTCTCTTTGGAGTTATGCAAAATGTCACAACATGTCCTGATTGTAATGGCTCTGGTGAGATTATCAAGGAGAAATGTAGTGCTTGTAGTGGTACTGGTTATGTATCTTCTAAGAAGAGAATTCAAGTATCTATTCCAGCAGGTATTGACAATGGACAGAGCGTAAGAATTAGAGACAAGGGTGAGCCTGGAATCAATGGTGGACCTAGAGGTGATTTGCTTGTTGAAGTAAGAGTTAAGCCTCATCCAATATTCCAGAGACACGATTATGATATATTCTCTAATGCTCCTATATCATTTGCACAGGCAACACTTGGTGGCAAGGTTATATATGAGGTTAAGGCAGGAACACAGACTGACACAAGAATACGACTGAAGGGTAAGGGCGTGCCATCACTTCGTAACAAGGGAGTAAGAGGAGACCACTATGTGACATTAATCGTACAGACTCCTACAGGCCTTAATTCAGAAGCCAAGGAGCTTCTTCGTCAATTCGATGAGAAGACAGGTAATACATTAAAGCCTGGGGGGACGCAGGTGAAGCAGGAAAAGAAGAAAAAAGGCTTCATGGGCAAAATAAAAGATGTAGTTGATGATTTATAAAAATAAAGCGACTGTTGCACAATCTGCTGACAGTCGCTTTTTATTTATTATATTTCTATTTTTGAACACAATATTATGGTATTATAAGAATATACTACTGTAATAGGGAGGTTGTTATGCAGCTATTTAATAAGAAATGTGTCATGAAGAGAATTGTTAGTGGAGTGCTTAGTGTGGCTCTTATTACTACATCTGTATTTACTGTATCTAGTGCGAAGGACCTTAACAATAGTGCTAAGACGGGTACATATCATTATAACCTGTATGAAGGCGCTAACAAGCAGGGAACTGATACATTCGAATATGATGATGCTTATTTTATGAAATCATCCTATGATGTAGATGCACATCTTGTCACATTGTCTGCTCAGGCAACCTTGGCATCGAGAAATAAATGGGGTGACAAGGAAGATAAATATGAGCAGGACCCTTCTAATGGTTCTGAAAATGTTGAGAACTTTCTTAAAGAATTAGGCTTTAGTAATGTTGAATCTAATGAGTGGTATCATCACGAAATGCTTGATAATTCAATGGGTGTTGCCTTAGGCTACAGAGAGATTGAAGAAAATGGCAAGAAGTATACTTTACTAGCCATTATTCCTCGAAGCGGAGGATACAGACAAGAGTGGGCAGGCAATGCAAATGTTGGTACGGGAGCTGTTCATCAAGGCTTTATTGAGGCCCGTGATGAGGTGTTAAGATTCACGAAGCAATACCTTAGCAAGAATAAGATAGATGGTAATCTTAAGGTATGGATTGCAGGATTTAGTAGAGGTGGAGCTGTATCTAATGATTTAGGTGGTTTCTTTGCAGATGGTGGTTCAAAATATTTTGGTGAAAATGTAAATGTTGAACCAACTAACATATATTGTTACACATTTGCAACACCAAGAACTATTACAAGCGGTGCAACTAAGAGTAGAACATTAAGCGTTTCAGCAGCTCGTGGCGGCACATATCAATACGATACACCAGGTGAGGCATATACAAGTTCTGCTCAGGGAAATGTTAATCCATCAGATCCTGTTTACAGTGGAATACATAACTATCCTTTTGCATATGATTATGTAACTTATCTGCCGTTAGACCAATGGGGATATACCTATTATGGTAAGGTATGTACTTATGAAGGTGCTACAGAAGAGCAGATGATAGTGAAATTAAAAGAGTTAGATGAGTACACATATAAACGATATACAAATGGAAATGCGCCATCTAATTTCCATGAGAAAGTATTTGATGTTGCTGCATTAGATATTAAGGATAAGGAAGGCGGCTTAAGTGGGGAAAAAGGTCTTATTGCTTTTCTTAACGAGAAGATAAATACAGGTCTTCAATATTTTTCTACAACTACGAAATTTGTAAGTGAAGGATATCAGGAAGCCTTTGCTGCGATGATGGGCATGGATTCTATGGCTCAGGATTTGCTTAATAATTATGATGGATTTGCATCAAAGTTAACGCAGCCATTATTGTTTAGTTATCTTGCTTACGCCTCTGAGAAGCTTGTTGAGGAGGGAGTGGCCTTTGACGAAGATGATGCCGCCGCTATTGCAATAGAGCAGATTATTGAATACACAACTGGAGAATCGATAGATATGGATTCTTATACAGTTGATGAGTTCATTGAGACTTTAGGTAATTTCGTCTATGATAACGAGCAGGACAAGGGAATACAGGAACTTGAGAAGTATATTGATAAGGCAGTGCCATCTTCTTACTCAGGTATTGCCAAGAATGTCTTAGGCTCATTCTATCCAGGCTCTGCTGAAAAGGGATTTGACATTAGTAAGGTTACTCTTGGCAAGATTGTAATTGAGTTCCTAAAAGCCTGCGCTAAGGGTGCTGTCCCAACATCTGCGGCATACAGTACTGAATCAAATAGAAAGCCAGAAGGCGCAAGACAATTCCTGTATACTCTTACAAGCATGATGAGCTTTCTAAGTTCTGATATGGATAAGATTAATAAAGCCATTGATAAGGGAAATGGCCAGTTTAAAGATTTTGTTACAGCTGTTCTTTATCTTATGAAAAAGTATACTCCTGAGACAGGGGGGACTCAGTATTATAACAGATTAGAGGACGCGGCTGATGGAGAATTCAAGAGAGCCTTTACACAGATTGATGCTGACTTAGCTAAGAAGATTGATACAGAGGGCTTGTACAATGAAGATTTTAAGAAGATGCTTCATAGCAAGTTCGAGACAATGAATAGTCATGTGACTGAGATTAGAGAGCTTCTGATGGAATTGCTCTTTACACACAATGGACCATTTAACACAGAATACAATATCAATAGTATAGCTACATTTGCTGGCAATGCGAGTATAATTACAATGCCTCATTGTCAGGAGTTATGCGTTAGTTATGGTAAGGCAATGCCTATAGGTGTAACGGGTATTAGTGTATCACCAACATCGACAGCAATGACGGTAGGAGATAGTGTGATACTTAAGGTTACCATTACACCTGAGGATGCTTCTAGTAAAGATGTTGTATATACCAGCAGCAATAATTCTGTAGCTACTGTAAGTAGCACAGGATTAGTTTCAGGTGTTGGTGAAGGAAATGCTGTAATTACAGTTAAGACTTCTGATGGTAAACTCTCAGCTAAATGTGATGTTAAGGTTGGTAAAATAAACCCTACTGTAATACCACCAGATGCTAATGAGAGGATAACATATACAGGTGAGCCTATGGAGTTGTCCAATACGGGTAATACAGATGGTGGCACATTGTATTATGGCCTGGGAACTGAAGACAACGAACCAACAGAATGGAGCACATCAGTACCTAAAGCTACTGAGCCAGGGGAATATTATGTATGGTACAAGGTAGTAGGAGATAACAAATACAATGATGTGAAGCCAACTTATGTTGGAGAATCTTCTCTGATTGTTAAGGAATCTGATAATGTAATCTCCGTTGACCCTGTAAAAGACATAGCTCTTGTTAAAGATTCTGTGTTAGGGGAAAATGTTGAAATACCATTACATAGAATTCTTGCGGGTGACTTATACCGTGTATATGACCCTATAAGAGGTGAACACCTATATACTATGGATGTAGGCGAAGTAATATATCTTGAAATGCATGGATGGAGATATGAAAGTGATTCTGACACATATGTAGTTGACGCCTCGCAGGAATATGCAGTTCCTGTATATAGATTATATAATCCATATGGCGGAGGCTTTCATTTCTATACCGAAAATACTGATGAGGCAATATACCTTAGTATGACTGGATGGAATTATGAAGGTATATCACATTATGTATACAAGACGGATAGTAAGGAAGGGATTCCACAATACAGATTATATAACCCATTTAGTCCAGCGGCAGAGCATCTATGGACCATAAATGAAGAAGAGGTATTCTACTTGTCATCTATAGGATGGGTGTTCGAAGGAATGTGCTGGAAGATAGAAGTTGAGTAATAATGGATTATTAAAAATCGAGCATATGTAATCAAAAAAAGGTGGAGCATATCATATGATATGTACCACCTTTTATAATATGCCTTAAATTGTAATTAGAAGCTTCCTGTACTGTGGCTTCCTGAGCTTCCGCCACCACCACTTGAAGAATTGTTCTTAGGCTTAGCGGTCTTCGTTACATGGCTATATAGGAATCTGTCACTTTGTGAAGTGATGTTAAGAGAACCTTCTCTTACATAATCAGCAGCGTTAGATTTCATTGCAACACTCTTAAGCTGTGACTTGATAATGAAGCAGATAATAACTGCTAATATAATGCCTATAACAAGAGAGATGAGGATTCTTGTTCCCCAAGGGAAGGAAGCTTTGCTTCTTCCTCCATCTTCGTCAATAGCCCCAGCAATTGTGGCTGTTTTGTCAGCGAATTTTGTAAATGCTTTAGCATAGTTGCCATTGGTTAAATCACTTGTTACATATTCCCTGATTTCATCCTTGGCAGCGTCGTTGAGATTACGCTTGCTTCCAGGATTATATGTTCCCACATCAACCTTTCTAGAAGATATGTCAACAGTGAGAGTTACACAGAAATTAGTCTGTGATTTGTTCTCCACATTTGTAGCATAATAATTATCGGCATAGGATCTAATAGCGCTTTCTGAAAGACCTTGGTTAGTAGTAATAACAACTATATTACAATTGCTTTTTGAAGAATCTACTTCTAATGTCTCTAGCACTTGCTGTGGTTCATTGCCCTTAAGTAGTCCAGCCTTATCATCTAGTAGCATTGAGCCACTTGTTGTATTTGCTGTTGCAGCTGGAGCATTATTAGCTGTTTCTGCGGCGCATACTGGAATTGAAAATGTCAATGTGAGTAATGCGACCATAGCAAGTATGATTGATTTTCTAATTGATTTTCTCATCTTAATATACACCTCCTTAATAGAATAAATACTGCAGTAATAATGCAATAGCAGATAAACCAACACTTAGGATTCCAAGTGTTCCCCAGAATTTGCCCCAGTCAGTTGGAAGATTACCTACGAATTTACCTGTCTGACCATTCATAGCAAACAGATAATGCTCATCCTTGTATGTAGTATTAAGAATCCATACAGGGTACATAGCGTAGTGCGTCTTGCCGTTGTATGTCTTAATATTACTATTCTCTACATCTACAGTAGTATAGCCTGTAACAGTTGAACGAAATGCTTCTTCTGTAGAAACCTTGACTCTTTCGTTAGCTCTGTTGATACTTTGCTTATCGTCAACATCATATCTGTCAGCTAAGTATCCAGCCATATATGCTGTCTGGAATTCCTTGGCACCACCTTCGAAGTCGAAAGGCTCAATTGATTCCATCAAATCATCAGGCATCTGTGAAGAGCCATCAACAGGAATTCTGTCGAAGCCAAGCTTACCAGCACGATATACGCTATAATAGCTTGTCTCAGTATAATCATAATTACTATCAGACCAGTGGCGAACAGTAGTAGCCTTATAATTAACCTGTCCATCTACATCGGTATCGAATAACCAGAAAGGTACGTAGATACCTTTTACTTCGTCAATATGATTCTGGTCTTTGAATATCTTAGGCAGGAAGAATTTTTTAAGTAAATGATTGTTAAGACCTTCCTTAGCTGCTTTCTTATCATGCTTAAATGGTATAATGAAGTCAGGCTTCAAGTCGCCTGCAAATGAGCCCTTGATAACAACTGGGTTATCACAATATGGGCAGCTTGTTGCACCTGTAGTCTCATCACCTACAATTTCACCACCGCAGGACTGACATACATAGACCTTCATGTTCTGTGTCTCTTCTTCAGACCATTTTTCGCCCTGAGCACCGTCCCATTTGAATTCATCGTCGGCATTTACACTTTTAAGTTCTTCGTCAAGAGCCTTTAAATCATCCATTTCGAATTCGCAATCACAAAACGGACACTTCATCTTTTGAATGCCTGAATCGAAGTTTAATGCACCACCACAATTGGGACATTTATATTCATTTAAATCAGCCATATTATTCTCCTTTCATGTAAAATACTATGGTCGTGGGGAACCACAGTTGCTACAGAATTTACCAGTGTTGGATGTGCCACATTGGCAAGTCCAAGAAGTAGAAGCTTCAGGCTTCTTAGAGCCACAGTTAGGACAGAAGTTGCCAGTAACCTGTGTGCCACATTGACATGTCCAGGCATTTCCAGCAGGAGCAGCTTGTTGTTGCTGCATCTGTTGCTGCTGTTGCATCTGCTGATTCTGCTGATTCATAGCATATAGATTAGCTGTATTAGCAGTATTCATCTGATTAGCATTCATTGCCATTCCCATACCAACAAATCCGTTCATGGCACCGCCTTCGTTAGAAGCAGCGGCCTTCATAGCATCAGCACCAGCAATAGCACCAAGACCTGCGCCCATACCTGGGTCTGAGAATGCACGAGAACGTTGAGCCTGCTTGATGTATTCTGCATCTTCATCAGGAAGTGATACAGAACCAATAGCAATACTGATAATCTCAAGACCACGCTTCTCAAGCCAATCGTCCTTTAATGCCTCATTAACTGCATCCTTTAATTCTTTGTTGTGAGATACAATCTGATTAGGTCTAATCTCTAAGTTAGATAGCGCACCGAAAGCTGGTTGAAGTGCATCGATGAACTCTGTCTTAAGTTGAGATTCGATCTCTTCACGTCTGTATTCTTCAGATACATTTCCACATACATTAGTATAGAAACGAATAGGATCAACAATTTTATATGAATATACACCTGAACATCTAACTGATGTATCAAGGTCAAGATTAACCTTAGAATCAAGTACTCTGAATGGAATAGGGTTAGGTGTACCGAATTTGTTATCCATTAATTCCTTAGTGTTGAAGTAATAGATTCTCTGGTCCTTGCCAGTATCTCCACCATAAGTGAATCTCTTACCCATTATCTTGAATGTCTCGATGATGCTGTCACCAAGGTCACCAGAGAAGATAGTAGGCTCTGTAGATGAGTCAAATGTGAATTCACCAGGCTCTGCACAGATTTCAACAACCTTACCCTGTTCAACGATAATCATACATTGTCCATCGGCTACAGCAATTCCTGAACCATTAGAAATAATATTGTCATTTCCCTTAGTGTTAGAAGACCTGCCAGAGGTTCTCTTCTGACCTTTGACAACCATTACTTCTTTGTCCATTGCATCACAATAGAAGAATTCCTTCCACTGATCTGCCAAAGTTCCGCCGGCTGCGCCTATAGCAGCTTTAATTAATCCCATATTTTTTTCTCCTTTCGAACATATAATATAATAAGTATTATAAGATATTTGAGACTTATTTTCTATATATTTTTGTGTCACAATATACAATAATAATATGTTATAATAAGACGGATTATGTGTTTGCGCTTCATGATAAGGAGAAATGTTGAGTGGAAAAGCCTGTTGTAGAAGAACCTCAACCGACGTCAATTAGCCATACTATAGTAATAGATCCGGGGCACCAGACAAAGGATTCTAAGGAAACTGAACCGGTAGGTCCAGGTGCCAGCGAAAGAAAGCAGAAGGATACAAGCGGTACAACAGGTGTTGCAACCGGGCTTAGGGAATATGAGTTGACATTGCAGGTATCTAATAAACTTAAAGAAGAGTTAGAGAAACGTGGGTATAATGTTATTCTTACAAGAACAAAGAATGAAGGCGAAATAAGTTGTATAGAAAGAGCAGAGATTGCGAATAACGCAAATGCTGATGTGTTTATTAGAATACATGCTAATAGTGATGAAGATTCAAGCGTAAGTGGTGCAATGACAATTTGCCAGACATCGTCTAATTCCTATAATTCCAATATATATGCCGAGAGTAAGAGATTATCTGTAGATGTTCTTGATGAATATGTTAGTGCAACCGGTGCAATAAGAGAACGTGTATGGGAGACTGATTCTATGACTGGTAATAATTGGAGTAAGGTTCCTGTTACATTAATTGAAATGGGGTATATGTCTAATCCTAACGAAGATAGACTTATGGCTAGCGATGAATATCAGGTAAAGATAATAAATGGAATTGCTAATGGAATAGATAGATTTATATCGGGAAATTAAGATTAATTATGAATTATATTAAATACACTATTAATACGAAAACTACAGCTTGTGATGATATATGTTATGAACTTACTAGCCTTGGCTTAAGTGCGCTGGAGATAGAGGATAATCTGCCTGTACATGATGAGATACAAGGCAAAGACTACGAAGAATTACAGCCTGATATGCCGATAGATGACGGGCTTTGTAAGATTATATTCTACTTGGAAACAAAAGATGATAATCTTATTAATAAGGTGAAGTCGGTTATAGAAGATATAGGTAGCTATTCTGATATTGGAGAAGGTACTATTAAGGAAGAAGTCTTAGAAGATGAAGACTATCTTAACAAATGGAAAGAATATTTCCATGCTTTTGAGGTGGGAGACTTACTTATAAAGCCAACATGGGAACAAGTAGATACGCCTATGGGAGTAGATAAATGTATATCCATTGACCCTGGTACAACATTTGGAACAGGAGCTCACGAGACTACTAAGTTATGTATTGAGGGAATACAGAAACATCTGAAGAAAGGTGATAATGTATTAGACTTAGGCTTTGGAAGTGGAATCCTGTCAATGGTTGCATTATTATATGGTGCTAGTCATATTTCAGGAACTGACATTGATCCTAACTGTGTTGATGCAGCTTGTTCTAATTTCAAGGTCAATAATCTTGACACTAAGAAAGCAACATTTTACATAGGTGACCTTGCTAGTGATAAGACACTTCAGAAAATGGTTGGATACGAGTGTTACGATATTGTTGTTGCTAATATCTTAGCTGATATTCTAATCGATATGTCAGAGGCTATGTACAATGCGCTCAAAAAGGGCGGGATGGTCATTACATCTGGAATCATTGACTTTAAGGAGAATGCTGTTAAGGACGCACTTGTGGAAGCAGGATTTAAGGTTACTGAGATTAACCATCTTGGAGAATGGGTTAATATTACAGCGGTTAAGGAATAATTATGCAACAGATATTTATTGATAATAACCAGATAGAAGATAATATGATTAAGGTTAATGGCAGTGATGCCAATCATCTTGTTAAGGCCTGCAGAATCAAAACAGGCGAGAAGATAAGAGTTAGTACTAGCGCAGAGGAAAGCTATCTGTGTGAGGTGGCAAGTGTTGATAATGATGAACTTACACTTAAGGTGATTGATGATTTGCTAACAACAGAGCTTCCTTGTAAGATAAGTCTGTATCAGGCCGTGCCTAAAGGGGATAGGATGGAGACAATAATTGAGAAATGTACTGAGCTTGGTGTCTCATCCATAATTCCTGTTGAAATGAAGCGTTGCGTCGTTAAGCTTGATGATAAGAAGAAGGCAAAGAAAGTTGACAGGTATGAGAGGATTGCAGAGGCCGCAGCAATGCAGTCAAAGCGTTCGTGTATTCCATTTATCTGTGATTTCATGACCTTTGATGAGGCTGTTAAGGAGTCGACTTCGCCTGATATTTTGCGTTTAGTGCCTTATGAGAATAAGAATGGTATGGAAGCTACTGCAAATGCTCTTAAGAAGCTATCGGATTATAAAGAGGTGGCAATATTCATAGGACCAGAAGGTGGCTTCGCCCCTGAAGAGATTGAAGCCCTCAAGGAAAGTGAAATCATTTCACTAGGGAAGCGCATACTAAGAACTGATACAGCAGCCATAACTACTGTAGCATTAACTATGCTAGAGGTAGAGTGTAATACATAGCACATAAGATATCCAATGCCTTCACGCTCATAAGAAAATCGCGTCAAAGGCATTGATATCTTATGTGCAAAAGAAATAACTATACCTGCAAATAATAGTATGAGCGGGCAGGTATTTGTCAATTATTGACAGAATAGGACTAGATTATGTTATGTTATTTTGATAATTCAGCAACAACTAAATGTGCACCTTTAGTTATTGAGAAGATGAACGAAGTAATGAATGAGCATTACGGCAACCCATCATCCCTTCACAACGTAGGTTTTGATGGTGAGAAGATGCTAAGTGAAGCTAGAAGCATTATTGCTAAGTCTCTCAAGGCAGATCAGAAGGAGATTATATTCACATCTGGTGGTACAGAGTCTAACAATATGGCGTTGCTTGGTTCAGCCATGGCTAACAAACGTGCAGGCAGGCACATTATTACTTCCTCTATCGAGCATGCATCTGTTAATGCACCATTAAAGATGCTTGAGGAGCTAGATTATGAGATTACATATTTGCCATGTGACAATAATGGGACAGTATCCATAAGTGAGCTAGAGGATAATATAAGAGATGACACGATTCTTGTATCTATTATGCATGTCAATAATGAGATTGGTGCTGTTCAGCCAACTGAAGATATTGGCAGGATTATTAAGAAGCATAACTCTAATTGCTTATTCCATGTTGATGCAATTCAGTCCTTCGGCAAGTATGCTATTAATCCTAAGAAGATGAATATTGACCTTCTGTCTGTTAGTGGCCACAAGATTCATGGCCCTAAGGGAAGTGGATTTCTATATATTAAGCAGGGCACTAAGATTAAGCCTATAATATATGGTGGAGGTCAGGAGAGAGGGCTTCGCTCCGGTACTGAAAATGTGTATTCTCAGTGCGGGCTTGGCGTGGCAGTATCTCTAATGTGTGATAATATGGAAGAAAATGTTAAGAAGCTTCGCACATTAAAAGAACATTTTGTAGGAAGAATAAAGGATATGGATTTTGCGACCATCAACGGTCTGACTAACGAGCAAAGCGCCCCTAATATTGTAAGTGTAAGCATTAAGGATGTAAGGGCAGAGGTTGTGCTTCATAGCTTAGAGGAGAAGGAAATCTATGTGTCTGCTGGTTCGGCCTGCTCATCTAATAAGCCTGCTATCAGCAAAACCCTACAGGCGATTAATGTACCTAAAGAAATGCTTGATAAGACAGTTCGATTTAGCTTTAGCATTTACAATACCATAGAAGAAATTGACTACGCATGTGATGTGCTAGAAGATATTATACCTAAGTTGATGAAATACACCAGGAGATAACTGATTAAGGAGAATGATATGTTAACGAGTGCATTTGTTATAAAATATGCAGAGATTGGAATTAAGGGTAAGAATAGATATGTGTTCGAGGACGCCCTAGTTCGCCGCATCAAGGAGACTCTTGAAAATGTGGATGGAGAATTCCAGGTTTACAAGGAACAGGGAAGAGTATTTATCACTGTTGATGGAGATTATGACTATGACGAAGCAATTAATCGTCTGACTAAAGTATTTGGAATTACAGGAATCTGCCCTGCTGTAATTACAGAAGATGAGGGATTTGATAAGCTAGCAGAGCAGATTGTTAAGTATATTGATGAAGAGTTTGAGGATAAGAATTTCACATTCAAGGTTAAGGCAAGAAGAGCAAGAAAGGATTACCCTATTGATTCCATGGAGATTAATGCATCCCTTGGTGAGAAGCTTCTTGATGCATTCCCTGAACTTAAGGTGGATGTTCATAATCCTGAGGTTATGATTCATGTTGAGATTAGAGAGAGCATTAACTTCTATTGTAAGGAAATCGAGGGACCAATGGGTATGCCTGTTGGAACTGCTGGTAAAGCAATGCTTCTTCTGTCAGGTGGAATCGATTCGCCTGTTGCTGGATACATGATTGCAAAGCGTGGCGTGCAGCTTGAAGCAACTTATTTTCATGCGCCACCATATACTTCGGAGCGTGCTAAGCAGAAGGTGGTTGACCTTGCAAAATATGTGGCTAAGTATGCAGGTCCAATTAAGCTTCATATTGTTAACTTTACTGATATACAGCTGGCTATATATGAGAAATGTCCTCATGAAGAGTTAACAATTATTATGAGACGATATATGATGATGATTGCGGAGCATTTTGCCTTGCAGGATGATTGCTTAGGATTAATTACTGGTGAGAGCATAGGTCAGGTTGCAAGTCAGACAATGCAGTCTCTTCTAACAACTAATGAAGTATGTACCCTTCCTGTATATAGACCACTTATAGGATTCGATAAGCAGGAGATAATAAGGGTGTCCGAAAAAATAGACACCTATGAGACTTCAATACAGCCATACGAGGATTGCTGTACCATATTCGTGGCTAAGCATCCGGTAACAAAGCCTAAGCTTGACAGAATCAAGAAATCAGAAAAAAGGCTTGAAGACGATATAGACAGGCTGCTTGAAGAGGCTTATAACAGCACAGAGGTTATCATTGTCAAAGGTGATGACTAATGATAGCGACAGCCAATATTAGATTGCACAAAAATAGCACAGGCAAAAACCTGTGCTAATTAGTGTTATTATTCATTTAAGATTAGATTGTATATGGCTCTAAAGCTTGAAGAATCGCATCTACATCTTTTTCTGAATGGATTGCTAACTCAATTGGCTTAGATAAATCTAATGAGAAAATACCCATAATTGATTTTGCATCAATAACATATCTGCCTGATACAAGATCAAAGTCAGTGTCAAATGTAGCAATTGTATTAACAAATGCTTTTACTTTGTCAATTGAATTTAGAGAAATTTGTATTTTTGTCATTTTCGAAACCTCCCACATTTTTATAATATATACTATCTATTATCCTAAATGTTATTTGAACAAAAGTCAATAAGTAAGGAGAAAAACACTTAATGAAAAGTGCGGCATTTCATAATCTTGGATGTAAAGTTAATACTTATGAACTTGAGGCTGTCATAGATTTGCTAAAAAATGACGGATATTCAATTGTTGAGTTCGAAAGCAAAGCTGATGTGTATATAATTAACACCTGTTCTGTTACCAACATTGCTGACCACAAATCAAGGCAAATGATTAATCGTGCAAGGCGTAGAAATCCTGATGCTATAGTTGTTGCGATGGGCTGTTTTGTGCAGGGCCTTACTGATGCAGACAAGGATAAGATTAACGCCGATATTTATATTGGCAACAATAGGAAAAATAATATTGTAGATGATATTGAAAGCTTCATTGAATCAAAGGAGAAGCTGTCCGACTGTGAAGACATTAACAATAGTAAGGTTGGCTTTGAGGATATGACTCTTGAAAATGTGTCTTCAAGAACAAGAGCATTTATCAAGATTCAGGACGGCTGTAACCAGTTTTGCACATAC
This sequence comes from uncultured Lachnospiraceae bacterium, assembly GCA_900316395.1. Taxonomy (GTDB): domain Bacteria; phylum Bacillota; class Clostridia; order Lachnospirales; family Lachnospiraceae; genus RUG191. Next base: position 17,247 of record ONCT01000043.1, on the reverse strand, counting down.
TGTATCATTCCATTTGCAAGAGGAAGAGTGCGCTCACGAAGTGTTAAGAGTGTGGTGGAGGAAATCAGGAATCTGTCCAAGCGAGGCTGCAAGGAATTCGTGCTAACAGGTATTCATGTATCTTCATATCATGTTAATGAGGATGATAAGGATTATTATCTTATTGACTTAATTGAAGCAATTAATGATATCAAGGGAGTAGAACGAATTAGGCTAAGCTCTCTTGAGCCAGGCATTATTACAGAGGATTTTGTTAAGCGTCTTGTTAAAGTAGATAAGATTTGTCCTCATTTTCATCTGTCCTTGCAGAGCGGCTGTGACGATGTGCTAAGTAGGATGAATAGGAAGTATACAACTTCTGAATACTATGACAAATGTGTACTCCTAAGGGAGTATTTTCATAATCCTGCCATTACCACTGATGTTATAGTGGGATTTCCACAGGAGACAGAGGAGGAATTCGCTACAACATATGACTTCTTAGATAAAGTACATTTTGCTGCAATGCACATTTTCAAGTACAGTAGGCGTAAAGGAACTAAGGCTGATAAGATGTCAGGGCAGGTAGATGAGGCGCTCAAGTCATCACGAAGCAGCAAGCTACTTGAATTAAATAATAAAATGTCGATAGAATATATGGAAAGCTATATTGGTGAGGAAGTTACTGCTCTTATGGAAGAAAGCATCTTAATCGACAATGAGAAATACTATCGCGGCTATTCTAAAGAATATATTATGGTTTGTGTTAAATGTGATGATGATTTGTCCAATAAGATTATTAAAGGACGGGGAGCAAGTATTCAGAATAACTTACTATTGGTTGAAAAAATATAGCATTTGATATAAAATAAACATTAAGTAAATTGGGTTTTTATAAGAGAAGGAAGAAAACTATGCAAGATTTAGGCAACACACAATTTTTTAGAATTAAGAATGAACCTCAGGTATCTGTTAAGGATATTATCAAAGAGGTGTATGAGGCATTATCTGAGAAGGGATATAATCCTGTTAATCAGATAGTGGGTTATATTATGTCTGGTGACCCAACATTTATCACTAGCCATAAGAATGCAAGAAGCCTTATTATGAAGGTTGAGAAGGATGAATTAGTTGAAGAATTACTTAGAGAGTATATTAATTCAGAGGCTTGGAATCAATAATGAATGATAACAAACGATATCTAGGATTAGATTTCGGTAGTAAGACAGTAGGGGTTGCTATTAGTGACCCCTTACTTATGAGTGCAAGTGGGCTTGAGATTATTAGAAGAGACAGGGAAAGTAAAATTCGAAAAACCTTGTCTAGAATTGATGAAATAATTAAAGAATATGATGTTGACGAGATTGTTCTTGGCCTTCCAATGAATATGGATGATACTGAGGGAGAGCGTTGCCGTAAGACTAGAGAATTTGGCGAGAATCTTGAGCGGAGGACAGGACTTAAGGTCAATTATTTTGATGAGAGGCTTTCTAGCTTTGAAGCTCATGAGATATTAGATGAATGTGGCATTAAATCAGTTAATCACAAAGAATTCGTTGATGAAGTCGCTGCCATGGTCATCCTGCAAGGTTTTCTTGAAGAGAATTATGGCAAATAATAGGAGACTAATATTTTGGATAAAATAACTTTCTACGATACAGACAGTAATGAAGAAGTCGAATTATTTGTAATTGAACAGACAACTCTTAAAGAAAAGAAGTATCTACTCGTATCAGAGGATGATTCTGACGAGTCAGAAGCTTATATCTTTAAGGAAGTGTCTGATGATGATAACGAGTTAACGTATGTTCCAGTTGAAGAGGACGATGAGTACGAAGCCTTAATCAAGGTGTTCTCTGAACTTTTGGAAGATACAGATTTAGTGTAATGGAGGTATAAATTGTCAGAAAACGGAAAATTAAAAATCATTCCTCTGGGAGGTTTAGAGGCAATTGGAATGAATATTACTGCCTTCGAGTATGATGACAGTATTATCGTTGTGGATTGTGGTCTTGCATTTCCAGAGACAGATATGTTAGGAGTAGACCTTGTAATTCCTGATATTACTTATCTTCAGGAGAATGAAGATAAGATTAAAGGATTCTTCATAACTCATGGTCACGAAGACCATATAGGTGCCATTCCTTATGTCTTTAAGGAGATTAATGCGCCTATTTATGCAACAATGCTTACAATAGGTCTTATTGATAATAAGCTTCGCGAGCATAATCTTATGTCCCAGGTAAAGCGTAAGGTCGTAAAATACGGGCAGCATATTAATGCTGGCTGTTTTCGTGTTGAATTTATTAAGACAAATCACAGTATTCAGGATGCAGCTGCATTTGCAATTTATTCACCAGCAGGAGTAGTTGTTCATACTGGAGACTTTAAGGTGGATTATACACCTGTATATGGTGATGCTATTGATTTAACCAGATTCGCAGAGCTTGGCAAGAAGGGTGTACTTGCAATGATGGCTGATAGTACTAATGCAGAGCGACCTGGATTTACCCCTTCTGAGAAGACTGTTGGTAAGACATTTGATGAATTGTTCGAGAATCATAAGTCTACAAGAATTATTATTGCTACATTTGCGTCAAATGTTGACAGGGTGCAGCAAATCATTAATTCTGCTCACAAATTCGGAAGGAAGGTAGTGGTAGAAGGCCGAAGTATGGTCAACATTATTGCTACGGCTTCAGAGCTTGGATATCTTAAGGTACCTGAATATACGCTAGTTGATATAGACCAGCTTAAGAATTATTCTGACGAGCAGACCTGTCTTATAACAACAGGAAGTCAGGGAGAATCAATGGCTGCCTTGTCAAGAATGGCCAATGGTACTCATAGAAAGGTATCTATTAAGCCTAACGATACTATAATATTCTCTTCTCATCCAATTCCTGGTAATGAGAAGGCAGTATCTAAGGTTATTAATGAGCTTTCAAGACGTGGTGCTGAGGTTGTTATTCAGGATGCCCATGTATCTGGACATGCTTGTCAGGAAGAGCTTAAGCTTATATATTCTCTTGTTAATCCTAAGTATGTAATACCAGTTCATGGAGAGTATAAGCATCTTAAGGCCCACGCAAGAATTGCAACAACTCTTGGATATAAGTCTGATGATATATTCATATTATCATCTGGAGATGTATTAGAATTAGACGATGAAGGTGCCAAGGTGACTGACCATGTTCATACAGGTGCAATAATGGTTGATGGACTTGGTGTTGGTGACGTAGGTAATATTGTATTACATGACAGACAGCGTCTGTCTGAGGACGGAATAATTATTGTGGTTCTTACACTTGAGAGCGGAAGTGCCCAGGTTCTGGCTGGACCTGATATTGTATCACGTGGATTTGTATATGTAAAAGGTGCAGAAGACCTTATGGAATCTGCAAGAGACGTCCTTAACGATACAATGGACAAATGTATGTCACAAAACGTTACTGACTGGAATAGAATCAAGGCTCGTATTAAGGATGCACTTGGTGACTTCGTATGGAAAGAGACTAAGAGACGTCCTATGATAATGCCAATTATTATGGAAGTATAGTGACATTATGGTAGATAATGACAGATTGAGTGTATATCTTAATTCCATAGAGAAGGGTAATGGAAAGCTTCTTGATACAATAGAAGCAGAAGCAATCGATACCTTTGTTCCAATCATTCGTAAGGATATGCAATATCTAATGCGAACCCTGCTTGCAATGAATAAGCCTAAGCGAGTATTAGAGGTTGGGACTGCCATTGGTTTTTCTGCAATCTTAATGGCATATAATACAAGTGATGATTGTTCTATAACAACTATAGAGAATTACGAGAAGCGAATCCCTATTGCAAGAGAGAATTTCAGTAGGGCTGGTGTGGCTGATAGAGTTACCTTATTAGAGGGTGACGCCAAAGACATACTTCCTACTCTCACAGGAGTATATGATTTTGTGTTTATGGATGCGGCCAAGGGGCAGTATATTAACTTTTGGCCAGAAATTAAGCGCCTTACTTCGCAAGGCTCTGTAATAGTTACAGATAATGTGTTGCAGGATGGTGATATTCTTGAATCACATTTTATAGTTGATAGAAGGAATCGTACAATTCATAAGAGAATTAGAGAATATCTCTATGAGTTATGTCAGGATGAAGATTATGATACAACAATTCTCTCTGTTGGAGATGGTGTTGCACTTACTGTAGTAAAGTAGATTGGAGATTATTAATGAGACAAGTTGAATTACTTGTACCTGCTAGTTCTTTGGAGGTTCTTAAGGAGGCTGTTATATTCGGAGCTGACGCTGTATATATTGGTGGCGATGTGTTCGGACTTCGTGCCAAGGCTAAGAATTTCTCTAACGAGGAAATGGCAGAAGGTGTAGAGTTTGCACACAAGCGCGGTGTTAAGGTATATGTAACTGCGAATATATTGGCACATAATAAAGATTTGCCCCTTGCATATGAATATTTTGAAGAGCTTAAGAAGATAGGTGTTGATGCACTTATTATATCTGACCCTGGTGTATTCGAGATTGCTAAGAAGGTATGGCCAGAGGTTGAGATACATATAAGTACACAGGCTAATAATACTAATTATGGAACATATAATTTCTGGCATAAGCTTGGAGCAAAGCGTGTTGTTTCAGCCAGAGAGTTATCAATGGATGAGATTAAAGAGTTAAGAGAGAATATTCCTGATGATTTAGAGATAGAGACATTTATTCATGGTGCAATGTGCATTTCCTATTCGGGAAGATGTCTTCTTAGTAATTATTTTACTGGTCGTGATGCGAATCAGGGAGAATGTACCCATCCTTGTCGTTGGAAATATCATATAATGGAGGAAGAACGCCCAGGGGAGTATCTTCCTGTATATGAGAACGAGAGAGGAACTTATATATTTAACTCCAAGGATTTGTGTATGATAGAGCATATTCCTGAGCTTATTGACGCTGGAATTGACAGCTTTAAGATTGAAGGAAGAATGAAGACGGCTCTATATGTGGCCACTGTTGCAAGGACGTATCGTAAGGCAATTGATGATTATCTTAAGGATCCTGAGCTTTATAAGAAGAATATGCCTTGGTACCTTGACCAGATTTCTAATTGTACATATCGTCAATTTACAACAGGCTTTTTCTTCGGCAAGCCAACACATGAAGCCCAGATATATGATAACAACACTTATATCAAGGAGTATACATATCTAGGAATTATTGGCGAGTGTAAGGATGGCTTATATTCAATTGAGCAGAAGAATAAATTCTCAGTTGGCGAGACTATTGAGGTAATGAAGCCTAATGGTGATAATATAGAAGTTGTAGTTAAGCGAATTGTTAATGAGAAGGGTGCAGATGTGGATAGCGCACCTCATCCAAAGGAAATGCTATGGATTGACTTAGGTATAGAACTTGATAGATATGATATTATTAGAAGGAAGGAAGACTAGTTATGGCAGGATATGTTGCATATGTAGGAAGCTACACTAATAATAACAAGAAGGGAATTCAGATCTACGATGTAGATGTTGATGAATGTGTATTTACATATAAGGGAGAGGTTGATGTTCACAATCCTTCCTACCTTATTGCGTCACATGATAAGAAGTTCTTATATTCTATAGTTGATGAAGGTGTAAGCGCATTTCGTATAGAAGAGGATGGCAACCTAAGCTTCATTAATACCCAATGGATTGGTGGAATGAGAGGTTGTTATCTTGATGTTGATTCTAATAACAGATACCTGTTTGTTGGTGGATATCATGATGGTCGTATCACAATGATGAATCTTAATGAGGATGGAAGCATAGGCGAGATTGCCTGTGGTCTGTTCCATGAAGGTCAGGGAATCAGTTCTGTGGAGAGAAGACTAGAGCCTAAGGTTACATGTGTTGAATTATCTCCTGATGAAAAATATCTATACACAGTTGATTATGGTATTGACCAGGTAGTTGTATATGAGATTGATTATGATAAGGGTGAGCTCAACGAGGCAGCAATAATAAGATGTGCATTTGGTACAGCTCCAAGAATGGTTCGCATGTCTCATAATGGCAAGTTCCTGTATCTGCTTAGTGAGAAACGTAACAAGATTGATGTATATAAGATTATTAATAAAGATGGTAAGCTTGACTATGATTTGATTCAGACGGTGTCCGTAATTAAGGACACATATATGACAGCGGCTGCTGCCACTATAGAGCTTTCTGCTGATGAAGAATATGTATTCTCATCTGTAGATGCTGTTAATAGTTTGGCTTGTCTTAAGAGAAATAAGTAGAAAGCATGTGGTTTCCCTTAATCATGATTCTAATGAAATGCGTGCATTTGAGATTAATTATGAATGGAATTATGCATTAATGAGAAAGCCGCCTGTTAAGGTTAATCAGCCAAATTGCATGAAGATAGTTAAATTACAGTAGGAAATAAGCATGAATAATTCATTTGGACATAATTACACAATTACAACCTGGGGAGAATCACATGGCAAAGCATTAGGAGTTGTTATTGATGGCTGCCCTGCAGGACTTGAATTAGATGAAAAGGATATCCAGGTATTTCTCGACAGGAGAAAGCCTGGTCAGTCAAAATACACAACACCACGAAATGAAGATGATAAGGCCATAATACTTAGTGGAACAATGGAAGGGGTAACTACAGGATGCCCTATATCTATTATGGTGGAGAATAATAATCAGAAGTCCAGAGACTATTCTAATATTGCAAATGTTTATCGACCAGGTCATGCTGATTACACATTTGAAGAGAAATTCGGTATCAGGGATTATCGTGGCGGTGGAAGAAGCTCAGGAAGAGAAACAATCGCAAGAGTTGCAGGTGGAGCAGTTGCCAGCAAGATTCTTAGAGAATTAGGTGTTACACTTGATTGTTATACAAGGGCAATTGGTAAGTACGTTATATCTGATTCTAATGATATTAATATGGATGAGATGGATAATCCCCTATATATGCCTAATGACAGAGTGGCATTTCAGGCTATGGACTATATAGAGGAATGCATGAGAAATAGCGACTCTGTTGGCGGTATAGTTGAATGTGTGATTCACGGTGTAAAGCCAGGGGTTGGTGAGCCTGTATTTAATAAATTAGATGCTAAGCTTGCTCAGGCAATGCTTTCTATTGGTGCTGTTAAGGGCTTCGAGATTGGAGATGGCTTCAGAGTTGCAACAAGTAACGGAAGCAATAACAATGACGAGATGTCTTATCAAGAAGACGTAGTATTCCATTCTAATCATGCAGGTGGTGTGCTTGGTGGTATTAGTACAGGCCAGGACATTGTATTTAGAGTAGCAATTAAGCCTACACCTTCAATTAGCCAGAAGCAGCATACCATTGATAGATTACATGATGAAATTGATATTACAATTAATGGAAGACATGACCCTATTATTGTGCCAAGAGCAGTAGTTGTTGTTGAGAGTATGGCGGCGATTACACTTCTTGATTTGATGATGGATAATATGACTTCCAAGATGGATTATATGAAGGAAATATATAAATAATGTATAAGATTATTAATAAAGATGGCAAAGCAAAAAGGGCTGTATTATCAACTGTTCATGGTGATATACAGACCCCTGTTTTTATGAATGTTGGAACCTCTGCGGCTATCAAAGGGGCTGTATCAACAGTTGACCTTCAGGAAATCAAGACGCAGGTTCAGCTTTCTAACACATATCATTTACATGTTCGTCCAGGAGATGAACTAATCAAAGAATTCGGTGGTCTTCACAAGTTCATGGTATGGGACAAGCCTATTCTTACTGATTCTGGTGGTTTTCAGGTATTCTCTCTAGCGAAACTTCGCAAGATAAAAGAAGAAGGTGTAATGTTCAATTCCCACATTGATGGCAGGAAGCTGTTTATGGGGCCAGAGGAAAGTATGACTATTCAGTCTAATCTTGCATCTACGATTGCAATGGCATTTGATGAGTGTCCAAGCAGTAAGGCCTCTAGGGAGTATGTTGAGGAGTCAGTTTCAAGAACTACAAGATGGCTACATAGATGTAAGACGAAGATGGATGAGCTTAATTCCAAGGAATCTACTATTAATAAGAATCAGCTGTTATTCGGAATTAATCAGGGAGCAATATTCGAGGATATTAGAATTAACCACGCTGACGAGATTGCTGATATGAACCTTGATGGATATGCCATCGGTGGCCTGGCAGTAGGTGAGACGCATGAAGAGATGTATAGAATACTAGATGTTACAGTTCCACATTTGCCAGAAGACAAGCCTGTATATCTAATGGGAGTAGGCACTCCTAACAACATTCTTGAAGCAGTTGAACGCGGTGTTGACTTCTTCGACTGTGTATATCCTAGTAGAAATGCAAGACATGGCCAGCTATATACTAATCTTGGTAAGGTTAATATACGAAATGAGAAATACAAGCTGGACCCTCGTCCGATAGAGGAGGGCTGTAATTGCCCGGCCTGCAGAAATTATTCAAGGGCGTATATAAGGCATCTTGTTATGAGTAAGGAGATGCTTGGAATGAGACTATGCGTGCTACATAATCTGTACTTCTATAACACTATGATGGAAGAGATTAGAGAGGCTATAGAAGATAACAGATTCGCAGAATATAAGAAGACAAAGTCAGAACATTTAGACGATATATTGTAGGTCGCCTAAATAAAAGTAAAAATAACTTGATATATATTACAATATTATGTAAAATGTTGAATGGTATTTTAAGAAATAGGAGGATTATCTAATGGATTTTGGATTATTATTAGAGGCAACTGAGCAGGCTTCAGGATTTGCCGGCTTTTTTGGTAAATACGGAATGATCATAATGATCATTGGTTTATTCGTACTTATGTATTTCTTCATGATTCGTCCATCTAATAAGGAGAAGCAGAGAAAGGATTCTATGCTTAATAGTATGGCAGTTGGAGATACAGTACTTACATCAAGCGGTTTCTATGGTGTAATTATTGACATAGGTGAGGATGTTGTTATTGTTGAGTTCGGAAGCAACAAGAACTGCCGTATTCCTATGCAGAAATCTGCAATCACTAGCGTAGAGAAGCCAGAAGACGCAGAGGCTAATGCTAAGGCAGCACAAGAGCGTAAAGAGGCTCAGGCCGCTAAGGAAGAAGCTAAGCGTAAGAAGAAGGAAGAGAAGGAAGCTAGAAAGAACAACAAATAATAATTAGAGTAAGATTAAGCTTCGCCTTAATTTGCCGATTAAACATATTTTTTCGGCGAGGGCGAAGCTTTTTTTGTATTTGTGATATAATGTTAGATATGTTAGAGAGAATATTTAAGTTTCGAGAAAACAAGACAAATACGAAAACAGAATTAATTGCTGGTCTAACTACATTTGTTACCATGGCATACATCCTTGCGGTTAATCCTGCAATTCTAAGTGAGACTGGCATGGATGCAAATGCTGTATTCGTAGCAACAGCCCTTGCGTCTGGTGTTGGTACACTACTTATGGCATGCTTTTCTAATCTGCCATTTGCCTTAGCCCCAGGTCTTGGGCTTAATGCATATATTACCTACGAGGTATGCAACCTAATGGGACTTCCATGGCAATTAGGCTTGTTATGCGTATTTATAGAGGCAGTTGTATTTCTTATATTGACACTAACTAATGTTACAACATTTCTCTTCAATGCAATTCCTAAGGATTTGGTGAAAGGTCTTACAGTTGGAATTGGGCTTTTTATCGCATTTATCGGATTGCAGAAGGGCAAGGTAGTGGTTGCATCTGATGATACCCTTGTTAAGATTGTTGACTTTAATGGTAGCTTTCATACTGACGGAATATCGGCAGTTTTATGTCTGATAGGAATTATTGTGATTGGTATCTTCCATGTTAGGAAGGTGAAGGGCTCAATACTTATTGGTGTTGGAGTCTCATGGGTGCTCGGCATTATTGCCCAGCTTACAGGTCTATACGAGGTTGGACCAGATACCCCATCCGTCATTCCGACTAAGTTTATATTTGATGGATTTGGAAGCTTTTCGGATGCATTTGCGGCATGCTTTAGTGTGGATTTATCCAGCGTTAGAATTATTGATATTATATCCATAGTATTCTCACTGTTATTTGTAGACCTATTCAATGTAATGGGCTCTTTGCTTGGCTGCACTGCTAATACCTCTATGGTAAATGAAGATGGTAGAGTGCGTGGAATGAAGAGGGCGTTAGTTGCTGATTCTATTGCAAATGCTTTTGGTGCAGTGAGTGGAACATCTACAACTACAATTTATGTTGAAAGCTCGGCAGGAATTAACGAGGGTGGAAGAACTGGACTTACATCAATTGTTACAGGAATACTGTTCCTTGTGTCTCTTGTGATTGGTCCTATATTCATTGCAATCCCAGGATTTGCCGTTGCCCCAGCATTGATATTTGTTGGGTTCTTAATGGCCATGAATGTAGTAGACATTAATTTCAAAAACCCGGCAGAATCAATTCCTGCATACCTATGCTTTATATGTATGCCTATGCTATATAGTATATCTGATGGAATTGGCGTTGGAATTATATCTTATGTAGTAATTAACTTAATAGCAGGCAACTATAAGTCCATAAAACCGCTAATGTACATTTTGGCAGGTCTTTTTGTACTTAAATTTGCGTTGTTCTGAAAGGAGGAATTAATATGTATGCAATAATAACGGGAGCATCTTCAGGTATTGGAAAAGAGATGGCAAGATGTCTATTATCACGTCTTGATATTATTCTTGTTGCCAGGAGTGAAGATAAGCTCAAGCAGTTAACTAAGGAATACAACCACATTTCAAGAACACATTTCTATAATCATAAATGTAAATACTATGTGTGTGATGTGTCAAATGTGGATGAATGCAAGGCACTCTATGAAAAGCACAAGCATCTTGATGTTCAGGTATTAATTAATGGAGCAGGCTTCGGAGCCCTTGGTGACTTCGATGATATTGACCTTGATAGAGAAATAAATATGATTAATACTAATATTACTGGTGTTCATGTATTAACGAAGCTGTTCTTGCATGATATGCTTGAGAAGAACAGAGGCTATATTCTTAATATTGCTAGCTCTGCTGGATATATGCCTGGCTCACCTTATATGGCAACTTATTATGCAACTAAGGCTTACGTCCTTAATATGACAAGAGCGATTGCTAGAGAAGCCAAGGTTGCTGAGTCTAATGTGTATGTTGGAGCATTGTGCCCTGGACCAGTTCCAACTGGTTTTAACGAGGCAGCTGGAATTGATGCAGAGGCTAAGGGAATGAAGCCTAGAAGCCTTGCGAAATATGCAATTAGGAAAATGTATAATAAGAAGGAAATAATTCTACCTGGTCTGGTAGTAAAAGCAACATATGTGCTTCGCAAGTTTGCACCAGATGGAGCGTTGCTTGATTTCGCGGCAAAATGGCAGGAAAAGAAGATGTGACATGAATAAAAGGGGGTTTTATTATGTGGACAAAAGAAAACATTCATGAGCTGGTACAAAAACAAAACAAGTTCTTTCGAACTAATAAGACATTAGATCTTAATTTCAGAAAGAAGGCGATTATTCGCCTTCGTGATGCTGTAATAAGACATGAGGATGACCTTAAGGAAGCTTTATATAAAGACTTAGGTCGTCATGGTCTTGAAGCGTATTTTTGTGATATAGGAACAGTTGTGCTTGAAGCAAATGAGACACTTAAGGGATTAGATAAGTATGCTAAGACTGAGACGCATTTCTCAGGTCTAACCTGCTTCCCGAGTATGATTACCAAGGTGTATAAGATGCCTTATGGTACGACTCTTATAATAAGTCCATTCAACTTCCCAATTCTTTTATCCCTTGGTGTGCTAATAGCAGCCATATCAGGTGGTAATACGGCAGTTATTAAGGCAAGCTCTAAGACACCTAATTGTACGAAGGCAATGCAGGAATTGATAGAAGAGATATTCCCTTCAAAATTCGTGGCTATTGTTGATGGGGGTCATGATGTGGCTGATATGTGTCTTGAAGAGAGATTCGACAAGATATTCTATACAGGTTCGCCTCGTGTGGCTAAGCATATATTAGAGATGGCAGCTAAGAATCTTACGCCAGTTGCACTAGAGCTTGGTGGAGAAGAGGGTAACTTTGCTGTTGTTAGAAAAGATGCAGATATTAAGGATGCAGCAAGAAAGATTGCATTCTTCAAGTCGTTAAATGCAGGGCAGATATGTATCAATGTTAATCAGGTGGCAGTTGCTTCTGAGGTAGCTGATAAGTTCATTAAGGCACTTAAGAAGGAGTTCAAGAGACAGGTGCCTAATGCGTATAAGAATAAGGAATATCCTAAGCTTATTACCAAGGCGGCTTATGACAAATGTGCTAAAACAGCCAAGAAGTATTCTGACAGGATAGTATATGGCGGTAATGGTGGTAGGAGAAGTAGAAGATTTGAGCCGACAATAATATATCCTGTTGGTCTGGAAGAAGAGATAGTTAATCGCGAATTATTCTCACCACTTCTTCCGATTATCGTATATGATGATAACAAGATTGATGAGCTTATGGATAATATTGCATCAAGAGAGCATGGCTTGGCATTATATCTATTTACCAAGGATATAGAGTGGGCAGAGCATATTATGAGTACGCAACAATTCGGCGGTGGATGTGTTAATGAAGTGTGCTTGCATATTATGGTTAAGGGTGTTCCATTTAATGGTACAGGTCATTCTGGAATGGGAGCTTATCATGGTGAATGGGGATTCAGAGAATTTACTCATCCACAGACAGTGTTATATGGTAGTACACATTTTAACCTGCCTATGCGAGAGCATCCTTATGAAAAGCGAATAATAAAAGAAAAGTTCATTAAACTATTTGAAAAATAATATGATTATTAAGTGTTGATTGTAAGATTTGGGACATGTCGGAAGATGTGTCCCTTTTATTGTACACATCTTTCGTTATAATGCCATAGAACAATGACGATGACAGGAGGATGTGACTTATGGAGAATTTTATTTTTGAGAAGAACAAGGGAGCAATTACTAAGCTTGATCTATTATATAGCGGGCTTTATGCTTTGCTAATTGCAATTATGATTGTATTTGGATATGTACTACTTTTTTCTGTTGAGCTTGCACACTGCAATATGGTAAGACTTGTTGTGTCATTCTTTATCATCTTAATTGTGTCCTGGGTGGTGCTGCTGATTAGGAAGCTGTAGATATATAATCATAATTTGCTTCTTTTGAGAGCAGGCTCTATATATAATCATAACTCGCTTCTTTTAGTGGTAAGTGTTATAATCGAAGTATATTAAGAAGAGAGGAAATAATAGGATTGAGAAAACATTTTGATGTGAAAATAATATATATAGGTGCCGTTATAATATTGTTGGCTACGCTCATTTGTCAGGGATTTAGCGGGTATTATACTATGCCTGTGAGAACAATTAATTCTAATCCTAGATTATCAGCTGGGGATGATTATGATTCCATTCGTAATTTCAAAGGTCTAGCTGTTACATTTAACAAATCTAACGGTTGGGAAAGCAACGGCTCATACTATGCTCAATTCAATGTATCAGTTGAGAATCATAACAATTACGATGTTAATTCATGGCATTTTGCTATTCCGTATTCTGGTCAGATAAATAAGGATAATGCATGGAATTGTAATCTTGATATTAGTAATAATCTTAACATCTATAACGCTGACTACAATGGTAATATAGCCGCTAAATCCACAATAACTGAAGTAGGTATGATTCTTGCTGCTAATAATTCTAGTAGCTTAGACAGTCTGGTTGGCACTTATCTTATTGACAATTCCACAGGTGTTGGTAGAGTGCTATCAGCGGACGAAGTTAGAGCCTTCCGTGAAGGGACAGCTGATGTCGGAGGAAGTAATACTAATCCTTCTGACACCGGCGAAGGTGGCGCTGAACCTTCTAATCCAGAAGGAGGAAATGTCAATCCTCCTAATCCTACGCCTGTAGTTCCGAAGGTGCCGGAAGTAGGAACTCCTTTTGATAATCATGGTGCTCTAGCTGTAAGTGGAGTTGACCTTGTGGATTCTAATGGTAGCCAGTATCAGCTAAGGGGTGTATCAACTCATGGTCTTCAGTGGTTCCCAGAATATGTCAATGAAGGGGCATTCAAGTGCTTAAGAGACGATTGGGGAGCTAATGTAGTTCGTCTTGCAATGTATACTGATGAAGGTGGATACTGTGCAGGTGGCGACAAAGCTAAGCTGGAATCAATTATAGATAAAGGAGTGAATGCAGCAACAGGCCTTGGAATGTATGTGATTATTGACTGGCACATCCTACAGGATTCTAATCCTATGCAGCATCAGGCTGAAGCCATAGATTTCTTTTCTCGTATATCTGCAAGATACTCTAGTCATTCTAATGTGTTATATGAGATATGTAATGAGCCTAATGGAGGAACTAACTGGGATACAATTAAGCAGTATGCAGATTCCGTAATTCCTGTTATAAGAGCTAATGATAGTGACGCCATAATTCTTGTGGGAACACCAACATGGTCCCAGGATGTAGAACAGGTTTCTGCTAATCCTCTCCGATATAATAATGTAATGTATACTTTACATTTCTATGCAGGCACACATAAGGATAATATCAGAGATAAATTAATACAGGCAAGAGCAGCCGGAACACCAGTATTTGTATCGGAATTCTCTATATGTGATGCCTCTGGTAATGGCGGTATAGATTATGCTTCGGCTGATGTCTGGAAGAGCCTTATCAATGATACTAATGTATCATTTGTGGGATGGTCGCTATGTAATAAGAACGAGACATCTGCATTAATTAAATCAAGCTGTGGTTCGGTTGATAAGTTTAGTGAAAATGATTTGTCAGACACTGGTATATATCTTAGGAATTGGTGCCTTACGCAATCCTTGAATGATGGGGATGAGGTGATTCCTGAGAAGGAAGGCGCTAATATTATGTTTCGCATGTTTAATCCCTATAGTGGAGAACATTTATATACAGCGTCAAATGATGAAAGGAAATATCTTGTAATAGTAGGTTGGCGATATGAAGGATGTGCATGGTATGCGCCTATTATATCTGATACACCTGTATATAGATTATATAATCCATATTCAGGAGACCATCACTACACCGCTGATGTCATTGAAAAGGATATACTTGATTTTATAGGTTGGAATTATGAAGGCGTAGGATGGTATTCGGCTGATCCTGGCGAGGCTGTATATCGGTTATTCAATCCTAATGTAACTGGAGTAGGTTCACATCATTACACTAGAGATGTTGTAGAACGTAATCACCTGTCATTCAATGGCTGGAATTATGAAGGCATAGGGTGGTATGGAGTATAGAGATTAACAGTATTATGGATTATGTTATAAGTGGGCATATCAATTGTGATATGCCTATTTCTTTTTTCTGTGATTAGGTTGATTTTTGTAATAAAGTTACCTATAATCTATATGTAGTAATTTTTTAAGTGAAAATAAGTTGATTTATACTAATTGTAGATATATTAGCATATAAGAGAGTTGAGGTAATAACATGAGAATTAAAAGTAGAATAATGGCAGTAGTTGCATGTCTGATATTAACAATGTCACCACTCACTGCTTTGGCAGCGGGAACATCTTCTGTGGCGATTTCTACAGAGAACCCTGCGGTGGGTGATACATTTACGGTAACAGCAACAGCAACTGAGTCTGGTAATATGACTGTTAAGTATAATGAGAATGTACTTTCTGTAGTTAATTGTAATGTTAGTGGATATAGGTCAAGTGCCGGAGAGGTTGACTTTACTGGTAAGCAGGGAACTATTACCTTCAAGGCAAATGCAGCTGGTCAGTCTGCCATTGCTGTTAGCTCAAGTAACGCAAGTAGTTCTTCTATGGTTGTAAATGTTGGTGCAACTAATACGGCTGCTCCTGCAGGTGCGTCAGAAGATTTCGATATTAATGGCAAGAAATACACTGTATCAGAGAGATTCTCACCTGAGGAAATTCCAGGTGGATATAGTCAGGTACAGCTTACAATCAATGGTAAGAGTCTCAAGGGAATTAGCAATGGTCAGACAACAATGGTATATCTTAAGCCAGTAGATAATGTTGGTGGTCCTGGAACATTCTATGTATATGACCCTACAACTAATTCTATTAAGGACAATTTCTATCTTGGAAGACCTGATTATTATGTTGTTCCTGGTGAGCCAGGTGAGATGATTAGCGATAAGCTTACTAAGAGTACCATTGATGTTGATGGAAGACAGGTTGAAGTATATACAATGCAGGGCGTAGATGGATTTGTATATGTATATGGAACAAGTTCAACTAATGTGACAGGATGGTTCCAATATGATGTATCTGAGAAGACAGTTCAGAGAGTAAATGAAGCTTTATTCACAGTAGGCAGTACTAATGCCAAGACAGATAGTGAACCAGGAATTCTTGATACACTTAAGTCAATTAATATGAGATATATCATTGCAGCAATTATCTTCGTAGTAATTGTAGTTGTTGCTATTATTATTAATATTGTTCTTAAGAAACGTGATGATAAAGCAGACCTTATTGATGGTGATGAGGTTGATGAAGAGGCTGAAGGCAAGGATAATATCGGCGAAGCTAGTATCGAAGGCGAGCTTGATCCTAAGGAGCAGAAGCGTCTGCTTAAGGAGCAAAAGAAGAGAGAGAAGGAAGAGCGTAAGGCTGCTAAGAAAGAAGCAAAGCGTCGTAAAAAAGATGATTTGTTTGATGAATATATAGATGAGCCTACTATTGAAGACGAGATTCAGGAAGAATTCGGTGACTTTGATATAGATAAGAGCATTGATGACCTTAAAGCAGATAAATTGCCTAAGGTTGAAGATGTAATTAAGGAAGATACTAAGGATGATGATATTGATGTATCTTCTAGAGATAATAAGCCACAACTTCAGGAAGAAGTTGTAGAAGATGAAGGAACTGCTTTCTGGGAAGACGAGAAGGATATCAAGAAGGCTCAGAAGAAGGCTAAGAAGGAAAGCAAGAAGAAAAAGAACGTATTCGGAGACGAAGAACTTGACTTAAGTGAAGAATTACGCGCAAAACCAGACAAGAAGAAAAACTCTAAGCCTAATGGTTCTGGCTCGGATATAATTGATTTTAATGATTTATAATTCATTAATTGTTATACTTTTGTTAGGAATATAAGTAGTAAGGGAGCTTTTATATATGGATTTCACACCTCAGGGTAAGAAGGTTATGGAGGCGGCAAAGCGCTTCTCTAAGAAGATGAAGCATAATTA
>ONCT01000065.1 GCA_900316395.1 uncultured Lachnospiraceae bacterium | reverse complement strand
TGGACATCAACAGTAGAAGCATCACCATCAGCAGCGAAAGCAACCACATTGACACCGGCGAGCAGAGTGCACACCATAGCGAATGAAAGGACGAAAGCTGAAATTCTCATTCCAAAACTTTTCTTTCTTTGTTTCATAATAATCCTCCTATAAATATTAGTTTATGGTGCTCTATAAGCACCGGATTCTGGGGCTTCTTGTTTTTATCCACATACATATCTCAATACAGAGTACATACAAGGAAACAAAAAGTATCCCTTTAGTAAATTTTACGGGTTGGCCAATAGCGATTCGTGCCGCTGTCGAAAGGAAGAGGAACGACTGAGCATTTCACACAATACAGCGTACCCGACCATTGATATATTAGCATAAAAAAAAGGGCATATCAAGAACTTTATGTAGATTTTGTGAAAAACTTCTTAAATGCCCATTTTCAATATATCCTTGTTGTAAAATATAACAAATACTTCACACTTGATTAAGATTCTACCAACATCTTTTTCTCAATTTCTTGAACCTTTTCTATATCCATATCAAGTAGTTCTGCTACTTCTTCTACTGTTTTGCCTTTACTAAGGAGCTTTGAAGCAGCTTTTTCCACTCCTTGCTCAACAGCTTGCTCAACAGCAGCATCATATTTTTCGAGCCAATCCATCTTCACTACATTTCCACCCATAATATCACCCACCTTGTCTTTGATATTCTTTCTCTTATATGCAAGTCTGTATATTACTTGTTCCATTTGTTTAATTATAACACCCTTAGAACGCAGAGACAATTCCGATTCGGGCAATTCCTTTAATCTTTCTATAATAGAACAGTACAATTCAACAAACTCTTCTATTTCTTCTTTACTGTTATTGTATTCTTTTAATCTACTCTCTTGGTTAAAAAAATAGAACGGAATCAAAAAGTATATTTTTTGACTAAACAAAGAATTTATGTCATAGTCTCTCATACGTATAATTGGCACATTATAATTTACCAAACCACCAGGCGTCTCAAATTCTATAACTGCGGAATTAGGCGGATTACCTCTATCTCTCAGAACGACTAATCCAGCTTTAGGGAATTTAATACTGATTTTGTTGTGCGTAACTTCCCTATCTTCTATTGCATCCTGCACACCATATTCAAGCATTCGAATTAGTATAGTTTTGCTATAGCCACTACTTTCACACTCTAAATGATAGTTTTTCACTTCTTTTGGTGTTTTTATTCGAAAATGTGAATCTGTAACCTTTTTTACTTCTTCGCCTCCTTCAGTTTGAGTGTAATGCTCATTACGTAGTAATTCTACTTTATCAAATCTATTATAATTCTCACCAAATATTTGATTAATAAAGTGAATTAGCGCGTCGGGACATTCTTGCTCAACTGTTCTGAACGCATCGTCATACGCAGTGTGACGATATTTTTTCATTTTTCCTGTCATAGGCAAATCCTCCTTGATTTCATTACAGGAGTCAATACGCCTATATATAACAACTCCTGCTTATATTTTTATGGGGCAATAAGCAGGAATTTCGTTCGAATCATAGAATTTGTAATAATAATTAGATCATATAGAAAATTCTGCTTAAAGGCATATTAACACTTTAAGCAGAAAAATACAATTCATATTAGTATAAGCATTTAAAATAATTAGAAGTTGTTGCCGTTCCAGCCCCAGTCTGCAGAGCCGAAGTATCGGATATACATTCTGTCCGCTGGGATGCCAAGCACATGATTGACTTTTTCAACAATATAAGGTATCTTATCAAATAAGAAACGAGTTTTTCGACCGCACAGTTATACTAAAGCGGCCTGCTCGTTTCTTTTTTTATATATAACCCAAAGAAATTATTATTGAACGACTTTCGGTGATGCAAGCTCCTTTACCTTGTCGAGAGCCAAACTTGTAATTCATTTCATCGGTCATTTGATTATTAAAGCAAAGCAACCATACTATCTCGATTGTTACACTTATTATCTGACGACAATTCGAGTGAAAGGAGCAATATTTCATCTGATGTTATTATTTCTCCAGATTTCTTTTTCCCCATTATATAATCATACATCTCTTCCCAAGCATCTTCTGTGCCAGCATTGCTAATTGCTCCACACACAAAATCCTTGTTATTCCATATCTCTCTTAACTCTTTTATCAATTCAGTTCTAGTATTATTCATTGCCTTCCTCCTTAATTTCTTTACAGGAGTCAATACGCCTATATATAACAACTCCTGCTTATATTTTTACAGGGCAATAAGCAGGAATTTCGTTCGAATCATAGAATTTGTAATAATAATTAGAAGTTGTTGCCGTTCCAGCCCCAGTCTGCGGAACCGAAGTATCGGATATACATTCTGTCCGCCGGGATACCTAGTACTTCATTATATATAGGAAAAAGTTCCTTCGTCATATTACTATATACATCCGAAGGTGCATTTCCGAATATCTTGACTTCAACAAATGCAACTGGCTTGCTGTCGTCTCCCTGGAAATACATAGGCACATCACCTTCGATTGCAACCATGAGCCAGTTCTCGCTTTTTCCAGGAATTATCGAAATCGCCTGGCCAAGCTTCTCCTTTAATTCTATTTCCTTCTCTTTAGAAACGTTAACATTAGTCTTTGTTGATATAAATGGCATAATAGGGCTCCTTTCTTACTTTACTCTTTGTTGATAATATTATCACAATGCGTGAGAGGGCGCAATGCGTCCAGTGGACGCATGGTTTGCGCCGACCGAAGCGAAGCGGAGACCGAACCACCTGGTTCGAGTCATCCGCGTCGCTTCGATGAAAAAAGAGCAGGATATCATCCTGCTCTTCTTTCATCTGTAGCGTGCGTGAGAGGATTCGAACCCCCGACACCTTGGTCCGTAGCCAAGTGCTCTATCCAGCTGAGCTACACACACTTAAAAATTGTCGGTGCTTTTTTGCACCGACAACTATTATATAATGAAGCAATAGTTTTTTCAAGTATTATTTACTGATACTGCTATTTCCTCCGATACTATATGCCAAGCAACTCGCTATATGCCTTAAGGGCGCCATCTGTGTCACCAGCAAGCACCTTCTTGGCAAGAACCTTACCAAGCTGAACACCCTCCTGATCGAAGGAATTGATATTCCATGCAAATCCCTGGAACATAACCTTGTTCTCAAAATGTGCAAGCAATGCTCCAAGCGCCTCAGGAGTTAGCTCGTCACCAACAATAATACTTGATGGTCTGTTGCCCTCGAAGTACTTATTTCTGTTATCATCATCTTTACCACATGCAAATGCAACAATCTGTGCAGCCACATTAGCCTTTAACTTCTGCTGAGAAGTACTGTTCTCGATTGTAACATCATTTCCCATCTGAGAATTCTTGAAGCCAATGAACTGAAGTGGCACAATATCAGTTCCCTGATGAAGCAATTGATAGAAGGAATGTTGTCCGTTAGTACCAGGCTCGCCGTAGATGATTGGGCCAGTCTTGTAGTTAATCTCGTCTCCGAAGCGGTTAACGCTCTTACCATTAGACTCCATATCCAGCTGTTGCAAATGTGCAGGGAAGCGGGAAAGAGCCTGTGAATAAGGAAGCACTGCAGTTGCCTCGTATCCTAACACATTTCTCTCATATACACCGATTAAGGCATCAAGTAATGCTGGATTCTTCTTAATATCCTTATTAGTTGCGTTCTTATCCTCGGCAGCGGCGCCATTTAAGAATCTTGCGAAAATTTCTGGACCAAATGCTAATGAAAGCACTGCGCCACCAACTGATGAAGTTGATGAGAATCTACCGCCGATATAATCATCCATGAAAAATGCGTCAAGGTAATCATCACTCTTGGCAAGTGGTGAAGTCTCGCTTGTTACAGCAATCATATGCTTGCTTGCATCTAGACCTGCCTTCTTAAGAGCATCCTTAACAAACGACTCGTTAGTAAGTGTCTCAAGAGTTGTTCCTGACTTAGATACAAGGATGAATATTGAATGCTCAACATCAATTCCTGCAAGAACTGCTGATGCATCATCAGGGTCTACGTTACTGATGAATTTCGCTTCCATCTTGAAGCAGCCATTAGTCTTAGCCCAGTTCTCAAGGCTTAGATACATAGCTCTTGGGCCAAGGTCACTACCACCAATACCAATCTGCACTGCTGTTGTGAACTTCTCGCCCTTCTCGTTAACAATCTCGCCACTGTGTACTTTATTGGCAAATTCAGCGATTCTTTCCTGCTGAGCTACGTAGAACTCTCTCTTATTAACATTATCAGCTACTACATCATCGCCAAGCTGGCCTCTTGTTAGCTGATGAAGTACAAGTCTCTTCTCTCCTGTATTAATAACTTCGCCATTATATAGGCATGCGAACTTGTCAACAAGCTCAGCTTCGTCTGCCATTTTCGAGAGAACATCTATTACCTTGTCATCAACCTGCTTAGAAGCATAGTTGTATACAAGATTAGATGACATAGGAACCTGATATTCCTTAACTCTCTTAGCGCCGTTATCCCCAGCCATTACCGACTTAACTTCAACCTGTTCCTTAAGTGCTGCTAACTCCTTAGCAGATGCAAGTTCATCATAATTAGTCCATTTCACCATAATGCAATCTCCTTATTTGTATAGTTTACGCAAATGTGCGTGTTAGTTTCAACATTTTCTACTATAACATAAATAAGATTATATATAAAGGCAATCGAGTAGGAGGGAAAATTAAATAAATTTTCCCGACCTCTCACACCACCGTACGTACGGTTCCGTATACGGCGGTTCAATCAACTTAACAAGTAACA
>ONCT01000041.1 GCA_900316395.1 uncultured Lachnospiraceae bacterium | reverse complement strand
AATAGTGTAAAGAATTTGTCAGTTGAATAACAAATTAAATATGAGAGAGTCTCTTAAAAAAGATATAATAAAGTTGATAAACAAAAAATCTTTTAAGGAGGACTCTCTCATGGTTATTTTATCATTATTGGATGAATTAGTTAACACTATTTTGAAAGCAGAGGAAAAATTTTTATCTAATCCGAAGGATTTACATACTTTTGAAACGTCTGTAAAATCATCAACGGATCAATTCGCTAGAGAAATTTTGGGTGGTGTGTTAAGTGAACTAAATCAACTTATTTATGATAGTTCTTGGCGTATGGACAAATACAATGTACAAAGGACAGATCAGCGTACCCTCATTAGTTCATTTGGTGATGTTACTTTTGACTGTACATACTATAAGAATCTCATTGAAGGCGGATACAGTTACTTGCTTGAGGATGTAGTAGGAATAAGTTGTCGCGAGAGATTTACCGAGGCGGCTGAGGTTGCGATTTTAACAGAGGCATTAAAAACCAGTTATCGAGAAGCAGCAAAAGTTATCCCAACAAAATCTAAGATATCGCCAACAACTGTTATGAATAAGGTACATCAGATAGCAGATGAAATGCCACCGGAAGAACCACATGAACTCAAAAAGGTTGATTATCTATTCATAGAAGCAGATGAGGATCATGTGGCTGAACAGCATGGTCGATGGCGCCCAAAAGAAGATAACAAAGGATTTATATGTCGGCTGGTATATGTGTATGAATACAAGCGAGAGGATCCGAATTGCAAAGGAAGAAATGAATTGGTTGGTACATTTCGCTTCAGTGGTCTTTATCCCGGAAACAAGGGCGTTACTAAGCTTTGGGAGAAGGTGGCAGACTACATAGATAATAATTATGATTATGACGAACTAAAACAGATATTTATCACTGGTGATGGAGCCGGATGGATTAAAAGTGGCGCAAATATAATTGATAAATCGCTGTACTGTGCGGACAAATTTCATTTAATGAAGTATATAAATGCTGCCTCAAACCAGATGCTAGATGAAAAAGATATCGCGAAATCTAAACTATATAAATATCTTGGCAAGAAGGAAAAGAAGAAATTTAGGGAATATACAAATAAGATGATGGCAAGCGCTAACAATCAAGAGCCTATTGAGAAGTTACAAACTTACGTGTTAGGTAATTGGGGCGCGGTAATGAGAACACTTCACGACGAGCGAGTTCAGGGATGCAGTGCTGAGGGTCACGTGAGCCATGATTTATCACATAGGCTTAGTAGTCGACCAATGGGATGGAGTCAAGAAGGTGCCGATAGAATGGCAAAGCTCAGAATTTATGAAAAGAATTTTGGACGGGCAAAAATCATAAAGTTAGTAAAAGTTAGTCGTGAGAAAAGGATTGCGCAAAAGACAGGAACAGATGATATAGAAATAAAGCCGGCAAGTCATAGAGAGGTTATGGCGGAGTATTATGACCAAGCACGAAGCTATTTAGACAGATGGAATGTTACTATAGGTGGTGCAACAGCAAAGAAGACAGCAGCTATAAGAACGCAACTAAATTTACTTTGAAAAAGGAAACCATTCGCCTTCGCGAATGCTCATGACAATAGAGTTAGTGGCATACATGTATCCTTATATGGCTTGATTAATAAAAATCAGTGGAACACAGCGGTTGTCAAGGCCGTAGCCCTACGGGTGTCGAAGACAGCCTTGACAACGACTGTGTCCACTGATAAAAGACAAACAAGCCATATAAGTTATATCAGGTAAGTATAATGGGGACATCAAACGAAATCTTATATCTAGAAATAGGGATTCTCTATATGTTTCCAACTGACAATAAATTTACACTATCATATGACTTGTATTATTTGACAATACTGTCTTTTGTGATACAATTATCTGTGAGTTTTATGAAAAGAATGGAGACTGGATATGAGAAGACAAGTATTATCTATATTAGTAGAGAATACGTCAGGTGTTCTTAGCCATGTATCAGGATTGTTTTCCAGAAGGGGATATAACATTGACTCCTTCTCGGCTGGTGTAACGGCAGACCCTAGATACACCAGAATGACAATAGTTACAAGTGGAGATGAGCTTATATTAGAGCAGATTCAAAAGCAGGTAGCTAAGCTTGAAGATGTGGTTGATATTAAGATATTAGAGCCAGATGATTCTGTTACTAGAGAGCTTATGATTGTTAAGATATCGACTAAGTCGGACTTGCATCAGGGATTTCTTACAATTAATGAAATTGTCGGGATTTTCCATGGTAAGGTTGTTGATGTAACCCATGAATCATTAGTTATAGAGGTTACTGGCCACACAGGTAAGCTTGATTCATTCTTAGATATGCTTGCTGGTTATGAGATATTAGAATTGGCAAGAACTGGAACTACAGGTTTATCTCGTGGTGCAGACAATATTACTATTATGGAGTAGCTATTATCCGATATTATCCATGTGATTAATGAATGTATCGGTCATTATAGGCAATATGTGATTAAATAGATTAGGAGGAACTTAAAATGTCACAAGAAGCAAGAATTTTTTATCAAGAAGACTGTAATTTATCATTATTAGAAGGCAAGAAGATTGCTATTATTGGTTATGGTAGCCAGGGACATGCACATGCCCTTAACTTAAAGGAGTCTGGATGCGATGTATGCATCGGTTTATATGAAGGCTCTAAGTCTAAGGCTAAGGCAGAGTCACAGGGCTTAACTGTATATAATACAGCAGAAGCTGCTAAGATGGCTGATATCATTATGATTCTTATCAATGATGAGAAGCAGGCAGCAATGTATAAGAAGGATATCGAGCCTAACCTAGAGGCTGGAAATATGCTTATGTTCGCTCACGGCTTCAATATTCACTTTGGATGTATTAAGCCACCAGCTGATGTAGATGTTACTATGATTGCACCTAAGGCACCAGGACATACAGTACGTTCTGAGTATCTTGCTGGCAAGGGTACACCTTGTCTTGTAGCTGTTGAGCAGGATGCAACTGGTAAGGCATTAGATATGGCACTTGCTTATGGAGCTGGAATCGGTGGAGCAAGAGCTGGTATCTTAGAGACAACATTTAGAACAGAGACAGAGACAGACCTTTTCGGTGAGCAGGCTGTTCTATGTGGTGGTGTATGTGCTCTTATGCAGGCTGGATTTGAGACACTTGTTGAAGCTGGCTATGATCCAAGAAATGCTTATTTCGAGTGTGTACATGAGATGAAGTTAATTGTTGATTTAATTTACCAATCAGGCTTTGCAGGAATGAGATATTCTATCTCTAATACAGCTGAGTATGGTGATTATATTACAGGACCTAAGATTATCACAGAAGATACTAAGAAGGCTATGAAGAAGATTCTTTCTGATATTCAGGATGGTTCATTTGCTAAGGAATTCTTACTTGATATGTCTGATGCAGGTTCTCAGGTACATTTCAAGGCTATGAGAAAGCTTGCTGCTGAGCATCCAGCTGAGAAGGTTGGTGAGCAGGTTCGTTCACTTTATAGCTGGAACAATGAAGAGGATAAGTTCATCAATAATTAATTCGTGAATTAATTATCTATTGAATATTTGTACTTTTATATCGAAAGTCCTGGCATTTAATGCCGGGATTTTTGGTGTATTATATACTTAGTAGGTTAAACTACATTATACTACGGTGAAAGGAGTATTATTAATGGGTGAATCTGTTATTAAAATAGATAATCTTGTTAAGAGCTACGGACAGCATGAAGTACTTAAGGGTATCAATATGTCTGTAAATAAGGGAGATATCTATGGCGTAATAGGCAAAAATGGTGCGGGTAAGACAACACTTTTTAAGGTTATTCTTGGCTTGTCACCTTCTAATAGTGGTAATATGTCTATTCTTGGTGCAGGTAATGAGAAGGATAATAATGTTAACAGAGCTAAGATCGGCTTCTTCGTAGGCGTTAATTTCTATAATTATCTGTCAGGTGCTGAGAATCTTCACTATTACAGAAGAATGAAGGGTATCAAAGAAAAGGATGAGGTTGAGAGAGTACTTGAGATAGTTGGACTTAATAGTGATGCTGCTAAGATACCTGTTAAGAAATACTCCCTTGGTATGAAGCAGAGACTTGGTATTGCCAATGCTCTTCTAGGTAATCCTGAGATTCTGATATTTGACGAACCTACTAATGGTTTAGATCCACAGGGTATTATGGATGTACGTAATATGATTCAGAAGATTAACGAAGAGGAGGGTACAACTATTATTGTATCTTCTCATATTCTATCTGAGCTTCAGAATACAGCCCATCGTTTTGGAATGCTGTATAATGGTGTGGTTATCAAGGAATTAGACCAGGAAGACCTTAGAGTTCGTGCTAATGTAACTTCAATTAATGTGGCTGATGATGACCTAGATAAGGCTATGGATGCTCTTAAGGCTGCAGGAGTAGATGTTAAGGGTACTGAGCAGGCCATGAATTCACTGGAGAATTACTACTTCAGCTTGATTGGAGGTGAGGATAATGCGTAATGTTATTCTGACTGATATAAGAAGAGCACAGGTTAAGAAAAGCCTTATTATATGTATGATTATTATGGTGGGAATAGCTGTAATATCTTCCGTAGGTATTAGAATACTTCCTATGTTTTCTGATAATCCATCACAGGCATACGGTTCATTGCTATCTGGATTATCATCATTTTTTGGCCCACTTCTAATAGGTATACCTATATTTATTGCTATTTATACCGATGATTTCAAAAGCAGAAGTATGCAGATTGCAATAGGACGTGGCGTATCAAGACCTAAGATGATGCTTGCCAGATTCCTTGAGACACTGATACTTGTTATTGAGTGGCATGTTATATTCTCAGTTGTAGCTATAATATGTGGCTTCATTGATGGGGCAAATGGTTCCCAGATGCTATCTTGTATAGGCTCAGTATGGGGAACTTCTATTAAGATGGTTGTTTTCCTTAGCCTGTCATTATTATTTGTATATGGTACGCAGAATCCTACAACAGGACTTGTGTTCTATATTATATTTGTGGCAAATGTATTAGATCTTGTATTTACATTTATTGATATGATACCTTTCCTTAAGGATCATAATATAGAGGTGAGTCAATTCTTCCCAGCAAGTGCTTGTTCTAATTTCCTGAACGCAATATCAGAGGGTGATGGATTGCATGCATTTACCTGGGGACTAGGCGTGTTTGTGGGATACATTATCTTGCCACTTATTATTTCGATTAACATTTTCAATAAGAAAGAACTTGAATTCTAAATAGCAATAAGGAGGTTGTGCTAATGGGAATGACAATGACACAGAAGATTCTAGCAGCTCATGCTAATCTTGATAAAGTTGTAGCCGGTCAGCTGATTGAGGCGGACCTTGACTTAGTGCTTGGTAATGATATAACAAGCCCTGTTGCCATTCATGAGATTGAGAAGATGAATGTGGATGGTGTGTTCCATAAGGACAAAATAGCTCTTGTTATGGACCATTTTGTACCTAATAAGGACATTAAGTCGGCTGAGCATTGTAAATGTGTAAGAGAGTTCGCAGCTAAAAACGAGGTTACGAACTATTTTGACGTGGGTCAGATGGGTATAGAGCACGCGCTTCTTCCTGAGAAGGGCTTATGTATAGCAGGAGACTGTATTATTGGTGCTGATTCCCATACATGTACGTATGGCGCTTTAGGAGCCTTTTCCACAGGAGTAGGCTCAACTGATATGGCGGCTGGTATGGCTACTGGCAAGGCGTGGTTCAAGGTGCCTTCTGCTATTAAGGTAGAGCTAATAGGCAAGCCATCTGAATATATTAGTGGTAAAGATGTAATTCTTCATCTTATTGGTGAAATAGGTGTGGATGGTGCTTTGTATCGTTCTCTTGAATTCTGTGGTGAGGGCGTGAAGAGTCTTTCTATGGATGACAGGCTATGTATATGTAATATGGCCATTGAGGCTGGCGCTAAGAACGGTATATTCCCTGTTGATGACATTACTCTTGATTATATTAAGGAGCACTCTGATAGAGAGCCTAAGGTGTATGAGGTAGATGCTGATGCAGAATATGATGAGACTATTCTAATTGACTTATCTACACTTAAATCTACTGTTGCATATCCACATTTGCCAGAGAATACTAAGACTATTGATGAAGTTGAGGATATTGCCATAGACCAGGTTGTTATTGGTTCATGTACTAATGGTAGATTCGAGGACCTAGAGACAGCGGCTAAGATTATCAAGGGTAAGAAGGTTGCTAAGAATGTAAGATGTATTATAATTCCTGGAACTCAGAATATATATCTTCAGGCAATGGAGGCTGGATTTATTCGTGACTTCATTGAGGCTGGCGCTATTGTGTCAACACCTACCTGTGGCCCTTGTCTCGGCGGATATATGGGTATCTTAGCTTCAGGTGAGAAATGTGTATCCACAACTAACAGAAACTTTGTAGGTCGTATGGGTGCTGTTGATTCAGAGATTTATCTTGCTTCTCCTGCAGTAGCTGCAGCGTCAGCGTTGACAGGCAAGATTAGTGGTCCAGCAGAAGTATAGCATATAGAAAGGAAGTTAATTGTAGAATTAACTATTGGTGATGAATATGAAAGCAGCACAAGGTACAGTTTTTAGATTCGGTGATAATATTGATACAGATGTAATCATTCCTGCAAGATATCTTAATTCTTCAGATCCTAAGGAATTAGCCACACATTGTATGGAAGATATTGATAAGACCTTCGTTGATAAGGTGCATGAAGGTGACATTATTGTTGCAGATAAGAATTTTGGTTGTGGCTCTTCTAGAGAGCACGCGCCAATTGCAATTAAGGCGGCAGGAGTAAGCTGTGTTATTGCTAAGACATTTGCAAGAATATTCTATAGAAATGCTATTAATATTGGGCTTCCAATTATTGAGTGTGAAGAGGCGGCTAATGATATTAAGGCAGGAGATGAGGTGAAGGTTGACTTCGATAGTGGGCTTATTACTAATATTAGTAATGGCAATACATATCAGGGTCAGGCGTTCCCTGAGTTCATGCAGAAGATTATAGCCAGCGAAGGGCTTGTTAATTACATTAATAATAAATAGATGTAGTGTTAATAATAAGAGAGGGGCGACTTATATACCATCCTCAAACGTAATTCTTCGCTAATAAAGCTCGAATTAATTGTTTAAGCATGGTATTTAAGTCGCCCCTATCACATTCTTAAAATATATTATTTGGTTGCTTAATTATAAAGTGTATAATATTTTAACTTTAAGAGTTTTTTGCTAAATTATCAATATAATCAGTGTATTTATTAGGAAGAGTAATCTTGTTATATATTGCGTTATAGTCATCCTTGTCTAAGTCGGGAACGTAGTTGTCTATATAATTTTTCTTAATGCCTTTATCCCTGGCGTAGTCAACAGCCTTATTATAGGCGATGGCAGCCTCTTCTTCGGTGTCGTAGCGTCCGATTAAGTAATCCCCGTTAAAATGAATCTTAACCTCGTGCTTTTCCTGATTCTTATATGTTATCTTGTGAACACCATGATACTTATTAACTACAATGACATTAGAGTAGCGGTAGTCATTGCTGTCGCCGTTGGCAAATGTATAGTCATTACCGCATACTGCAAAGTTCTTGATGCCGAAGCGGCTAAGGATGTTATACTGCATTCCATAGTCGTTGACGTACAGATGTCCTTTTCTGGCTAATATTCTATGAGAACTATAGTAGAATAAGTCGTCGTTAGAGAACTTCAATTCTCTGTTCCTTGTAAGATAATATGAGAAATATCCCTGTCTAAGATATATTGGAGTCTTTATATATATCTTATTATCCCTGTGATTAAGAATTGTAACAAGCTTATCGTCTGAGAGGATATGCTCATCGTTGGTGTAATTATCTATTGTTACATCGTTGGACTTATAGATAGAAGCGGCTTCCTTATATGCTTCATGGGCTTTTTCTTCAGTGTCGAAGCTACCTAAGCTAACATGCTTGCCATTATAATGAATGCTGGCTCTGTAATAAGGTGTCTTGTCTTTCTTATAAGCAATATATACGCCCTGTAACATAATAAGTCCCTCCAATCAATATTTAATGATATTCTACCATAATTCAACTCAAAAATGAACTGTAATAGTTAAATAACACATTGAATAGAAAGCCTGTATTTGCTATAATTTTAGTTGATTTCGTTATGATAAATATTAGATTATATGTGAAAGGAGAAGTTTAATTAGGAATTAATTAAACGGATATTATATGAATTTTGTAAGTACTAGGAATGATAAAGAGGTTGTAACAGCATCACAGGGTATACTTAAGGGCTTAGCAGAGAATAGTGGTCTCTATGTGCCAGAAAAAATACCTGCATTAGATGTTAGTATGGATAAGCTAAGTAAAATGTCGTATCAGGATGTGGCATACGAGGTAATGAAGCTATACTTTACTGATTTTACAGAGGAAGAGCTTAGGAATTGTATTAATAATGCCTATGATGATAAGTTCGATACTAAAGAGATTGCGCCATTAGTATCCTGCGACAAAGCGTATTTCTTAGAGCTGTTCCATGGTGCAACAATAGCATTTAAGGATATGGCCTTGTCTATCCTGCCACATCTTATGATAACAAGTGCCAGAAAGAATAACGTTAGCAACGATATTGTTATTCTTACAGCAACAAGTGGTGATACTGGTAAGGCAGCCCTTGCAGGCTTTGCTGGAGTTGATGGAACTAAGATTGTTGTGTTCTATCCTAATGGTGGAGTAAGTAGAATTCAGGAATTACAGATGATTACAACTAAGGGTGATAATACTAAGGTTGTTGCGATTGATGGTAATTTCGACGAGGCTCAGACTGGTGTTAAGAAAATGT
Organism: uncultured Lachnospiraceae bacterium; assembly: GCA_900316395.1. Taxonomy (GTDB): domain Bacteria; phylum Bacillota; class Clostridia; order Lachnospirales; family Lachnospiraceae; genus RUG191. The sequence goes on along the minus strand of ONCT01000041.1, from coordinate 13,801 downwards.
TCACTGATGCTGACCTTGCTAAGAGAATAGGAGAGAAGGGATATCAGTTCTCATCTGCTAATTCAATCAATATTGGTCGTCTTGTTCCTCAGATTGCATATTATGTATATTCTTATGCGAAATTAGTAGATAATAGTGAAATATCAAATGGAGATTTAATTAATGTTTGTGTGCCAACAGGTAACTTTGGTAACATTTTAGCGGCATATTACGCTAAGAATATGGGTGTTCCAATTGCCAAGCTAATCTGTGCATCTAATGAGAATAAGGTGCTATATGATTTCTTCAAGACTGGTACATATGACAAGAATAGAGATTTCAAGCTGACTAATTCCCCATCTATGGATATTCTTATCTCTAGTAATTTAGAGAGATTAATACATATGTGTGCAGGAAGGGATGCGAAGAAGAATAGTGAGCTTATGAATCAGCTTACAACAACTGGAAAATACGACATAACAGATGATATGAAGGCTAAGCTTGATGACTTCTATGGTGATTTCGCTACTCAGGAGGAGACAGGCAAGACTATTAGAGATTTATATGATAAGACAGGCTATATCATTGACACACATACAGCAGTTGCGAAATGTGTATATGATAAATATGTTGCTGCTACAGGGGATACAACTAAGACTGTAATTGCTTCTACAGCTAGTCCATTCAAGTTCACCCGCTCAGTAATGACGGCAATAGATCCTAAGTATGATTCATGGGATGATTTCGATCTTGTGGATGAATTATCAAAGCTTGGAAATGTGCCTATTCCTAATGCTATTAAGGAAATTAGAGATGCCAATATCCTACACGACAACAAATGTAGCGTATCTGGCATGGAAGAAGCTGTAACATCCTTCCTTAAATAGAGCTTTGTAATTAATAGAATAAGAATATATGATGCCTTTTATACGGGCATTAGTGTATGTGCATTAAAATAAGGCCTATGCTTAAAGCATAGGCCTTAAATATTATTATCATAATTATAAAGATACTATAATATGTATTGTTCCAAATGGATAGATTACTGGGATTATGAATGAGCCCTCAGGTAATTTAACGGTACCGCCTTCCTCTGTAACAGGAGGAGTAAGTGATAATTCCATTGAAAATGCATTAGACATATTAACAAGAAATAATCCGTTATGAAGGTTAAGGAAATCATCTACTGAAGCCTTAACATAATCATCTAGCTCTGTAAATTCCATCTTAGCATATCTTGATGCAAATGAAATAGTAGTAGCTTCATCCATATCAATGCGAGAGTAGCAGTCAATCTCGCCATGAATTTCTTGTCTTACACAGAAATTAATCTCGTGTTCCTCAGAACAAGATATTGGATTAAGCGGTGTAAAGTCAGAACCAATAAATCTTACAAGGTCATTGAATATAAGATTAATATACATCAACGCATGGTCTGTTAACTCTTTGCCAGAGAAAGTGAAGAAATTACGAATAAGTCTGTCTGTCTTGCTCTGGTTCTCAAGAGACATATCATCAATCTCGTTGAAAATCTCATATTCTGAAATAAGTAATTCTAAGTCTGAATTGCTTAATACACCCATATCAATAAGTGTCTGGCCTAATATTAGGTAATCAGGACTCTGAACAGCTAATAATTCATCAACCTGTTCTTCCTTAAGATATCCCTTCTCAATTGCGATTTCCCCAAATCGCTTGTCTTCTCTTGTTTGTAGGAAGCACACCTCGTCAACCTGCTCAGCAGTCATATAGTACTTGTGAAGAGCAAGAGTACCTAACTTAAGTCTTGTCTCTGATGCCTTAGAAATAGCCTGAGTCAATTGCTCAGGTGTTACGCTATCCTTATCTAGTAGGAAGCTTCCGAAAAACTGTGCATACATCTATTAACCCTCCAAATGTGAACTTAATACTTTAAGAACCTGTTCTTCAGAAATTGGCTTCTGGATAAAGTCCTTAGCGCCAGCCTCGATAGCTGACTTTAACTGTGATTGTGTTCCAACAGATGAAACAATAATAATATCAGCATTGCTGTCGAATTCAATTATACCTTTGACGGCAGCATTACCATCTTTAACTGGCATAACAATGTCTAAGAATACAAGGTTAGGATTCTCTTCTTGGTATTTGTCAATAGCTTCTTGTCCATTAGCAGCTTCAACAAACTGAATATCAGAAGAATATGCCTCAATAACATCTTTTAATTGTTTGCGAGCTAGAATTGAATCATCACAGATTAAAATCTTAGTATCTTTTAAATCCATGTTCTTTCCCTCCATAAAAAAATCTATATCAATTTTACAATAAGTATAATAAATATTCAAATTATTTTCGCAAATTTCTTGAAAATATATCAGATTTTTGTTAGTGTGTTTGAAGATAAAAGGAAGAGGTGTGAAATATGCAAAGTTTCTTGAATTCCGATGTTGTATTTATTATATTTGATGCTATTGTGCTTTTATTAGGGGCGTATTTGATGTTTTGTGCATTCAAAATGAAAAAGACTGATAAGATTCCGCCAATACTATTAGCTCCAAAGGAGCTTGAGCTATGTAAGAATCCTTATGGATTTATAGATTATATGTTTCCCTATCTGTTAGCTTTTGGGATTATATGTGTACTATTTGGCGTATCGAGTATTATAGGGGATGCATTCCTTGAATTCCCTAAAATGTTCTCAGCCATAGCAGTAGTAGTCCTAATCGCCTCCTGGTTCGCCTTCTCCATGATGCTAAAAAAAGCTAAGGGCAAGTATATGTAAGGTGGTAGAATAGTTGCTAGGAGACTATATAATAAGGCGTACAAATAAGTACATTCTGATATGATTAATATAAGCTTAGAATGTATTAGTAATCATCAATAGAGACAAAAAACCTCTGCCAGGGATGGCAGAGGTAGATGCCCACAGACACGATGTCTGATTGGGCATTGTTTTTGTTATATTGCATTATTCTAATATGATTACTTATACATTCTTAGCGAAATATTACATATCAGAATGTGCTTATTAAGTACGTCTTATGTTATATTACCTGTCTTCTATAGGCACAAATTCTTTATGCTCACATACTGTCATATACGCAGGTCTCATTATCTTGCCATTATGACATATTTCTTCCATTCTATGTGCGCTCCAACCAGCAATCCTCGCAATTGCGAATATAGGAGTGAATAGTTCCATAGGTAAATCAAGCATTTCGTATACGAATCCTGAATAGAAGTCCACATTAGGGCTGACACCTTTGTACATCTTGCGCTTCTTAGCGATAATCTCAGGAGCAAGCTCCTCAACAAGAGTGTATAGCGCATATTCTTTGTCGTAGCCTTTCTCTATAGATAATGCCTTGACGAACTTCTTGAAGGATACGGCTCTTGGGTCTGAAATAGAGTAGATTGCATGTCCCATTCCGTATATTAGTCCTGCTTTGTCAAATGCTTTTTTGTCAAGCAGTGCTTCAAGGTAAGCGCTAACCTCTTCTCTGGAAGTCCAGTCCTTGATATTCTTCTTCATATCAGCAAACATTTTCACGACCTTGATATTGGCACCACCATGCTTAGGGCCTTTAAGTGAGCCAAGAGCGGCAGCGATAGCTGAATATGTATCTGTTCCTGAAGAGGATACAAGGTGCGTCGTAAATGTGGAATTGTTACCACCACCATGCTCCATATGTAGAATCAGTGCAACATCAAGAAGCTTAGCTTCTAGCTGAGTGTATTTGCTGTCATCTCTTAAGCAATGTAGGATGTTCTCAGCTGTTGAAAGCTCAGGTCTAGGCTGGTGTATAATAAGACTTCCTTCATTATGATAGTGTCTGTATGCCTGATAACCATATACCGATAGAAGTGGGAACATGCTTATAAGCTGCATACATTGTCTTAGTACATTAGCCGGTGATGTGTCGTCTGCTGCATCATCATAGGAATATAGTGTGATAACAGACCTTGTTAAGGAGTTCATAATGTCCTTAGAAGGCTTCTTCATGATAACGTCTCTTACGAAATTCTTAGGAAGAGAGCGATAATCACCTATTAGATTCTGGAATTCTGCTAATTCTCTTGTATCAGGTAAATCCCCAAAGAGTAGCAGGTAACAACACTCCTCAAAGCCGAAATGGTCTGATTCTTTTGACTTTTGGACAATGTCTTGTACATTATAGCCACGATAGTATAGTTGACCATCTATAGGGATTCTTTTTCCATTCTCTTCTCTAGTTGAGCAAACCTCTGATATATCAGTTATTCCCACAAGCACGCCTCGACCATTTACATCACGAAGACCGCGCTTCACATCGTATTTTGTGTATAACTCTGGATCGATATATGATGATTGTTTTGATTTTTCAGCTAATTCAATAAGCTTAGGGGTGACTTTGTAATACATTTTTTCTGTTGTTTCTTCTGTCATGTTTGCCTCCTTTCTTATTCTTGATACAAAATTACTAAAATTATACCATTATTGACTAATTTTTGTCAAAGATTGCCCATCTCAATTGATTTAATGTGCTTTGTATGGTATTATACATAAGATTGAGCCTTGTGAATTATCACTTGCTCTGAATTAAATTTAATAAATAGAAAAAAGATTATTACAATTAAGGAGGTAATATTTATGTCAACAAAAGCGAATTATAAGATTAGCGAAATCGGTGCTGGAAAGGTAGGCTTTTCTAAGACAAGGTCTATCATTGAGGCTCCTTTTTACGGTAACAATGTAATTAAGATTAATACTTTAAGAGAGGCTTATGAGCTTGCTAAGAACTCTCCAGGAACAGTTGTAACTGATATGCCTATTAAGGATGCAGATACTTTTGGTCTTGATAAGGACGCTAAGGTTCTTCTATTTAATGATGGTGCAGTAACAGGTCGTTATGCTGCAGCTCGTCGTATTAAGGGTGAGCCTGGTGTTGATGAGGCTAAGCTTGATAAGGTAGTAATGGATGCTGTATATGAGACACGTTGGAAGACAATGTATCACGCAGAGTGCTTCGTAGGTCTTGATCCAGAATTCATGGTTAAGGCTCATCTTCTTATTCCAGAAGGAGAAGAGAATCTTCTATATAACTGGATGCTTAACTTCCAGTATATGTCAGATGAGTATGTTAAGATGTATAAGAACTCTAAGCCAGTTGGTGATGGCAAAGAGCCAGACATCTATATCTTCTCTGATCCACAGTGGGTACCACATGAGGCTCCAGACGTAGATTACTCTTGCCTGTCTGACCCACTTACACTATGTTATTTCGATACTAACCAGAACTGCGCAGCAATTCTTGGTATGAGATATTTTGGTGAGCACAAGAAGGGTACACTTACAATGGCTTGGGCTCTTGCTAACCGTAATGGTTATGCTGCATGTCACGGTGGACAGAAGGAGTACTCTCTTAAGGATGGCTCTAAGTTCGTTGCTTCTGTATATGGACTTTCAGGTTCTGGTAAGTCAACACTTACACATGCTAAGCATGGTGGCAAATACGATGAGTTCGGCGGAATCAAGGTTCTCCACGATGACGCATTTATCATTAATTCAGATACTTGTGCATCAATTGCTCTTGAGCCTACATATTTCGATAAGACTAATGATTATCCTACAGGATGTCCTGATAATGAGTATCTTCTTACAGTTCAGAACTGCTCATGTACAATGGATGATGAGGGTAAGATTCAGCTTGTAACAGAAGATATTAGAAATGGTAATGGTCGTGCTATTAAGTCTAAGCTATGGTCACCTAACAGAGTTGATAAGATTGATGCTCCAGTTAACGCAATCTTCTGGATTATGAAGGATCCTACAATTCCACCAGTACTTAAGCTTAAGGGTTCAGCTCTTGCTTCAGTTATGGGTGCTACACTTGCTACTAAGACTTCAAGTGCAGAGCGTGTTAAGGCTGGAACAGATCTTAATGCACTTCGTATCGTACCTTACGCTAACCCATTTAGAACATATCCTCTCGTAAATGATTATGAGAAGTTCAAGAAGTTAGTAGAAGAGAAGAACGTAGCTTGCTATATCGTTAACACTGGTGACTTTATGGGTCATAAGTGTGAGAAGGAAGACACACTTGGTATCTTAGAGACTATCGTTGAAGGAAATGCTAAGTTCGAGAAGTGGGGACCATTTGACGATATCGAGATTATGAATGACTGGTCAGGAAAGACTGGCGACTTTACACCAGATTTATCTGACAAGGATTATGTAGATGCTCTTAAGGCTGCTATGCAGAACAGAGTTGACGCAGTAGAAGGATTTGCTAAGAATAAGGAAGGATATGATAAGCTTCCTGATGAAGCATTAGAAGCATTACAGAAGCTTGTTGATCAGGCTGCTTCATTATAATATGAATATATGAAGAAAGTATTAAGTATTGTAATAGCAATTGTATTAGATATATTGACACTTATTATAGGTTTAATGGCTACTTTCATTAATCTATTTTCAGGTAACTTTTTAGGAGCAGGCATAGCATTTATTGTTATGCTTGTTCTTCTTGTTGTTTTTCCTGTTATCGGTGGCATTATTGCAAAAGACAGACCTGTTAGAATTAATGAGAAGAATACTATTAATGTAGAAGGCTTCGAGGAGAAGCATTTGAGCATTAAGGAGATTAAAAGAATCGCCTCGAAATATCAATATGGCTTCTATCTTGGTAAGACTGCCAGGTCAATTATTAATCAGGCCAATCTTGCGGAAAAGAAGATTAACGAAGCCAGAGAAGCTGTTAATAGCAGGTTCGAGCCTAGTTCTATTACATGGGACAGGTATATGGGTGTCGTAAATGCTGCTGCTGATACGGCTGTTGATAACTTAGATATGATGGCTAGAAGGATTAGTGTGTTAGATGAGAAAGAGTATTCTACACTTACCAATCCGATTAAGCATATTACTAAGAGAGAAAGTATCAATAGTGGAAGATTAGAATTCTATAATGAAAACAGACAATGCATTGATAAGGGAATACAGGATAATGAAGAAATGTTCAATAGATTAGATACATTAGCTATTGAGCTTAGAAAGAGCGCTGAGAACAGTGCTAAGACGGATGCTGTAATTGAAGATATTGAAGAAATAACTGGTCAGATCAAATATTATAAGTGATATTGACTAAAAACTTTTCCTTGAAATTATCTATTGTGCCGAAATGGAAACTATTTTAACGGAAACGGTTTACAAACTTTTAGTTTCTTGTTATATTGTACTTGTCAGCAGGAAATAGTGCTGAGGGAACAAGGGTTTTTACATTAAAAAGGAGAAGTTAATAATGAAAGCATTGACAAAAAGAGTAGCAGCGTTAACAATGGCATTAGCAATGGTTCTTACAGGATTCTTTGCTATTACTAACACAGCAGATGCAGCAAACAACACTACACTTACTACTTCAGCACAGGTTGCAGACTTAGTATGGGACGGATACAATCAAGGAGTTGACGGTCCTATCTCAATTATTCAAGGTACATTAAAGAGTGGTTGGTCATCAACTAAAGTATATCTTGTAACACTTTCTGGTACAGAAGATGTTAAAGGTCAATCAACAGGTTACCTTACAGATTTACTTTCAGGATTCAATCTTAAGAGTGCATACTATGATAACGTAGTAGCAGTTATCTCTGAGAACATTCCAGCAAACTCTAACATCATTCTTGCAGGTCACTCACTTGGTGGAATGATTGCACAGCAGGTTGCAGCTAATTCAACAATCAAGGCTAACTACAACATTTTAAATACAGTATGCTTCGGTTCACCACTTCTTTCAGCAGGTAGCCGTGAAGGAACAGTTAAGAGACTTGGCGATACATCAGACGTAGTACCTTACCTTTCAGGTAGCATGTTCAACAACACAATCTGGGCAGTAGCAGGACTTAACAGAGAAAACGGTGGATATGGCTGGTCAGCAGTAGACGCTCATTGCGAAAGCTACTTAAGAGATGATGTATGGGGCGCATACGATGTAACAGGCGCTAAGAACGGTGGAGCAAAGCTTACACTTAACTTAGACTCAAGAGTATTCTTCCAATCAGAAGCTTGGGTTTAATATATAAACTAATTAAGAATTAAAACCTAATACAAATATAAATACCTAAAAACAAAAGGCGAGATACCTAATGAGCGATTTTCTTATGAGCGAATAGGTATCTCGCTTTTTGTTATTTAATGTATATAGTTTAGTAAGTTATTATCTGTATGAGCATCAAGGTGTTTTGTTTTTGTTTTATATGAGCGATTTTCTTATGAGCGTCTAGGTATTTATTTTTTTGAGATTTTATTATATAATTAAACCACCTGGAATGTTCGAACAATCTACAATTTTGAACCTACATTTACTTTAAACGGGATTCCTACATTGCTGCTTGGCTGTCAGGCCTCATTAATCCAGTGGAAGGCAAAAGAGTAGTTGCGGTTGCCCACCTAGATTGCGTCTAGGAGTCAAAATCGTAGACTCGACATTTTGGGTTTTTGTGTGCAAAAAACAATATTTTTTATAGTAAATATATGGCAAATAATAAGAACAATCATAAGAAGAATTCCAATAATAATATCAACAAGAAATCCAATAGAAAAAAACATAATGTAAATAGAAAAAAGAAGACATCGGCAAAGGCTCGTAAGGCCAGAAGAACTAAAGCTATTATAATAGGTGCAATTGTTGCAATAAGTATTATAGCTTTAATCGTCTTGTTATTTATCTATAAGAGGAAATCAGAAGAGTCTGGTATTCAGGCAATTGGCAATGACGCTACAGATGTTAATGTCCTTCTTAAGAATGGCGATAATAAGACCTGGGAGAGCATAAGCATTGCCTGTGATAATGGGATGACCTGGAGTGAAGATAATCAGGCTCACACTGCAAGTAATGGTGAATTCATAACATTTTCCAACCAAAGGAGCGAGGGAACAGTTATAGAGATAAGCTCCATTGGAGATAATGGTAGATTTACTCTAAAGGGCAGTGAGGTTAAGGGTGATAACTATCCAGGGAAAATCCAGTTGCACTACACATCCTATGGCTTGGAAGTCACAAACTATGTACCCCTAGAGGAGTACATTAAAGGTGTTATATGTTCCGAGATGCCTGAAAGCTATGGGCTAGAAGCCTTGAAAGCCCAAGCTGTATGCGCCAGAAGCTACCTGCTTGGCAGAAGTGGCAGATACGCCTATGAGGAATCTCTTGCTGACGTTGATGATAGTGTGTCATTTCAGGTATATGGCAAGAAATGGGCAGGTGGAGATGCTCTTGCTGCTGTTAATGACACAGCGGGAATGGTTGCTACTACTAAGGATGGTCAGGTTGCCAACACCATGTTCTATTCCACGTCCTGCGGTTATTCCCAGACACAAAAGGCTGATACTAATCCATATCTTGCAAGGAAATATATCAGCTTAAGTAACGACGATCCACTAAAAAATCGTGGCGTATCAGCAGAGGATGCAATTGTCGATACTAATGATGATTTTGAAGACGCATTTGCACAGTATATACGAAATGTTGATGAGAATGCCCTTGAAAAAGATGAAGAGTACTTTAGGTGGGATGCAGAGCTTAATATTAAGGCTAATGAAAGCAAGATGAAAGAGGTTATAGTAAATATGTATTCACCATCTAATAACAAGATTGAGCTTGATAAAAGAATGTCGACTAAAGTAGGAAGTAATGGCTTAAATGCGTCTTCATTTGGTGGGTTTAGAAGCATGAAAGTTCTAAAAAGAAGTACAGGTGGGGCAATTGTATCACTTAGTATGGAATTTGAGAATGGTTGTGTTATAATTAATGACGAGCTTGTAATAAGAAGGGTTCTTGGACAAGCTGCCACGAAGGTTAGATTAAATAATGGCAGCTCTAAGAGTATTACTTCCCTTTATAGTAGCGCATTTACCATGATTCCTAACGAAAATGGTTATCACATATACGGTGGAGGATATGGTCATGGATGCGGAATGAGCCAGGATGGCGCAAAATACCTTGCTAAAGAAGGTAAGAATTACGTTGAAATTATACAATTCTTCTTCAAGGATTGTGAAGTTAATAGAATTATGTAGGGTGAGGATGGTTTATGAAAGCTAAGAATAAGAAGTGGATACTGCTTATATTCGGGATTGTTGAGGCAATAGTTGCCGTTGTATGCTTCTCAAGAGGATTAATTAATCTCTTTGATGCAGAGCGTGCATCTTTGCCACGTATATCTGTGGGAATTGGAGTTATTGTTATACTTATTGTGGGGTATGTCCTTATGAGTATATGGTATCTTCGTGAGCCTAAAGTTGGTATGATGGATGAGAATGTTGATCATACTTATGATGAGCTATACAATGTGCTTGGAGAATATACCAAGGGTAAGTATTTTGGTCCAATCGCAAGAACAGTAATGGACCAGATACAGAGGCTCAATAATAGTTGCTCTAGAACGAAGGACGCCATTGCCAAGAAGTTCGATAAATCATCTATGTCATATGAGAAGTATTATAGTGTAGTTGATTTGGCGGAGAAGACTGCTAATCAGAATATTGTTGCTATGACTAATCGTATGAAGTTCTTTGATGAAAATGAGTACGCGAGACTTGAAAACTACAGAAATGATAATATTCCTGATGATATACAAGAGAAGCAAATAGCGCTTTATAAGGAAAATCAGGCGAAGCTTGAGCAGGCAATTGCTGTTAATGAGAATATGATTCTTAAGCTGGATACTTTATCTATGGAGCTTAGCAAGATTACTGACGCAAGTGATAATACGATGAACTTGACGCTTGATGAGATTGAAGAGCTTACTAAGCAGGTAAAGTATTATACATAAATTAGAAAGATGCAGGGGAGATGCAAATGAAAAAGAAAAATACTGGTAAAAAAGTATATATAGTATTTGTGGCAATTCTTTCTATTATTGTAATGATTATTGGGCTTGCAGCCACTAAGAATATAGGAAGAACTGCAGATGATGTTAATAAGGAAGATGCTCTTAATAGGTTAGCTAAGATGGTTAAAGAGATTAACCCTACTGAAGCAAATCCGGTTAAGGCTATTGTAAGCTCCACAGATAAGGCTAATGTATATCGTGAGCTTCCAGATATTAATTCTCGTGAAGTTGTTGTTAATCCTACAACCTCTAACTATATTGAGATATATTCTTCTCCTGAGAAGGCAGGTACGGGAACAGACGGATGGCTCTCTGAGGTTGCTGAAAGCTTTAATAGAGACGGAGGAGTAACCGTTAATGGTGTCCAATATACTGTACAGCTTAGAAATGTAAGCTCAGGTGAAGCAGTTGACTATATATCTTCTAAGAAAGCTGTCCCAGACGCATTTACACCATCTAGCAGTATGTGGAAGGCTATGTTAGATGCTGATGGTGCACAGACTAGTGTTATATCAGAATCAATGGTATCTAATCAGGCAGGATTATGTGTTGCAAATGACATATATCAGTCCTTAGAGTCGCAGAAAGGCAAGGTTGATGTTAAGACAATAATTGATGCTACGGCAGAAGGACAGATAGCTACAGGATATACTAATCCATTTTCTTCTTCGGCAGGTCTTAATTTGCTTGTATGTATTCTTAATGAATATGGTAATGGAGATATATTCTCTAACTCTGCTAAGAGTGGATTCAATAAGTTCCAGAGTAATGTGCCATTCGTTGCACTTACAACAGTTCAGATGAGAGATTCAGCTGATAAGGGAACATTTGGAGCATTTGTATGTGAGTATCAGACATATATTAATGATAAGAGATTATCGAAGGAATACACATTTGTACCATATGGATATGAGCATGACAATCCTCTTGTTGCAACCACTAATGATCCAGCCAAAATTGAAGCGCTTAAAGCCTTTAGTGATTACTGTAAGACTGATACAAGTCAGAAGCTGGCCACGACCTATGGCTTCAATCAACAGGCTAATTATAAATGTCCTTATGACAAGGTTAGTGGACAGGAATTGCGGGAGGCCCAGACCTTCTATAAGGAGAATAAGAATGCAAGACCTGTGGTATGTGTATTTGTAACAGATGTGTCTGGTTCTATGCTAGGTGAGCCAATTAACGCATTGCAGTCATCACTGATTAATGCTATGCAATATATTAACAAAGACAATTATATAGGTCTGGTAAGCTACAATGACAGAGTAGAAATCAACCTGCCGATTAAGAAATTTGACGATGAGCAGCAATCATATTTTAAGGGAGCAGTTCAATCTCTTCGACCAACTGGTGGAACGGCAACCTTCGACGGAGTATGTGTGGCCTTAGATATGATTGAAAAACAAATGGAGCAGACTCCTGATGCAACTCCGATCATATTCGTATTAAGCGACGGCGCTACTAATACAGGCTATAGATTAGATGATGTACAGGGTGTTGTGAAAGGTCTTAAGGTGCCAATCTATACTATAGGATATAATGCAGATATAGATGCTCTTAAGAAGATTAGTGACATTAATGAAGGTGCATGTATTAATGCGGATACTGATGATATTATGTACCAGGTTAAGATGTTATTTAATTCATCCTTGTAAGAGGACTATAAATCAATTTAGTTAAACTATATATTATTAGATTTATTTAAGGAGGAAATGTGTTATGGGATTTTCATTAGAATTACCTAAGGAAGAAGAAATCGAGAAGGTTGTTAAGGAAGAGCTTCAGGTGCCTGAGAAGGAGAAGGAAGTTATAGCGGATGCTGCCCTTGGCAAGGCTCAGGAGGTTATGGATGCCGATATCGATTCATTTGAGACAAGAAAAGAAATTGTTGATGTTATCAATGGATTTGGTACAGATACCCTTACGAAGACAAGGAATCGTAACGAATTGTTGCAGAAGAGAATGATGTCTTATAACAATGTTGGTGGTGAGACAAGTGAGGTTGCAAAAGGTCTTGAAGACCTTACAATTCAGATGAAGGACCTTGACCCATCAGGAATTGACTTTATGAAGTCAGTAAGATATTTAACCCTGTAAGAAGATATTTCGAGAAATTCAATACTGCTGACCAGGAGATATCTACCATTATTGAAAGCTTAGAGAAGGGTAAGAAGGTATTAGAGGATGATAATACTACTCTTGAGATTGAAGAAGCTTCAATGAGAGAGATTACGAAAGAGATGCAGAAGAATATGGAGATGGGAATGAAGCTTGATACTTATCTTACACAGCAGATTGACCAGGCTAAGCGTGATGGTGAAGATGAAGAGAAGATTAAGTTCGTAGAGGACGAGGTGTTATTCCCACTTCGCCAGAGAATAGAAGATTTCCAGCAGATTCTTGTTGTTAACCAGCAGGGAATTATTGCATCTGAGATTATTAGAAAGAATAACAGAGAGCTTATTCGTTCAGTTGACAGAGCTCAGAATGTAACTGTTTCTGCCCTTAGAACTGCCGTTACAGTTGCAGGAGCATTATATAATCAGAAGATTGTTCTTGACAAGGTAAATGCTGTTAATAAGGCTACAAATGACATGATTGAGTCAACATCTAAGATGCTTCGTCAACAGGGTGTAGAGATTCAAAAGCAGGCAACTGAAGCAGCATTAAGTCCTGATGTATTACAGGCTTCATTTGCAGAGGCTCTTGGAGCTCTTGATGATATTAATAACTACAGACAGCAGGCTCTTCCTATGATGAAGGATACTATTGATAAGTTTGCCGCTTTGGCTGATGAAGGTGAGCGTAAGATTCAGGAATTAGAGAAGTCTACACAGTTCTAGGTATGTAATAAGATGATTAATTCTAGAGAAGGTAGTCGCAGTTTTTATGACAAGATAATTGCGCCTATGATTAAAGAAAAATTTGCAGAATATGAAGAAAGAATAGCAGTTGGAATCGCAGGCGAGGGTTCCGA
>ONCT01000036.1 GCA_900316395.1 uncultured Lachnospiraceae bacterium | reverse complement strand
TTTATAATTAGTTATTAGCATAATTTAATTATACCAAAAAGCAGCTATGAGCGCGAGCTCATAGCTGCTTTTCCGTTAGGGGAGTTTTTTTACAGCCCCATTTCTATACCCACAACAGATCTACAAAGTTCAATTATATCATCATTTAGTAGTTGGTGCCGCACCTGTAATTATCGGAAACATCTTTTTCCACAGACGTTCCCCTACTTCATTGTTTCTTCTTTGCTTTTCCTTTTGTTCTTTTGCCCATTTTGCAGCTTTTTTGATATCTTCAGGTTTTTCACTTAATATAATATGTTCGCTCATTTTTTACCTCCTATAATTATTATACAATCATTTTTTCTATATAGGAAGTATAATTTTTAAGGCAGTATAAATATTCACTCGGAAAATTTTGGACAGATCATCCTATAGTGATGTGCAAGGTTGAATTGCCTATATTCTATCATTTTTTATAAAGCCATTATCTAGTTAGTAGCGCTCATCGTTTATATCCTTTATTTTCCCATTCAAGTAAAACCATAGTTGTTTCCTCTTCTCAAGCGATAGTGTTGCACTAATTGAATCAGAGTATTTACTATACTCAACCATACAACGCAAGGTTTACTTTAACTGTATAATTATGTCCACAACTCCTACAGTAACATTTATACCATTTTTCACCATCTTTTTCATATTGTTCTATACAATTAGTCCATCCGGATTTACATTTTGGACAATCTTTTGATATCTTTTCTCCACCGCCACCGCAAAATCCTCCACTTACGGCTTCGAGTTGTTCGTCACTTAATTCAAATCCTTCTAACTTGGCAAGGTTTAGGTTTTGTCTTTTCATAAATATATACACATTTAAGATAGGGCATGCGACATTTTACGATTACTCATTTTTTCGGTTACTAGAATTGTGCCGCTATAGTCTCTTCCTTAGATAAGGCATTCTTGATTACTCATTTTCCTAGTTACTAAAACTAGCGAATGAAAGGACGAAAGCAAAACCTCGTTTGCGATTACTCATTTTCACTCAATATATTGAAAGAACACCCTTGCGGATGTTCTTTAATTTCGGCATAAAGCCTTATTCTAGTAGGTCCAAAAAAATGAGTAATCGTAAAATAAGCACCTATCTGATTTTTATTGTAGAATAATCGCTAATTATTTTCAAGTTGTTATATATAATATTTTACATGGGAAATTTCTCCTGGGTAACATAGAACCTGTTGCCAAGAATGTCGGTGTTAACCTTCACTATCTTCTTAGTCTTAGCAAGGGAGACAAACCTCCTCCTCTCATACTTATCCTTGTTAATCGGCTTAAGTTCAATGTAATTACGCCTGTCAAGATTCGCCCGAGACAGGAATCTGTCCTCATACATCCTGCCATCCTTCTCGAACTGAATAATATCATTCTCATAAAAAGACATCATATATCGATACCCAAGCCCCTCCAAATCAGCCACTGTCTTCGTATCATCAATCACCTTCTCATCCCTTAGGATTCGCGTGTAGGTCTTGTCATCAATTGCACATTTGCCATCTAGAAAGCGCATGCTGGCGTGCTTAATTCCCACAAGATAATACTGCTTGTCATTATCGTTATAATACACATCCATCCGATATGACGTAAGGGATTCTAAAAACACCTTCTTGCTTCCCTTCTCGTGCCCGTATTTATGGGAAATATCAAGAGCACTGCGAACCTCCCCATCAAGATATCTAAGACTTTCAATCCTAGGGCCGTTATTCTTCTTAGAATATCGCTTAGGATAATCCCCCGTCACCTTCACATACTCCTCAAATGGATTGTCATAATCAATATATTCATTATATATTTCCATCAGATTATTGAAGGTCTTCGGGTCAGTTTTCTTCATTAGAAAATCGTCCTCTTTGCCACTATCTATCTTCCTTCGAAATGTCTCAATTCCCTCCTTCGTGTAAATGTTAATCTTATTGACCTTATACGTCTTCCCATCAATTTCCTTAGAGCCTCTAATGGTCTGATTACATATTACCCTGTTTGTCTTCTTATCAACATTATGAGAATACTTAACCTCGCCCTCAGCTGCGCTGATATTGCTCCTGATGTCGAACCATTTCTCCTCATACATAAGCTTCTTATATAGATTATCATCTATCATATCATCAGCCCTGTGACCATCCATAACTTCGCCTGTCTCGAAGTCAACTACACTGCCCTGAAGCTGATGAGCATCTGATGGGTGAACTCCCCTCTAATTACGCTTACGGTTGTATCAATCTCATTTGCCAAGAAGAATTTCTGCAGAGTATTAAGCACCAGGCTAGACGCATAAGCAGTATCGTTAAGATTCCTGTTAATGAATCCTGACACAACATCTATCTTCGTAATATCCTTCTCAAATAAGAGATTAAGTACCTTCTTCTGCTTCAAATCAAGACTTAATACATACTCCTTGTACTTGTCATAATTCCACTCCCTGCTAACACTCTTTAAGTAATGGTACGGCGTATTAATGCCCTTTCTCTGATTCTCGGCAGCATACACAAGCACCTTATTACTCCGCGAATCATCTAAGGAAATAGAAAGGGGAATTATGTAGCCAACCACATAATCTAGCCTGTTCTCAATTAAGTCAACTACGTCAATATCTCTGCCTGAGTACAGACACTTGCCCCCTTGTTCATTCCATAGCTTCAGCTTAAGAGCAAGGCTCTTATGGAAAATGTAATTCTCAGGCTTAATCTTATAATTATATCTATCTTTAATTTTCTTCTCGATTGCCTTGATTTCCTGCTCGTTCTCCCTTTGGGACTTTTTAATATATTTCCTTCTCTCTTCAGAATTCTTATCACGAGGCATTTCAATTACAATCTGTGAAGGGTAACCATATTTCTTAATATACGCATTAATCACCTTGATTGACACATGAACGCTTTTTCTTACAACAGGATTATATATATTCTCTAATAACTCTTTATCGGGTATATACTTAAGTCCCTTAAGGGAATCTAGTGAGGGGCGAAACAGACCCATCTTAGTTAGAATCTGCATCTGATTCTCCCCTTCTTCATACATTATAGGAATAATCTCCCGCATAATCTTTTCAGAAAGGGAATGCCATTTACCAAAGAGTCTGGCGTTCTTTTTTCGCACATTTACAAGAACATTAACAATCTTCTCATCAATCTCAAGGCCTGTTCTATTGAATGAATCCATAATCGCCTTCTTGTCATCGTTGAGGGTAAGAATATCGCCGATTAAGTCCATTTCCTCTATGGAAAATGTACTTTTGTAATCCACTTTAATTCTATTAAGCGCTTTCCTAATCTTGTTGAAGGCCTCGAAGCTATGATAGATTTTCTTGTCATTCTTATCTACTCTTGCCCCCTCAATGATTACTGTATCTTCACCTACTACCTTCTTGATAAAACGCGACACAGTAGCATTTCTCTCAGTCTGAACCATCTCAATTATTCTTATCTTCTCATCCTTATCAAGCTTCCTTCCATTGACTGTAAGGTTGTTAAGATCATTAAGGAGATTGAACTCCTGGGCAGTATAAGAAGCAGATGAAGCGCGACGCTCTTCAGGGTAAATTGTGCACCTGCCAACAAGCTTCTCGAATATATTCTCCTCTGTAATGTATTCCCCTGTTGCCTTATCTATCTTAGTTGTATATTTGCCATAGTCGGTACGAGACAGCTCATTTCCTGGGCCTTCGAAGTATGCTCTCTTCCTATTGAAAATGTTAAGATAAGCATCACGAAATTCCTTGTTCAGCATCTTATAATGCTTAGCCTGTTCCTTAAGTATAGCTTTAATTTCTTCCCTATATGAAGACATGGTGAAGATATTACTAATCATAATTTCCTCACCATTCTTTCTAATAACATGGGCTCCATGATAAAAGCCATACTTTAGGTACCGCTCGTATTGAATCTCACATGGATGCTTACTTTCTAATTCTGTTTTATTTATATCTACACTTTTTGCATAAT
This sequence comes from uncultured Lachnospiraceae bacterium, assembly GCA_900316395.1. Classification (GTDB taxonomy): domain Bacteria; phylum Bacillota; class Clostridia; order Lachnospirales; family Lachnospiraceae; genus RUG191. The sequence continues at coordinate 19,470 of ONCT01000036.1, read as the reverse complement.
CTCCATCAACCGTAGCATCTGCTAAGTCGTCTACATATGATATGCCTCTATGCTTAAGAGCATTCCTAAGAACTATATATATTTCATCTAAAGTTAACTTTTCTGCAAGACCTCTGACACGCAGTTCTAACACATTGTTATTAGTGTCATTTGGCAGGTCAAAACCATACTTTACCCATAGCTTATCAAAGTCACTTAGCCTCGTATGCCTTCTCCTTGTGAGCCTGCGAAGCTGCCTCATGCTCCTTCTAAGCTCATTCTCTGCCGGATTAGCCTCCGAGAATATGTTAGAGGTACTTTCTAATATCTTATAATCCTCTGTAACCACTGCAGAGCCCACTGACGCCACGCCAATATCAAGTCCTACTGTATAATTCACCTCAAGCACCCCCATTTTTTTACATACATTTTATAAAAAAAAGCCTAATCGCGTTGCTACACGATTAAGCTATTGTAATAGTGAGACACGGGGGAATCGAACCCCCGACAACTTGATTAAAAGTCAAGTGCTCTACCAACTGAGCTAGTGTCCCATATGTCATATAATAAAAAAAGGGTGGGCGGTGGGATTCGAACCCACGGCCTCCAGAGCCACAATCTGGCGCGCTAACCAACTGCGCCACGTCCACCATAAAAACTATCACCTGGGCTAGCAGGATTCGAACCTGCGAATGCTGGAATCAAAATCCAGTGCCTTACCGCTTGGCGATAGCCCAACAACGTGCTCGAAGGGATTCGAACCCCCGACCCACGGCTTAGAAGGCCGTTGCTCTATCCAGCTGAGCTACGAACACACAATTACTTAATATACTTATATTAAGTAATTAAGCGGGTGATGGGAATCGAACCCACGTATCCAGCTTGGAAGGCTGGTGTTCTACCATTGAACTACACCCGCATAAAATACAGCCCGAAGGCCTTTATCAAATAAATTGTAAATCACTCGGGGTGACAGGATTCGAACCTGCGACCCCCTGGTCCCAAACCAGGTGCTCTAGCCAAACTGAGCCACACCCCGATTCTTGGCGCTATTTCACACGCAAATGTTATTATATATAAATAGACCAAGGTTGTCAACATTTTTTTTGCTGATTTATATGCTATTTTTAGGAAGCATATCAACATACCTTATTGCAGCCTCAATCTCCCCTGTATTATCAACGTTAAGCACAGCATATGTACCACGTCTTTCATAATCTCTTGGATAAGACAGACTTCCTGGATTAATGATAGTAAAACCATTAACCTTCTCTATCTCAGGGACGTGAGTATGGCCGTATAATATATAGTCAGCCCCCACTCGCCTTGCTTCCTTCATAAGGCCTTCATAGCTTATCTTACAGCCGAATTTGTGGCCATGCGTAAGCAGTAGAACATGCTTACCCACCTCTAATACAACTTCCATTGGAAGCTTGGAATACCAGTCGCAGTTACCGCACACCATTTCAACTGGGCACTTTGCTACATTGGTAAGAAATCGGCATTCATTCTCAGAATCACCTAAGTGATATATTCTGTCTGGTTTAACAACCTCTAATAGCCTGTTAACGTCACCGTCTTGTCCATGTGTATCACTAATTACAAGAATTCTCATAGGTTAGGAACCTCTTTTTCTAACTTCTCCTTCATTGCCATAAGAGCATTGCCCCTGTGACTTACCTTATTCTTCTCTTCAGGACTCAGCTGAGCCGTTGTGCATCCATACTCTTCAACATAGAATATAGGGTCATAACCAAATCCATTCTCTCCAGCTATCTCGTAGCCTATCATTCCCTCAATTGTACCTCTTGTAACAATTTGCTTGCCAGAAGGCAAAACTGCCGCTATAGCACATACGAACCTTGCTGTTCTCTTCTCTTTAGGTACTCCTTCAAGCTTATCAATTAAAGCCTGATTCTTAATATCATAGGATGTATCCTCACCCATAAATCTGGCTGACATAATACCAGGCGCCTTGTCAAGATAGTCAATCTCAAGACCTGAATCATCAGCAAGAACAATATCGTCACATAGCTTGGCGATTTCTGTGGCTTTAATCATGGCATTCTCTTCAAATGTCTTACCATCCTCCACTATGTCAGCTTCAATCCCAGCTTCCTTCATAGAGACAATCTCAAGTCCGATATCTCCTAAGATTTCTCTAATCTCCTTCATCTTGTGTTGATTTCCTGTTGCAAATATAATTCTCATTTAACATTTACTCCTCATACGTTACATCTATCATTTCTCTAATTGAATCATATAGAGCTTTAGCACATTCTCTTTGATACTTCTCATCTATAAGCTTCTTAAGGTCGTCGTTTTGTGATATGAAGCCAACCTCCACAAGGGCCACCGGAGCCTTGGAATTATGGATTATTAAAATATCATCTCCATTAACCAGGCCTCTGTTAACATTTCCAAGGTAAGAGCATACCTTATCAAGACAAATCTCGGCAAATGTCTTAGAATTACCTGTTGGATCACTAGCGTAGTAGAGAACCTGAGTACCATTAGTAAAGCTGCTTCCAAAGCCCGACAAGGAATTGTTATGAACACTTAGGAACACATCTGCTCCCACATCATTAGCAAGTCCAACTCTGTCCTTTAGAGACGGATTAGAATCATCTAACCTGGTATAGTAAGCCCTGATTGACTTATCTTCATCTAGCAGCTCCTTCAGCTTAAGAACAATGGCAAGGTTAATATCCTTCTCCTTGTAATTGCCCTTGATAGCTCCCACATCTCTGCCACCATGACCTGCATCAATAACGACCACATTGTCATATACCTTATGTGGGTCCACAAAGTTCAGATACATATATCCATTTTCAAATGTGGTATTACAATCATATATTCCATTAAGAGTAATATCAAAGTATGCATTGCCGTCATCATCGTAGGCAGAGAAATCATCTATTCGGCTAACGGAACCTAAGAAAGGTTCAGAGTCAAAATAATTCTTGTCTACATTAGGTATAACTACTTGATATTGGCCTCTTCTTATATCTTCATTTAACTTTATGTCGGTATCCTTCACATTTTCAGGGATTGCTATTCTAATCTGCCCCTTGTCGGCGAAGCTCTCTAACTCCTTGGCGTTCTCCTCCCTGTCTCTCATAAGAGAAGCCAACACTTCCCTATTTCCTTTAGACGAGGAAATCTCCTTAGCTAACACCTCCGACTTATAGTGAACATCTCCAATACCCATAAGCAATCCAATGCTCACCGCAGTAACTACAACCAGGACTACGGAGAATATTCTCATTATCTTCTTCTCCATATCAATCCCCCACGTCAGTAGTGTAAACCTTTAGGCAGAGATTACCATTTGCCTTCTCTTCTACCGATTCCCAATTCGTTCCATCCTTGCTTATATAGCCTTCGCCATCCTTGATATTGACGTTAGAATCGCTATCACTTACCTTGTATTCCATTGCGACTGGCCGCACAGTGCCAGGAACCTTAATATCGATAACAACAGCGAATTTCTCACCAGACTGAAGCTCCACTGGATGGTCTAGTTCAATTGTATAATAGCCTGCTGTATCAAATGTCCTTGATGCAACCTTCTCTCTATCCTTAAGGCTGTCTGTATCCTTATAATTTCTAACAAGATACACATCCACGCTGGCATTCTTATCAATCGCATATAATCCTATGGCATTAAGCTTCTCACCTGACTTAACAGTATACACATTTGCCGCCAAAGCATTAGACTGACCATAGCCTAACTGGCCCTTCCATCCGCACAAGTCACTCTGGTAAATGTTATCGTAATAGCCAGGATCTACTATTCTCGAATAAGACACAGCCTGGGCGCCAATATTCGTATCGTAGTAAGACACGTAGAACACGCCTGAATCACCAAAATCCTTGCCCCAGCTATTCTGGCATATAAATGCTCCATCACCAGGAACACTTACTCCAAACTGCGACGCAGGATAATTGTCGTCCCATCCTATAATTGTAATCTCGTGATTTGGCTTCTCTGTGCCATTATAGCAATAGGAATTAGTCTCTATATTGTAATATGCTGATTTATTAATGTTAGATGTAACAACATTAGCATATACTGACGAAGACACGCCTCCGTACTTATATACAGCCCATTTGATATCTTCTCTGTCATCATGAGTATAAAATCTTGCTTCCTGCACGTGCTTAGCTACATCTGCATCATTGCCAGAAAGCTTAACTGCACTTGAACTTGCATTAACAGGTCCACTCCATGATAGGAGGTAAGCCAAGGCATTGGTAAATGCTCCTCCTGCATTATTCTCTGATGCTTCTCCATTAAAAGCTATCATAGATTCCACGTCATAATCAGCTTTTCTTGGCATAACAGAGCTCTCTAAAGCCAGAATACTAGCATAAGCCCAGCAGGTTGTTGCGCTACCCTGATTCATAGCAGGTGCCACCCTGTTATATTGCCGCAGGTCGTACTTCTCTGGGAGTACACTCTTTTTACCATTGGTGCTAATATCAACCTGATATTCCTCTAAGTTACTATTAACTGTAAAGCCAGTTATCTCGCAGATAGTGCTGGCCTTGACATAGTCGTTATTATCTTCATTATATAGATCTAAGTCATATTCCCTGCCATTATATATAACGCGAACAGTAGCATCATCCTCATAGGAAGCGCTTATATTAAGCTTATCTCTAAGAAAATCTAAAGACCAAAGAGTATTCTTATCCTTGCCAACGTGAACCTCGTTAAACTGATTAGGTATATCTGTTCCGTTAAGCCTGATATTAAGCCTCTTCTCGTCGTTGATGCTCTTGGCAATCAGGGGATAGAATATATCTTCCTTAAGGTTAGCCCCACGAAATTCCTCTATGCTTCCATAGGATGCACTCCATGTATTAAGTTGTAGCCCAAGCACTAACAGTACCAGTACGGCACATGCAATAAATGGTCTAGCTTCTTTCATCACACAATTCCTGTCAATTTATAATTTATTAATCTTAGATTTAATCTTTTCTCTTTAATCCTTCTTCCTCTTTGGAGGCTTAGGACCCATAAACTGATAATAGTAAGTCTTAATCATTCCGTTATATATCTTCCTGTTCTTATCAGCCTTCCTGCCAATATATTTTGGTGCCTCCTCGTAGCTGGTAATAACAAATAACGACCAGTCCGAAAGGCTCTTATACACATTTCCCAGGGTAGAATATAGACTTGGCAGCTCGTCCTTATCCATTATTCTCTCCCCATATGGCGGATTGGTAATAATAAAGCCATACTTCTTAGAATGAGACAGCTCTGATACATCTCTCTTCTGAAAATGTATCATAGACTCCACCCCTGCTAAGCGGGCGTTCTCCTTGGCAATCCTTATCATCTCCGGGTCAATATCGAAGCCCTGCAGGTCAGTCTCAACATTAGTGTCAATCATTTCCTTAGCTTCCCTTCTAATATCCTTCCAGGTATCGTCCTTATAGATATTGTCCCAGGTCTCCGCTGTAAATGACCTGTTAAGACCTGGCGCAATATTTGCTGCCATAAGGGCTGCTTCAATAAGAATTGTTCCACTTCCGCAAAATGGATCTACAAGAATTCTATCCGCCCTCCATGGAGTCAGCTTTATCAATCCTGCTGCTATTGTCTCAGACAGCGGCGCTTTACTTGTAAGCTTACGGTATCCTCTCTTGTGAAGTGGTACCCCTGACGTATCCAAGCCAACCGTCACCACATTCTTCATTAGGAAAATGCGAACAGGGTATTCGCTGCCTGTCTCTTCAAACCAATCTATATTATACACTTTAGACAGCCTCTTAACCATAGCTTTCTTGCATATAGATTGTATGTCAGGAAGGGAAAATAAGTCACTTTTTACCGAAGTTGCCTTAGTAACCCAGAATCTGCCGTCCTTAGGGATATACTTTTCCCATGGCAAATTCTCTATACCCTCGAACAATTCCTGAAAGCTTGCTGCTTCAAACTGCCCTATCTTGAGAAGAATTCTCTCTGCACATCTTATATGAATATTGGCCATTGCAATAGCCTCATAATCCCCTAAGAAGGTAACCCGACCATCCTCCACAGATGATATCTCATAGCCTAAGTCATATACTTCTCTCTTAACAACCGCCTCTAGTCCAAAATGACAAGGCGCCATAATCTCTAATAATTCCATCACTAATACCTCAAAAAGAGGCTTCGCATTGCTGCGAAGCCTCTACATTAATTACAAATCACATATTATGCGTATAAATCTATGGAAGCACCTATAGTCTCATAGCTAGTTCCCTGGCTTGCTCTGTTATATCCATTTGTCAAACCTTCAAAAGTAGTAGCTATATCATTAAATGCCTTCGAAACTCTTACTGTCTCGTCTGACTTCTCTAATGGAGAAACTAATCTTGCATTTGCATATCTCGCAGGAGGCACTGCCCCTACATCACTTGTCCCTCCAACTGCCTGCATTGATTCAGCAAACGATACTGATGTTGCAGATTCATTAGATAAACCATATGCTAATGGTTTAACTTGAGAAAAACCACTTCCTACTTTTCCTATGCTATATTCCATGTTCCACCTTCTACGCCAGAACCTAGGTTGTTCAGATTCTGAACAACTCTAAATGTTGCCATTGGGTCATTACCCGATTCTATTATTTCAAATTCTTCATTACTACGTGCTTCATTGCTAATTGCAGTCATCTGCTTGTTAAAGACTTTCTCACGCTCTCTGGCATCTGAGTCTACTTCATTCAACTCTTCCTTACGAGCCTTGTAAGTCTCATTACTACTTGCCTTGACCTGTCTTTCGCTATCATCAGCCTTCTTAGCATCGTCCTTAGCAACGTCCCTCTTAGCAGTTTCCTGCTTAACTACGTCTGCCCTATCAGCCTGTCTAGCAGTTTCCTGCTTAACTGCATCTGCCTTGTCAGCTTCCTGATCGCTCTTAGCCTTCGCATCTCTAACCGTATCATTAACTCTCTGGGCATCCCTAGAATCGTCACTTACGTTGTTAGAGGCAAGAAGCTCTTCTCTCTGTTCCATCTTAACATCATAATCGTAACGAGAGATACGGCCTTCGTAGTAGAACTGCTCAACTTGCGAAGCTGTGTAACCTATCAATGAATCGATCTTAGGCAACTCCTCTTCTGCAGGAACCCTTGCCTTATCGGCTTCCACATTCCTAGGCTTACTATAAACTGCTCCGTCTTCGTTCTTAACAATGCTGCTACGTAAGAACTCGTCGCCATACTCATTCCTTGATACATCTGTACCAACCTTCGAATCAGCTCCTGTCTTCTTATCAACATTAGTTGTATTCTCCGGCTTCGTCACATTAGACTTCACACCTTCAGGAATTGCAAATGAATTATATGGATTATTACCAATTATGTTGTTAATACCAGCCATAACTCATCCTCCTTCCTAAAGTTTTTCTTCACGAGTATGACTACTTGTGATTTGTAAATCATGTCTAATTTTGGGGGCACTTTCCCCTAAGACCTATTTACCTATTCACATTATATCAACAAGCCATAAGAAAATCAACAGTTTTTCGTAAATTTTCTAAAAATTTTTCATTTTTATATATAATTGTCAGACAATTTCCTGAAAGATCTCTTCAATTATCTCCTGGGCTTCCTTATATTCCGCTGTATCAGACAGCTCTGTAAGAGAATCTAGGACTGATGTATAGTACCATTTCTGTTGGGCAGGATCAGTCATATTGAACTTGTCCCACATCTTAAGACCGACGGCCCTGTAGTCTCTCCTGCTGGACCGTAGGTTGGACAGCTTATCTGCTAGCATTATCTTCTTAGCCTCGTCAGATTTTTCTGCCACTCCAGCAATGGTCTCTTCCTTGCGAACGCGCCAGGTCATTGACTTATCTAAGCCCTCTCTCTTATCCTCGCTCTCTTCTCCTACCAGTCTTGCAACCTTCTCACCAAAGGCTAACGTAATATCCTCGTAGGTGTATTCCGTATCCTCTAACACATCGTGGAGAGCCGCTGCTGCAATTGTATCTATATCGTTAGTCAATCGGGCAGTAATCATCATGGTCTCCATCGGATGCACAATGTATGGTATGTGAGAGCCTTTTCGCTGCCTTCCTACATGAGCATTTGCCGCATAAATAATAGCCTGCTCAATTAGAGCGAATCGCCTTGCCCTCTCATCATCCTCTAAGTATTCTGGAAAATGTGTAGCAAGGCCTGCTGTAATAAGTCCATATATTCTCTCTTTTTGCTCCTTAGGGCTCATGTAATCAGAAAACCCCACTGCAATATCGAAATAACAGCACTGCGGCATAAAGGCATTGTTCTCATCAATACTTCTTCCTGCATACAAGGGACAATCATTGCAGAATCTTAGTCCTGCATCTAACAAATCATTAATGGCCCTGCAGTAATACTTACCATCTACCACCTTAGATGCATGATTATACAATTGATATCTGACACTTTCATTCTTAGAAATCTTCTTCATAACTACTTAATCTCCGCACTACTTTATAAAGCAACAAGATTATAACATATCCTCTAGTATCTTAGTAATATCTTCTTCCCCTATCCTCTCTGCAACATTACCCTGTATCATTTCAGCAGAACCACCGCCCTTGGCATTAAGAGCTTCTCTAAGGCCTGTCGCCACATTCCTACAGTCAATGCTCTCGCTTCCCAAAATAAAGAAATAACCCTTATCGCTCTTGCTAATTACTCCCACCAGACAATCCTTATATCTTGATTTAAGATTGTTAACCATATCCCTTAGCGACTTATTGTCAACGTCTTCTAGGTCTAGAATAATTGCGTTATCTGTTATAATATGAGAACTCATGGAAGCTGGTTTATCTTCCCCACACTTCCTTCCATCCACATATTCAGTAACCTGATCATATACCACATCAAGATATCTCTTATTAGATGCTATTAGCTTATACTCAGCGTCCTTAAGAGAATCGTTAATCCTCTTCACGTTATCTGCAAGTTCATTAGTAGATGAGCTAAGGGTGTGACTTATCTCCTTAGTAATATTATCAAGAGTCTTGTAATGCTCTAAAGCTCTGCTTCCGCATAAAATGCTAATTCTGATTCCACCCTTGTAATTGATATAATCAACCACCTTGAGGATTCCAATCTCTCCTGTCCTTCTTACATGAGGCGCACAGCAGGCACACAAATCAACATCTTCTATCTCTACAAGTCTTACTGCCCCTTCAATTTCCTTCTTGCTTCTGTAATCTAGATTTAATAACTCATCATCACTCGGATAATATGCCCAGATCTTGTGATCTTCATATATTACCTTATTAACCTCTTTCTCTAAGAATTCTATCTCCTCGTCACTAAGAGGCTTATCATAATCAAATGTCACCTCACTATCGCTAAGGTGAAATCCCACGTTAGTACAGTCAAAATACTTCTTCGCAAGGCCTGAGAAAATATGCTCTCCACTGTGATTTTGCATATTAGAAAACCTGTATTCAAAATCAATGCTTCCTGCTACAAAGTCCCCAATATGCGCTTCGCACTCCTCTGAAATATAATGATATATAACGTCATCTCTTATCTGAACATCAATTACCTTAAGAGCACTTTCCACTTCCCTGCCCTGAGATATAATTGATATCACTCCCTTATCTGGCGTCTGTCCGCCCTCCTCAGGGAAAAATAATGTCTGATTTAATATTAATGCCGTCTTACCCTTCTCATTTACAATATCAACAATCTCCCCTTCAAAATTAGAAGCATAGGGTTTTTCATCATATAACTTAATTGTCTTGTCACTCATAATCTATCTCCTTGCAGCCTACTTAAGTTCATAGAAAGCCTTTATTGCCTCTCCTACAGGGGATGCCTTATCAACATACACCTTAGTCAGAGGCCATGGCAGGTACTTAATAGAATCCCTATATGAATCCTTCAGCTTGTCTAGCATCCTCATAAAGCCTTCTTTATCCTGGTAAATGCGTTTTCCAAAATCACAGGCTATATAATCCTTCTTCTCTACAGGCACCCTCTTTGTAACCTGGCGAAGACTTGTCTTGCCGTATTTGTTATAATCCTTAACAAAGCTGGTCTTAGTAATATACTCGCTATTAATCTCACTTTCCTCAAGACAGATTATCTTACAGGCTATATATTCCTCCCACACGACAAATGCCACATCCTCTATACTCATAGGGAAGTCTAAAGAGGATTTAATTTCGACAACATTATATCCTAACTCAACAAAATGGCGAATTGCTCCGCCATTTGCAAAATCCTTTATGTAATTAGATAATGCCTTGTCGAATTCTCCCATAGCAACTAGTTTTGCTCCTTTACATTCTTACCATCACTATACAAATAGCTGATAATGCTTTCTTTAGGGAGCGGCTTACTGAACAGATATCCCTGACAGAAATCACAGCCTGTCTGCTTCATGAACTCAAACTGACCCTCTGTCTCTATTCCTTCCATAAGCGTTCGAACTCCTAATTCCTTACACATATCAATAATGTATTTAAGAATTATCTGTGAACGTCTGGCATTACCTTTAAGGAAATCCATATCGAACTTAATAACATCGAACTGGAAGTCCTTAAGTACATTTAAAGAAGAATAGCCTGAACCAAAATCATCCATCCATAGCTGATATCCTAATTCGTCAAATCTCTTAGTTACACTCTTAAGATAATTCTTCTGGTCTGTTAATACAGACTCCGTGAACTCAAGATGCAACAGGTATCGTGGCACGTTGTACTTACTAACAGTTGATTCAACCATATCAACCACATCTACAATATCAAGGTCACGCTGGGACAGATTGATGGATATAGGAAGAAGCTCCTTGCCATGAAGATTCTTAGCCTCTTCGTACTCCTCGCAGACCGTCTCTAGGATATGCTTGTCTAGCTTATATATAAGCCTTGTCTTCTCTAATGTCTCTATAAAATCACAAGGTGGCAGCAAACCGTATTCTTCCGTCTCCCATCTTGCTAAGGCTTCCATTCCACAAGGTTCTCTGGTTGCAACATCAATAATTGGCTGGAAATAAACCTTAATCTTATTCTCTCTAATCGCCTCATCAATATGCTCTATAACATAATGGTTCTTATCTCTTTGTCTCTGCAAATTATCATCGAAGAACAAATATGTCATATCATATCTTCCACGAAGATTGTCACAGGCGAACTTAGCATTATCACAGGCAAGGTTAATATCAACATTTTTGTCTTCAAGGTTATAAATACCTACGCGAAGCATATTGGTAAAGTCAGCAACCGCCTTGTCAAATTCCTCTTTGACCTTAGTAACATCATTTACAATATCATTGCTCTTAGTTAGAACAACGAAATGGTCGCCAGAGAACCTGGATATTAAATCATCATTAAATACTTTGCGCAGGCTTTCTGCAACTGCATGAAGCAAGGTGTCGCCTCTCTCAAATCCGTACTTGGCATTAAAGGCCTTGAAGTTCTCTATATCAAACTGAGCAACATATATTTTCTCATCAGTCATACCACTAATAAGCTCAGTTGCTTCCTTCTTGAATTCACGGGAATCTAACAATCCTGTCAGTGCATCTACCCCTGTCTTAGCTCTGCTCTCATTCATTCCCTTCTCATATACCACACATCTGTTGCGGCCTTCATTCTTGGCAGAATAAAGCGCAAGGTCAGCTCTGTGGTATAGTTCATCAAATGTAAATTCATAGGACTCAATTGGCACAATTCCAACAGACCCTTGAATGCTCTTAACATCTCCAAAGCTTGTGGCATTAAGTCTCTTAAGAAGCCCCTCCATCAAAGCCTTGCCAGAATCTAAGTCTGACACACTCTTAATTAGGAAGATAAACTCGTCTCCACCAAGACGACCTGCAATATTGCCATAATCATAATTGTAATCCAAGGTAAATTCGCTATCATCCGGGGCGAATAAAGCCACATCTAATACTTCTGATAAGACCTTGCCAATAACAGTGATTGTATCATCACCCACCTGGTGACCATAAGTATCATTGATTAGCTTAAAATGATCAATATCGATTATACCAAGCATTAAGAATTTGCCATCAGGGCGCTCTTCAATCTGCTTCTCTGCAAGCCTTATAAATGCGCGACGACGAAGAAGCTTAGACAATTGGTCAAAGCTTGACGTAATCTCCAAAGCACTCTGCTTCTCTAAGCTATCCTGATAATTAATCAGCTCTCTTAATCTGTTAGATTGATATACAAAGTGAATAATAAGACCTACGAGAGAGAATATAAATACAATAAATACATATTCTCTAAGATAGCTGTATCTGTCTGGTCCGAAGTAGGCAATCAGGATGAATGCAACACAGTTAAGGCCAAAAAAGACACAGGTAGACACCATATTATGCATGTAAAATAGAGGAAGCAATACAGCTACAGCTGGATACAAAAAGATAGTACCAGCATTATCCAAAGACATGGCATAACAGCCAAAGAGAATCATCACTTCTACTGTCATATAGAAGAATATAAAATGATACCCCCTTGTTCTCTTCTCTAATATAAAGTAAACAAGCGCAATAATAATCTCAATAATGGTAAATAACACAACTGCATCAAGTCCCCAGCCAGCTATATAGTTAATAGCTGTAAAAATAGCAAGAACAATTGCATCAAGAACAACAACTGCTCCCAAGCTGGTATCATTACCCTTTTGGATTATATCATCGTATTTTTCAAAACGTTCCTTCGGAACACCGTAGTGCTTGAACCATTTGGCTTTCGAAAACATAACCTTCACCCCTTAAGAAATGCTAATTCGGAATAAACCCTTCAAATATAAACAAGTCGTAATCGCATCTTCTTTCTTCTAATTCTTTCTGGCTCTTAATAGTCCATGCCACAGAAGTTGTCTTGTACAAATTCATACATATATTACGCGAAGTATTATTGTAGAATCTGCAATCATACGCAATAAAATCAGGCTTAATCAAGAAATTGAAAAGTAGATTCTTAGACATACTCATTACTATAGGAGAATACCCTTCGGCACTACCGTCTGCCTTGTAGTCGCTTGAAAGTATGCCCCTAAATACATTTGGCCTATTCTTCTTATACCAATACACAGCCATAGGATGGAAGGACTCAATCATATAATCCCCATTGTAGCTTTCTAGCATCTCATCTACAATCTCACAAACCTCTGTGTTAAAGCTTGGCATCTTGTATTCAATAATAAGTGGCACCTTGCCATTAACTACCTCTAAGACCTGGGCAAATGTTGGAATTGTACAATCGGAATCAAATATCTTGTACTTCTTAAGCTCTTTATATGTAAGATCTGCGATTTTCTTGTCAACACCACAGATTCTCTTAAGGTCGAAATCGTGTGCCACTACCACCTTCTTGTCCTTGGTAAGCTGCACATCCAATTCAATTCCATATCCTCTGTCAACTGCCTTCTTAAAGGCCTTAAGGGAATTCTCAGGAGCATCAGAAGAATTATCATGCAAGCCTCTGTGAGCAAAATATTTCTGAGTAAAGCTGCCCATACTTGGTCTGTTCCAAATGCGTGGCATAATGGCAAGTAAATAAGCTACCCCAGTAATTATTGGCGCCAAAATGATTGTTCTAATTAATCTTCCAAGCTTCTTAAACATAAAACTCCCCTCACCTTCATATATAATCTATGTACCCATAAAATAAAGCCTTCTTCTATTATACTACAATCAACACAACATTGTTACAAAACTATTAACATTTTCCATATATAATCTATGTCAGGAAGTTAATGAATACAGTAATCACCATACTGTTAATAAAATCAACGAACATTCCTCCCACAATAGGCACAATTAGAAATGCCTTAATTGAAGGGCCGTACTTCCTTGTAATAGCCTGCATATTGGCCATGGCGTTAGGTGTTGCACCCATTCCAAAGCCGCACATTCCCGATGTAAGAACAGCCGCATCGTAATCTCTTCCCATAACATTGAATACGACAAAATACGCAAATACAATCATAAGGACTGTCTGGCAGGCTAATAGAATCAGGAATGGAACTGCAAGGTCCGCAAGCTGCCATAGCTTAAGGGTAATCATTGCAATTCCTAAGAACATGGATAGCGCAACCTCACCTATAGCTCCAATTTCCTTAGAAGCAATGTCAACCTTCGTGGTTCTGTCACCCACATTTCGCATAATTACAGCAATTATCATTCCACCAATATACATAGGAAGTGTGAGTCCTGCCTTAGACAGTGCCCAGGAAATGATAGTTCCAAGTCCCATGGCAATGGCAATCTGGTATATGGCTTTGGCGAATCTTGTTGCAGAAAATGTCTCTTCAGTCTCCGTCGTAGTTACCTGAGTCTCAGCCACATTTTCATCAGCCTTCTTATTAGGGTCATATAGCTTGTGGCGCTTAATAAGGTTGTTGCCCAAAGGTCCTCCTATGAGAGAACCTGTAACAAGTCCGAAGGTTGCAGCTGCTGTACATATTGTTGTGGCGCTCTTCATTCCGAAGTCCTCTAATATCGGTCCAAATGCGCCTGCGGTTCCGTGACCACCAACCATAGGAATTGAACCTGTACACAGTCCTAGAAGTCCATCTACTCCAATAATGGCTGACACACCAAGAGACAGGCCATTTTGGGCAATTATAAGCACCAAAACTAATACTGTAAGCAATATAAGACTTTTTCCACCTTTTTTAAGGGCCTTGAAGTCAACCTGGAAGCCTACTGTTGTAAAGAAGGCAACCATACATACATCCTTAAGAGTATCATCGTATTCCACATCAAAAACTCCAAAGACGTGAAAAACAGTCATTACTAAAGCGTATAACAAACCTCCAACAACAGGAGCCGGTATACAGAATTTATCCAGTAGCTTAATCTTCTTTCTAAGCCACGCACCAATTAGAAGTACGATGACTGCTACCGCAAGTGTCATAAACATATTCAATGAAACACTCATCATCACACCTCCTAATTATCCTGAGAGCCAATTACAGTTTTTTTAGCTTTTCCCGTCCATTTTGCAACGTGCACACCCATATCCTCAAGATATGCTGCTGCAGCTGGATGAAATGGGATTCCAACAGAAAGAACTGCTGCTTCCCCATCTATCTTGCCATCAGTAACTATATCCTTATTGAGCTCTTCACTATTATCAATTACTGTCTTGATTAATTCTGTTACAGTAGAGTCCTTCATATCAGGAGAAACTACCAAGATAGCCCGAACTCCAACTGTTACAACATCATTAGTCTGACCCTTATAGCTTCCTGCAGGAATAGTACAAGGGTTATATCCAGGATAGAGATTAATTAGTCTCTTCATAAGAGCGTCATCTAATCCAACAATATTAACAATACCTTTGTCAAATAGCTCCGCTACTGACTTAGTTGGCGCTCCTGCAGTACAGAAGAATGCGTCAATCTCACCCCTCTCCATTGCTTTGGCAGCGTTAGAGAACGAAAGGTGGCTTACAGTTACATCGTCAAGAGTCAGCCCGGCTGCGAGGAAAATCTGCTCTGCATTACGAATAACGCCGGACTCCTCCTCGCCTATGGAAACACGTTTGCCACGTAGTCCATCTACGCTTTCAATGCCTGAATCCTTCCTTACTATTAGTTGGACTGCTTCTGTGTATAAGCCAGTTACAGCCGAACAATTAATCGTGGAAATGTCTATGCTGTCGCTCTGGGCAATTGCAGCATCAATGTATCCCTTGTCAAGCAAACGAAGGTTTGCTTCAGAGCCTGCCGTTGTTTTTATAGTTATATTAGATGCATAATCTTCTAGCTTCTCTCCGTACATATAATATGTACCACCTTCATTTCCTGTTCCAAGACGAATGCTGCTCTTACTAGAGCATCCACCAAGCAGGCACATAACAAGAAGCATAACAAGCCCACATGCAGCTGTCCTTCGCATAAACCTTCTCATCAGCAAATACCTCCCTTAACCTTCTAATCTATATCTAATACTTCTTCATGAAGTTATATAATCTGTCTTTAAAATCAGGAGCCTCATCATATACCGCATGACCATAGGAATCATCGTAAATGTATAATTCACATTTATCATTTCCCTTAGAAATCCCCTCATAAATCTGTCTTGAAGCTTCAGCGCCAAAAACCCTGTCCCCTTCGCAGCCAACTACGAATGTAGGGCACTTAATCTTATGAAGCTCTTCTCTCACATCATATCCATAAAAATTAGCACTCATATTAATAAACTGAACAAACTCTTCTTCCGAAAGGTCAGAAAAATTCTTAATTAGAACCTCCCTGGTGCCGTCTAACGTATTCTTCGAGAAAATCGAATCAATCATACTTGTGGCTAAGCCCACTGCGTCCCTCTTGTTAGCAAAATCAAGCCAGGTGCCTAATACCTCCTTAGACATGTCGTTAACATATGGCGATGAGGAACATACTGACAGACTCTCTGGCATATCAGGGTGCATTATTGCCAGCTTAAGAATTATTGCGCCACCTTGAGATGCTCCTATAAAATGCGCTTTATTAATTCCAAGCTCAACTAATGCTTGATATGTATCTTCTGCCATATTTTCATCAGTATAGTTGTCAGGAGCCTTATTTCTTCTATCGAAGAGATAAACTGTATAATCCTCCTTAAATACACTGTAAGCCGACTCTATCATCATGCCCATTGGCGTTACAGGCTTTACTGAAAGTCCCGGAATAATCACCAGGTTCTTACTGCCCTCTCCGAATTTAATGTAGTCCATGGAAAACTCTTCTGTCCTTACTGTTTCAGCCATCTATTATCACCTCCGCTATAAGTTACAGTATAACATATTATGGAATTTTTTAAAAAAGTATTGCACATTTATGGTTTTGATGATATTATGATGTGGTAATGAAAACCACGATAAAAAGAAATAATAACTTTTTAGTTTAGTTTTTGTTGCTTTTTACTCAATTTATTAACATTTTACATATTATGATGGGAGGACATTAGATATGAATAACACATACAAGATAGTAATTGACAGTTCTGGAGAATTACCAGAAGAAATAAAAAACGACAGTCACTTTAGCAACGTGCCTCTATCAATCGATATTGATGGGGAGACATTTGTTGATGACGAGAACTTCGACCAGCTAGACTTCTTATCTAAGGTTAAGAGAAGCATTCATGGACCTAAGTCTGCATGCCCAAGTCCTGACAGCTATATGAGAGCCTGTGAGGGTGAGGCTGAAAATGTGTATATTATCACACTAAGTGGCGAGCTTAGCGGTTCATATAACAGCGCTGTTCTTGGTGGCGAGCTATATAATGAAGAGCACGAGGATGCTCCTAAGAACATTCATGTATTCAACTCTAAGTCTGCTTCTATTGGAGAGACTCTAATTGGACTTAAGGTTCAGGAGTTCGAGGAGGCAGGATGTACATTTGAAGAGGTTGTGGAAAATGTTGAAAAGCACATTAATTCAATGCATACATTCTTCGTTCTTGATACATTAGAGACATTTGTTAAGACTGGAAGAATCAGCTCTCTTAAGGCCGGTATTGTATCAACACTTAACATTAAGCCAATTATGGCATCAACTGATGAGGGTGCAATCTACAATGCAGGACAGGGACGTGGCTCTAAGGGTGCTATTAGCAAGATGATAGAGAAGGTTATTAGTGCTACTTCAGACCAGGAGGATAAGACTATAGCCATTTCTCATTGTAACTGTCCTGAGAGGGCGGATTTTGCAAAGAAGAAGCTGGAAGCCTTGGGGAATTTTAAGGATATTATTGTTGTGAATATGTCGGGGCTTTCTAGCATGTATGCAAACCAAGGTGGAGTCATTGTGGCTGTGTAGGTGGAAGGAAGGATAAGAAAGGGAGGCAGTGAGCAAAGTATCGCATGCGACTCTTCACTCTCTGCCTCCCTGCCCTACTCGCATTCCACCACCCACCCGGCCACATTCCTTAGATGGGTGGGCACTATTACTCTATATCTAAGTCAGCCGTCACTTCGTAATAGTCGCAGGCGTGGGCTGTGTAGTTCTTCACATTAGACTTAGAGATTAGGTTCATCTGCAAGAATGAGCAGAATACATACGCATCATCATCTAATATCTTATCCTGTAATTGAACAGCAAGCTGCGCTCTCTTAGCTGTATCAAACTCCTTAGATAAGTCGCCAACCAGCTTCGTTACATCAGCATTTTCATATCCACCAAAGTTATAATCACTTCCTGGCAGGCAGCTTGTAGTAAAGAAGTACTGTGGATCACCTGAAGGTGCTGTTACAAGAGCCGATGCATATACATCCCATGAGCTCTTGTCCTTGCGGAACTGCTTATGGTTAGCTGTATTATTAATTTCAACACCAATTCCTATATCCTTAAGCGAAGCCTGTGCAGACTCAGCTAATAAAGGTAATTCCTGACGTGAAGGATATGTTAACCATTTGATAACAAGCTTTTGTCCATTCTTCTCACGAATTCCATCGCCGTCTGAATCAACCCATCCTGCTTTCTCAAGCTCTTTCTTAGCTTCATCAGCATTGTACTTCTTAGCACTTGTAACCTTATCTCCACCAAAGTCACTAAATCCATCAGGGAACGCACCATTACCTACAACACCATGGCCGTTAAGTAGTGTCTTAACAAAGCCTTCTTTGTTGATTCCGTAGGCAATTGCTTTTCTTACAGCAGGATCAGAAGCAAGTGGACTCTGCATATTCATAGATACAAAGAATGCTCTTGATGTCTGGATGCTTGAGAATTGATACTTGTTATTCTCGAAGTTAGGATATGCCTCGTAAGCCATACCATAAGCCGCATCAATTTCACCTGACTGTAATGCTGCAGATAAAGTATCACCATCTGTTATTGTCTTAATTGTAAGCTCCTTTAGCTTAGGTGTTCCATTCCAATATGTATTGTTAGGTGTTAATGTAAGATGGTCATCTGTTACCATTTCCTTAACAACATAAGGACCTGTACCTGCTACAACGCCCGTCTCCATATTACTTGCAGCCATATCAATAATACAAGCATAAGGGTCACCAAGATAATTCATAAGTGCTGGATTAGGCTCACTTGTAGTGATTGTAAGCACATTTCCGTTAGCCTCCATACTAGCAATCTTAGTGTCACTTGGAGCTCTGTCATGAGTTGCTAAAAGATGCTCGAAGCACTCCTTAACTGCATTAGCGTCCATATCTCTTCCGCTTGAGAACTTGATGCCGTTATGAAGTGTAATAGTCCACTTGTTAGCGCCGTCATTCTCCCATTTGTCAGCAAGCCATGGCTCAATCTTCATATCGTCTGTGTAATGAATCAGCGTCTCGCCTATACCATAGCGAATACAAGCCCATCCATTATAGGAATTGTGCGGATTAACCGACTCCTCCGAGTTCTCTGAGTTAAATGTAGTATCACCAATCTTCATAACCTTTTCCTTGTTAGAAGATGTGCCGCCCTGGCAACTACATCCAACTACCATAACAGCTATCATCATAATAACAATGTATATATGAAAAAGAAGAATTGTAGGAAACAACTGTAAATGGAGAAAAATTCAATTGAATTA
>ONCT01000019.1 GCA_900316395.1 uncultured Lachnospiraceae bacterium | reverse complement strand
AAAAGATGTACTATAATTGGTGTCGAAGCTGTAGCTATCAGTGGTATGAGGATGGCACACCTAAACTCGATTAAGGTTTATCTATAAAGCTAATTAATCTAAGGGGGTAATTACTATGAGAGAAGAATTATTAAAGGGATTAACAGAAGAGCAAATCAAGAAGATTGATAATTGCAAGAGCACAAAAGAATTACTTGACCTTGCTAAGGCAGAGGGAGTTGAGCTTAGCGATGAGCAGCTTGAAGCTGTATCAGGTGGTGGCTGTTTTACAAGGAAAGCACCCACTGTAAAATGTCCTACTTGTGGCGAAAAGAATTGTGAGAAGTATGAGAAATCAGGTGGTTATTACAAATGGAGATGTAATTCTTGTGGCGCTGAATGGCAATTCAAGGATGAATGATAAGCAACTTTAAGAAGACTAAATCGAATGTGAGATATGTTGATAAGGGGACGGTGACATAATCACCGTCCCCTTGTCAACTTTGCTTATTTTTGTGTATAATTATTAGATATGACAGAGAATAAAGAACAAGAAAAGAAAGTTGAATATCTTGAATTAATATATGACCTGATATTCGTATATATTGTAGGCCGTAATAATTCAATATTGCACCATGTAGAAGGTGGTTTTTTTACCCTTGAATCCTTTCTACTATACATATTCTGTACCCTGGCAGTAATACAGATATGGAGCTTTAGTAGTGTATATATTAATCTCCATGGAAGGAATAGTGTAAGAGACCATATATTCCTATTTATCAATATGTATCTATTGTATCATATGGCCAATGGAATAACTTCTGATTGGAGAGGAAGCATATACGAATTCAGTATTGCATGGGCGCTGATTCTAATTAATATTGCAGTTCAGTATTTCCTAGAGATTAGGAATCAGAAGGATATGCCTGGTGCTAATATTGTGTTAAAGCAGCAAGGATTCATTATATTAGGTGAGGTTGTCCTAATATTGGTACATATATTAGTGTACTACCTAACAGGTGTATCTATTGCTTATGTGCCAGTGCTGTTTGGAATTATTATATCCTTTGTTACAGGAAGTATATTTACTATGTTCCCTGTTGACTTTCCTCACTTAAGCGAGCGTGCCATGCTTTATGTTGTCTTTACATTTGGTGAAATGATAATAGTAATGGCATCGTATTTCGAGGGTGGATTTAATGCCAATACATTATTCTTCTCTATTGCGGGATTCCTAATAGTTGTAGGATTATTCCTAAGCTATGAGATGCTCTATAATAGAATTGTTGACAGGGAGATGACAACTAATGGGCTTACTTATATGCTTGTGCATGTATTCCTGATATTGTCCCTTAACAATATATCTATTGCATTAGAATTCATGGCGGATGATAAGGTTGATGTGCTTCCTAAGATTGTATTCTTGACGGCTTCGATTATAGTGTATTTTATATGTATATTTGCCTTGGGTATATATTCTAAGAAGAAATGTGCATTTAATACCAGGTTTATCTTAGGTGTTGCGGCGCTAACATTAGCATTTGCCATATTGATGATAGTGCTTCGAGAATATATGTATGTTAATATCATAATAACTGCGTTATATGTGGGAAGTATATTCCTAATATTGTATAGAAGAAGTTCATTAGTAAAATGAAGGAGGAAGAGGAAATGAAAAAGTACATAGCAGAAGCTATAGGAACATGTGTCTTAGTGACACTTGGTTGTGGAACAGCAATGTTGGTAGGATGTGATAGCACCAATGGAAGCGGATATTTGCTTACAGCCCTGGCATTCGGTCTTGTGATTGTGGGTATGGCTTATTCAATTGGTAACATCTCAGGCTGCCATATTAATCCAGCTGTATCACTGGGTGTGTTAATCAAAGGCGGAATATCAGCTAAAGAGTTTGTTGGATATGTAATATCACAGTGTATAGGTGCCTTAGCAGGCTCTGGACTATTAGCATTGATATTCTTTCTAGGTGATGTCAAGGATCAGACAGGTGGACTTGGCTCTAACGGCCTTGCTGGAGTTAATGACAATCCATGGGCAGGTCTTATTGTTGAGATTGTATTAACATTTATTTTCGTTCTTACAATTCTTGGTGTTACATCAGAGAAGTTCAAGCACGGAAGCTTTGCAGGCTTAATAATTGGTCTTACGCTTACATTAGTTCATATATTCGGTATTGGACTAACAGGAACATCAGTTAACCCTGCAAGATCACTTGGTCCTGCAGTAGTATCTGCTATTATGGGTAATATTGATGGCATGATGTCACTGTGGGTATTTATCCTTGGACCTTTCATTGGTTCAGTACTTGCAGCATTTACATATAAGGGACTTGAGAAGGCGAATTAGTTACTAGAATATGGGGAGCGTTTATGAAGAGAATAACGAGAATAATTGTAGCTTTTGGGTTGTCAGTTGTGTTAGCCCTATCATTGATATCACCTTGCATAAATACCACAGCATCGGCTGAAGAGAATTTGCCAGCCCAGTTTGATCAGAGAAGCCTGGGGATTGTTACCCCTGTGAAAATGCAAAATCCATGGGGGACATGCTGGGCATTTGCCGCAGCATCTGCAATGGAGACAAGTATATTATCACTGCTTGGGTTAACATATAATGACACAGTTGTAGATGGAACCCAGGGAAAAGAGGGCGCAGGATTAGATCTTTCTGAGAAGCATTTGACATGGTTTTCGTTTAAGACAATTACAGCAAATGAGGATGATAAACAAATTGGAGAAGGTATATCAGTAATTGGAGAAGAGGAGGATTATACCAACTTATATAATACAGGGGCTGATAATCGATTCTTTTCTACATTACTTGCATCTGGTGTAGGGCCTATTTATGAATACTATTTTCCTTATAAAGGAAGACAAGGTTTTACCAAGTATGAGTACTATCTTAATAATCGTGATGAGTGTATTGAATCGGAACGACAGAGCTTAGAGAAGGAACTGGGAGGACTGACTGTTGAGGATTTTATTGAGAAGCTTCGTAGTGAGGGGAAACTTAGTTCACTTGTAGAGGCAGCAAAGAATAACGGATGGATTGATCCTAGTGTAACTGTAGACACTATTACAGCTCAAATTCTTCTTGAAGGTATAACAGATAAGGAATATAAGGGGTATGAAAATAGCGATGAATACTCTGACAAGGATGATTGGACAATTGATGAAATTGGAGAAGATGGATATCCTAATCGGTTTAGAACTAGTGGCTTTTCATTAAAGGATGGTAATGTGCTCCCTCAACTTGCTAATCGTGATGATAATAGACATTGGACTGGAATAAATGAAGAAGGAACAATTGCACTGAAGAAGGAGCTTCTTAATGGTCATGGAGTTCTTGCTCATTTTGAAGCTGATACATCAAGACCAGGACAGATTGCATCGAATAATTATTTGAATTTAGATACATGGGCACACTATACTTATGAAGATAAGGGTAGTAATCATGTTATTTCTATAGTTGGATGGGATGATAATTATTCTAAGGATAACTTCAACGAAGGGCATAGACCTCCGGGGGATGGAGCGTGGATTGCTAAGAATAGCTGGGGCTCCGAGACAGATTATGTCATTAATGAGGATGGAAGACCAATTGGCAATGGAGAATGGGGCGTATTAGATGAAAATGGAAAACACACTGGGTATTTCTATATTTCCTACTATGATAAGTCCTTATTAGATGCAGAATCTATAGTTCTATCTAATAGTCTTGAAAGAGATGACGGATTCTATGCAATGCAATATGATTACCTGACATCTGATTACAAATACGATGTTATCAGGACTGAGGAGCTTAAGACTGCTAATATATTTACATTTGAGGATGGTCTTGATGCGGAGATTCAGTCAGTTTCTACTAAGACTGCAAATGAGAATGCACATGTTAAGTTCCAGATATATCTGTTAGATAAGGATAGTACAGATCCTACTGATGGTACACTCGTAAAGGAGCTAAGTGAAGACTTTGAATACAAGGGATATCATCGTGTGGATTTAGATGAGCCTATCTATATTACTTACGGACAACGGCTGGCTGTAGTTGCAACTGAAACTAATACAGATAAAGAAGGCAATAATGTATATGAGATGTCTGTAAATGCTATGAATGACTACGATAGTGCCATTAAAGAAGGAATTAAATTCTATGGAAAATCAGTTGTAAATCCTGGGGAAAGCTTTATCTATACAGATGGCAAGTGGCAGGATTGGTCAGATATAAAATACGACTTCACTAAAGAGGAATTACCTGATGATGTGGATGATATGGAGGTAGATAATTTCAGTGTTAAGGTCTTCCTTGTATCTGCTACATTATTTGATGATAATACCACAGTCCCAGACAGTAATAGCACTACTGAAGAAACAGTTAAAGTTAAGCCACCTAAGACAGGGGATGTACTGTATACGGTTATAGATAGAATTCTGGAGTTGATATATATCGATGGAATTCAATTAGACTAAAAGAAGCAGGTGAAGAAAAGTAGAATGAATATTTATGTTGATTTTGATGACTGTCTGTGTGAAACTGCTCATTACTTTACTAATCTTGTATGGGAAATGTTTGGTAAAAAGGTAGCTTATGAGGATGTGCATTGTTTTAATATGCAAGAGTCGTTTGATTTAAGTGATGATGAGTATAAGAGGATGATGCATAAAGGTCATGAGGATGAAGAGCTGTTGTCCTTAGAAGTGACTCCTGGGGCAGTTGAAGTTATTAATGAATGGATTGATAAAGGCCATAATGTGTATGTTATAACAGGTCGTGCTTACAGCCATTATGAGGCTTCAAGGCAGTGGCTTGATAAGAATGGATTCGAGAGAACGAAGCTATATTGCCTTAATAAATATGGTAGAGAAGGTCTCTTTAAGAATAGTGAATATAGTCTGGAGATAGAAGACTATAAGAAGATGCATTTTGATGTTGCAATAGAGGATTCACCATTTGCTTTCAAGTTCTTCGACCATTTGCCGAAGCTTAAGGTTATGGTGTATAATCGACCGTGGAATCAGGACTATGAATTACCTAATAATAATTATTACAGGTGTTATGATTGGTCTATGATAAAAAAGCTTGTAGATTAGGGGAGTAAATATTTACTAGATAATATGGACAAGAAAATATTAATTCTAAACAATTTAAAGCTATTCTTCTTCGCAGCACTTCTTGGTGCTGTAACTGGAGTTATAATATGGGCATTCCTTCGTGCTGTAGGTCTATGTACGAATCTTCTCTGGGATACATTGCCAGGAATTATTGATTTCAAAGGATATACAATTATAGTCTGCGCTATAGGTGGACTTCTAATTGGCATTTTCAGGAAATTCTTCGGCGATTATCCTGAAGAGCTATCGACTGTTATGGGCAAGGTTAAGAAGGAAGGACATTATGACTACTCTAATATGCTTGTAATACTAATTGCAGCATTTCTTCCATTAGTTTTTGCTTCTAGCGTTGGTCCTGAAGCAGGACTGACAGGTGTTATTGTAGGGCTTTGCTACTGGGTAGGAGATAATATTAAGTACGCAAAGACTCACGAGAAGATTTATTCACAGATTGGCGAAGCTGTAACACTTGGAGTGTTATTTCATGCGCCACTTTTTGGTATATTTGCTGTAGAAGAAGATGTGGATGAAGACGAAAAGGATATTAAGCTGCCCAAGGTTGCAAAACTGGTATTATATGGCGGAGCCATTGCAGGTGGATTTATTGTATTTCGTCTAATGTCTAATTTCTTTGGTAAAGCAGCAGAAGGCTTTCCGTCCTTCGATAGCATAAGCATTGAAGTGTGGGATTATGTTGCAGCAATACTGTATGTTGTAATTGGCGTTGTAATGGCATATTTGTTCAAATACGCTGAGCTTCTCGCAGAAAAAATAGCATCCCTAATACCTGCTGTGTTATGTGAGACGATTTGTGGTATAGTATTAGGTGTTGTAATCACATTTGTCCCAATGGTGGCATTCTCAGGTGAGGACCAGATGGGAGAAATGGCTACCACATATATGGAATATACTCCGCTATTCTTGATAGGAATTGCACTTCTTAAGATTGTAATGACTACTATATGTATCAAGATGGGGCTTAAGGGGGGACATTTCTTCCCGCTGATATTTGCATGCGTATGTATGGGATTTGCAGTCGCAATGCTAATATTCGGACAAGATATTAATCATCTTGTGTTCGCCGCAGGAACTGTTACGGCAGCCTGCCTTGGGGCACAGATGAAGAAACCACTTGCAGTTACAATGCTGCTGTTATTGGTATTTCCAATTAAAATGATTATTGTAGGATTTATTGCTTCAGCCATTGCGGCTAGATTAGGAGGAAAGAAGGAAAGCAAATGATAACGTTTTTTGTTTCGTTAGGCATACTAATACTTGGATATTTTACGTATGGACGATTAACTGAGAAAGTATTTGGACCTGATGATAGAAAGACACCTGCAGTTGAAATAAATGATGGAGTAGATCATACACCAATTAAGACATGGAAGGCTATATTAATACAGCTTCTCAATATTGCTGGTACTGGTCCTATTTTTGGTGCACTTATGGGAGCCTGCTTTGGTCCGGTAGTATTCCTGTGGATTGTGTTTGGCTCAATTCTTGGAGGCGCTGTTCACGATTATATGACGGGAATGATATCCGAACGTAATGATGGTGCGTCAATAGCACAGCTTGCAGGTATATTCTTAGGAAAGCCTGCTTTATATATTATGAGAATCTTCTCTGTGGTGCTACTTGTTCTTACTGGAACAGTATTCGTCACATCACCAGCAGGCCTTATTGCAAGCCTGACACCTGAATCTCTTGGTGAAGTGTTCTGGATTGTAATAATACTATTGTATTATGTGGCAGCCACATTACTTCCTATTGATAAGATTATTGGTAGATTTTATCCGATATTTGGAGTTGTTCTAATAGTTATGGCTGTAAGTATTGCTGGCGGAATGATATTTTCTACTAATTATTCCCTGCCAGAATTAACATTTACGAATATGCATCCTAAGGGATTGCCTATATGGCCATATATGTTCATTACTGTAGCTTGTGGTGCTATATCAGGATTTCATGCTACACAGTCTCCTATGATGGCGAAATGTATTACTTCAGAGAAGGAAGGAAGAAAAGTATTCTATGGAGCTATGCTTATAGAATCAGTTATTGCTCTAATATGGGCAGCAGCAGGAGTAGCGTTCTACGGAAGCACCCAGGCTTTATCTGATGGACTTGATGCTTTAGGACAATCAGGAGTCGTATATCATATAAGTCACGAAATGCTAGGTAGAGTCGGTGGAATTCTCGCTATTGTGGGAGTTGTTATCTGTCCTATTACATCGGGAGATACAGCATTTCGTAGTGCAAGACTAATTCTTGCAGAGTGGACTAAGCTAGACCAGAAGAAGATTAAGAATAGACTACTTATAACTATTCCGTTGCTTGTAGTGGCCACTATACTTACACAGCTGGATTTCGATATCCTGTGGAGGTATTTCTCATGGAGTAATCAGACCCTAGCAATGATTTCTCTATGGGTATGTTCAGCTTATCTTATGATGAAAAGTAAGCATAAGATATATAGCTTGATTACTGCGATTCCGGCAGCCTTTATGACGGCAGTAAGTATTACATATATCTTAATGGCTAAGGAAGGATTTCAGTTGTCTAGTTCGATTGCTTATCCTGTTGGAATAGCAGTTGCAGTTTTAATATTTGCTTTATATTGTGTTAAAATGGGTAAGCATAAGACGGTTGGTCAGGTTAGTCAATAAGAGAGGAGGAAGACCCCTTTGAACAAGAATCAAAGAATAAAACCAATTCATTTTATTCCAATAAGCTTTATGGTGGTTATTATAGTAGGTGCAATACTTCTTACGCTGCCATTTTCCAGTGCTACATTTGAAGAGACTGATTTTGTCACAGCGCTATTTACATCAACAACATCTGTGTGCGTTACTGGTCTCGTAGTTGTTGATACCTTTGCTCATTGGAGTTTTGTTGGACAGATTATAATAATGCTATTAATCCAGATAGGAGGTCTTGGTGTTGTTACTGTAGGTGCCATAGTAATGTATTTTGCCAAGATGAAGTTCTCCTTAGGTAATATGATAATACTAGAAGATTCTCTTAATGTTGACAGGAAGAGAGAGGTTGGGACTTTCATATTCCGAGTTGTTAGAGGTGTATTCATTGTAGAAGGAATAGGAGCACTTATATATTGCACTGAATTAATTCCAAGGCTAGGATTTTTTGAAGGACTATGGGCTTCAATATTTCAATCTGTATCAGCATTCTGTAATGCGGGAATGGATGTTATTGGACCTAACAGTATGATTGATTTCAATAGTTCGCCTCTTCTTATGATAGTAACAATGGTTCTTATTGTATTAGGAGGTATTGGATTCGTAGTATGGATTGACGTACTTGATGCAGTTAAGGAAGGTATTCAGAAGCGCTTCACTATTCGCAATATAATTAGACGCCTATCTGAACATACCAAGCTGGTGGTTGTATTAACACTTGCTTTAATTGTTGGTGGAGCAATTTGCTTCTTCATAGCTGAGTATAATAATTCTGGCACTATGGGAAATATGGATTTGGGAACGAAGATACTTAACAGCTTCTTTCAGTCTGTAACACTTCGTACAGCTGGATTCGTATCTGTGCCACAGGATAAGCTTACAGAGGCATCATGTCTTATTGGATGTATCCTTATGTTCATTGGTGGTTCCCCTGTAGGTACTGCAGGTGGTGTTAAGACAGTTACAGCCTTCCTTGTAGTTATGAATGCAATATGTTATATCACAAGGAGAAATGAGAGCGTTATATACAAGAGAAAAGTTACATCAGACAGAATGCGTAAGGCTGCGGCTATTGTACTTGTTAATATATCAATTGCAATGGTTATGACAATACTTCTTCTGACAACAGGGGATATTAGTCTGACGGATGCTTCTTATGAGGTGTTTAGTGCCGTTGGAACGGTTGGAGTATCAAGAGGGCTTACGCCTAATCTTAGTGTTGTTGGAAGGTTAATTATTATATTATCAATGTTCCTTGGAAGAATTGGTCCTATTTCAATGGCTATATTCTTCACAAGCGGAAACGATGAATCAAGCAAGATTAGTCATGGTGAAGGTAATTTCTACGTAGGATAGGAGGATAAAATGGAGAAATCAATAGCAGTTTTAGGTTTAGGAAAATTTGGAAAAAGCTTGGCAAGAAATCTATATGAATTAGGAGCAGATGTGCTTGTAGCAGATGGTGATGATGCTGTAGTGTCAGAGTTTACTGCATGTTCTACTGCAGCAATATGTGCTAATCTTACCAAGGAAGAAGAAGTATTAGCGCTTAAGCTAGACCAGGTGGATATAGCCGTTGTTACAATGGGTAGTAATCTTGCAGCAAGTATATTATGTGTATCTGTTGCAAAAGAGAAGGGTGTACCTCTTGTAATTGCCAAATCAGAATCTAATCGAATGACATCAATACTTAAGAAGGTTGGTGCTGATAGGGTAATTAATCCGGAAGAAGAGGGTGGTGCTCGTTCTGCTAATATTCTTGTATCAAACTATTTTCATGATTGCTTTAAATTAGATGATAATCTCATGATGCTTGAGATGAGTCCTAAGGAGGAATGGATAGGCAAGAGCCTTGATGAATTGAATCTTAGAAAGACAATGAATATTAATGTTATTGCCTTGAAAGAAAATGATAAATTGTGGAATTTTGTTGATCCAACCACAGTACTAGACGAGAATTGTCTTCTTCTTATTGCTGCAGAAGCCGCAACACTTAAGTATATTAGAGGAAACTAATAGTTTATATTTTTCTATAAACTATCTTAGAAGCGATTGTCAGTATTATTATGATATATAGACTGAAAAACATCACACCAGAACAATTAAATAACATTTCCAATATAATCGGCGAGGCCTTCGTTACCAACGAAATGTTCCATAACTGGGGGTCAATAGAAGAAAGGCATGATGATGTGATTACATATATGTCTATATATGTAGATTATGTCTATCATGCAGGTGAGCTTTATGCTAATGAGGATATGACAGGCTTTATTGGACTTGAGGATACTGTCAGGAAGCCGATTCTTCTGCGATTAAAGATGCTATTTAGAATGATAAGAAGGCTTCGGTTCTCAAAAATCAGAAGCCTTATTAGTTTTATAAAGCAGATTGATAAGGCGGACAATTTGTTTGTCAATAAAAGGCATATAGATACCCTTATGGTATGTGTTAAGAAGGACCACCAGGGCAAAGGAATTGCATCTGAACTTGTAAATTATGCTAAAAGAAAAGCAAAAATAAATGGCGTACCACTATTGTTTCATACTGATATGGACGCTTACGCCGAAATGTATCAACACCTTGGATGTAGGCTATATAACAAGATAACTGCAGATAATGGTGTCACAAGGTATTGTTTGTGCTATAACACAGAAAAAAGGAGTTAATATGTGCCCAATTATAATACTAATGTATCATGGATATATTCGTAATAAAAAAAGTCTATGTAGACAGCTTGGTGTTGAGAACGCGGAAATTCGTGAAGAGGTAGAGAAGAATATATTAATCGAAGGTTATAAGAAGTGGGGGAAAGAGGTTGTTAATCATATCTATGGTTCATTTGCATTTGCCATACGTGATGATGTGAGAAATGAGACTGTATGTGCAAGAGACCCATTCGGAATATGTTCCTTCTACTATTGGATAGGGAGTTCTGGTAAGCTGGTATATTCTATAGATGTTAGAGACATAATTGATAACGAGGGATATAGTAAGGAAATGAACCTGAAGGCATTTCAGTATTATACCATGCTTGGATATATGGCTGGTGAGGAGACGCTGTATAAGAACATATATAAATTGATGCCAGGACAATTACTGATATGTAAGAATAATAAGATAAAGAAAGAGAAGTATTTTGAATTACATTATACTCCAGAATACAATATATCTGAAGAGGAGTGGGTTAGTAGAATAGATGATACCTTAGATTGTATTTTGACAGAGGATAGAAATAATATAGACTTAACAGGATGCTACTCTCTCCTTTCTGGAGGAGTAGATTCTTCCTATTTACTTGCCAAATCAGGAATTAAGAAAGCGTATACTGTTGGATATGATATGAAGGACTACTCTGAATCGGATGATGCAAAGGAGACTGCAAGGGCATTAGGAGTACAACTTGAAGAAGAAGTTTTTTCTATAGAGGATTATTTTGACAGTCTGTATGGATATATTAAGAAAATGGAATTTCCTACAACAGACCCATCAACTCCTGTTTTTGCATTAGGTATGAAACATTTATCCAAGGTGTCAGACTGGTGCTATTCAGGTGAAGGGGCTGATGAATTCTTCGCAGGGTATCATGTATATAAGAGAAAAGAAGAGTGGAACAGCAGTGGTGCCCCTTTGTATGTGGGTTGTGATGGCGTTATGAGCGCTGAAGATGCAAGAGTATTTCTTGGGTTGGATAATACATTTTCGCTAGAGGAGTTGGTAGAAGATATATACGAGGGCACCAAAGGAATGGATGCACTATATATGATGCTTGGAGTGGATAGTAAGGTTTGGCTTGAGGGCGACATATTGTTTGGAGCAGGAATATCTGCACGAAAGAATGGCGTTAATCTTGTTCTTCCTTACTTAGACAGAAGGTTTTTTGAGCTGAGCTCAAGGATTCCAGCTGAACTTAAGTTGAAGGATAATTGTGGGAAATATATTTTTAGGAAGACTGCAAGCAAATATTTGAATACCAATATAGCTTATAGAAAGAAAGTAGGCTTCAAAAATCCTGTCAGACAATGGATTAGGAATGAGAGATACCGAGACAAAGTAGAGGATGTGCTGTTTGGCGATAATTCGAAAGCACTATATAATCAGACATTGTTACAGAAGGCTTGGTCTAATTATCTTAATGGCTCGGATACTGATTTTAGAATAATCTATTCTAGCTATATGTTGCTTATATGGTATGAAAATGTTTTTTCTAGAAGGTAAAGGTATTGTTTGTGCTATAATGTAGGGAAAAGGAGTTAACATGTACCTAATTACAGCATATTTTGACGACAATACGAATAATAAACTGCAGAACATAATAGATGAGATTGCAACAGTAAGTGGCAATGATTTCATGATTAAGAACAATGTTGTCCCACATCTTACGATTAGTGCATTTGATGAAAAAAGCACTGATAAAGCGATAGAATTATTTGATAAGATAGAAGATAGATTGCACTATGATGAAATTCTAATTCCGTCAGTAGGTGTGTTCCTGCCGTATGTCATATATGCGCAACCCACCAAGAATCAATATCTTACGGAATTAAGTGACGATATATATGATGTCCTAAGAAATGGACATGATACAATAGTCAATCGGTATTATATTCCACCAGATTGGATTCCTCATATTACACTTGGCAAGAAGCTTGGTAGTGAACAGATGCAACAGGCATTTATGGTGGTGCAAGCCAGGTTTCAGCCTATGAATGCACACATTACTTCATTTGGACTATCCAAGCCTAATCCACTAACTAATCTTATAACATTTGGCAAATCCTTTGAAAAATGACAAAAGCTATAAGTTAAAAGCTCTTAAAAATAACAAAGATTTATGTTCTTATCCTTTTAAAAATGACAATATGATGATATAATATACGCATATTGGAGGTTTTCTATGCTTAAAAGAGATATATGGAATGATTTAATTGAATGGAAAGAATCCGAGCATCATCCCCTTGTCATCAGTGGTCTTAGACAAATTGGCAAGACATACATAGTAAAAAAATTCGGAAAAGAATACTATGATAATTGTGTGTACTTGGATTTGCGTGCGGATAAGTCATTATCTTCAGCCTTTGAAGGGGATTTTGATGTTGATAAGATGGTTATGTCCATATCTGCTATTGTTACAAGTGCTCATTTTGTTCCAGGGAAGACGCTTATAATAATGGATGAGATACAAGATTGTCCTAATGCCAGAAGCTCTCTCAAATACTGGGATATGGATGGGAGATATGATGTGATTGCCACAGGTAGCTTCTTGGGGGTAAAAGGGTTTAGAAAACCATATAATAGGGGGATACCTGTTGGATATGAGGAACGTCTTACAATGTATCCTTTATCCTTTAAAGAGTTTATTAATAATGTGGGGATGCAACCTGATGTTATAGATTATGTATGTAAATCAATTGACGAGAAATCAGTTATTGAGAAAGCAGTGCACGAAAGCTTTCGTTCATTATATTATCAATACTTAATTGTTGGTGGCATGCCAGAGGCTGTTAATGAATTCTTAGCGTCACACGATCTTAATGCTGTAAGGAAAACACAGCAGCAAATTCTTTATTCAATCCGAGATGATTTTGGGAGATATAAGAACAAGGCAGGCGAAGATGCAATTAATGAGGTACTTAAACTGCGAGCAGAGGCTTGTCTTGACTCCTTACCTGCACAGCTGTCTAAGGAGTACAAGAAGTTTCAGTATAGTTTAGTTAATGTAAGAGGGCATTCCCCTGAGAAAGCAGATGGATTACAGTATCTGGTAGACGTGGGACTTGTGATTAAGGCATATAATACATCGGAATTGTCATACCCACTTGAGGCTGTCAAGAAATCTTCTGAATTTAAAGTGTTTTTTGTTGATACTGGACTATTAGTATCACAATTGGGAGCTGGTGTTCCGAAGAAGATTCTTGATGGAGATATTAGTGCTTACAAAGGTGCAATTGCGGAGAATATGATAGCTTCAGCATTTGCATCTAATAACATAAAGCTTTATTACTATCATGCACCAAGTGGCTCGCCAGAATTGGATTTTTTGTTTGAAAAGGATGGAGAGACGAATATTGTTGAGTGCAAGTCAACCAATAATAGAGCGACTAGTATGAAGTATGTTATTAAAAATCAGAAGAAGTATGGAGTTCATCCTGCAATTAAATTCGCAGACACCAATATTGGAAAAGGTGAAGGCTTTACTACCTTGCCGTTATATGCAATAGGTTTTATTGAAGGGGACAGGGAAAGACATATCGTTGATGTTGTTGATGTTAGTAAATTGACTGTTCCTAAAGCCTAATTCACTAACTAATTTAAGGAGTTATAACAATGATACAAGACATTTATCCTAGCAAATTACATAATGAATACCACAATAATACAATAACAGAAGATGACTACCTTCTTATCTTCAATGATAAGGGGGAGACCTTAATTGGCGATGACTCATCAAAGTCCATATTCCCTCAGGGAAAGGATGTAAATAAGGGTGATTCTATCTACTTATTCTCTGTGGATGATAAGAGATACTTCCTGTACAATAATTGGGACATATCTTCGGAGGTTAACCTTGATAACTATTCTTATTATTCCATCAAGGATGTAAGAGACAAGGTGACAGGTGCTGATGTGTATGCAGCATTTACTGCATTCCATCTATGGAAATGGTATGTTGATAATCAGTTCTGTGGAAAATGTGGAGGTAAGCTTCACCTTCATGATAAAGAGCGCGCGCTTAAGTGCGACTCCTGTGGTAATATGGTATTTCCAAGGATTAATCCAGCTGTAATTGTTGGTGTGACTAATGGTGACAAGATTCTTATTACGAAGTATAGAACTGGCTATGCACATAGCGCATTAATTGCTGGCTTTACTGAGATAGGAGAGACTCTTGAAGAGACAGTAGCAAGAGAAGTAATGGAGGAAGCTGGAATTAAGGTTAAGAATATTAAGTATTACAAGTCGCAGCCATGGGGCATGGCCCAGGATATTCTTATGGGCTTTTACTGTGAAGTTGATGGTGATGATACAATTCATATGGATAAGAATGAACTTAGATATGCTGAGTGGGTTAATAGAGAAGATGTAGAGCTGCAGCCTAATAATCTAAGTCTTACCAACGAGATGATGCAAGTATTTAAAGAAGGATAAGATTCGATGAAAGTATTAGTAAAGATTGGTGAACTATTTGAAAAATATATGGCCGTAATTGTTCTTATTATTGCCATTGTATCCCTATTTTTCCCAGCATCAACAAGCTGGATTGATACAAAATGGATTAATTACCTTCTTGCTGTAATTATGTTCGGAATGGGGCTTACAATTAAGCCGAAGGATTTTGCAATCGTATTTACAAGGCCAAAGGAAGTAATAATTGGTTGTCTGGCTCAATATATTATTATGCCACTATTAGCATTTCTATTAACTAAGATATTCAATCTTGACCCAGCCCTTGCTGCAGGTGTGGTGCTGGTAGGAACATGCCCTGGTGGAACAGCAAGTAATGTTATTACATTTTTATCGAAGGGTGATGTGGCGCTTTCAGTTGGTATGACAACTATTAGTACACTTTTGTCACCGCTCCTTACGCCGGTTATGACATATCTGCTTCTTAAAACTTCTGCAGATGTTGATGTTCTATCTATGATATTAAGCATTGTGCAGATAATACTTCTGCCGATTATACTGGGATTTATACTGAATAGAGTGTTTTCTAATTTCGCCGAGAAAGCAGTTAAGGTACTTCCCACAATATCTACAATTGGAATATGCCTTATTGTAGGTTCAGTGGTGTCACATAATTCTGAGAAGATATTAAGCACAGGATATATTGTTTTAATAGTTGTTATACTTCATAATCTGTTAGGCTATCTAAGTGGATTTGCTATTGGTAAGATATTTAAAATGCCTATTCCGAAAATCAAGGCTCTATCCATTGAGATTGGAATGCAAAACTCAGGACTTGCAAGTAGTCTTGCAACCACAGCATTCCCAGATCTTGCTATGGCTACGGTGCCAGGTGCAATATTCTCAGTATGGCATAACATATCTGGTGCAATTCTTGCGGCGATTTATCGAAGGTGGGGCGTTAAGGACACCGAAGAAAAGGATAACAAAGATGCTGACA
The DNA here is from genome assembly GCA_900316395.1 of uncultured Lachnospiraceae bacterium. GTDB lineage: Bacteria > Bacillota > Clostridia > Lachnospirales > Lachnospiraceae > RUG191. The sequence goes on along the minus strand of ONCT01000019.1, from coordinate 18,500 downwards.
ATAAAGAATTAGAACGGAGTGGAGATAATGAATAAATCTTACATGAACAGACCAACTTATAAGCAGGTGTTAAAGAGGATGTTCTCCTTAGTAGAGGATACAGCATCCCATGATGAGATTAGGAATCGTATTCTGTCAGGCGGACAGATTACAGGAACTAATATGGTTGTAATGATATGTGCTATTGTTATTGCATCTGTTGGCCTTAACACTGATTCCATAGCTGTTATTATAGGTGCAATGCTTATATCGCCACTTATGGGTAGTATTCTTGCTATTGCCTTCGGCACAGCCTTTAATGATGGTGATCTTGCAATGAAGCATGCTCTTGGATTCATTATGCAGATTGTATTCTCGGTTACAGCAGCCACAATATATTTCTTATTGTCGCCTGTTAAGGACCCGACAGACCAGATTATTGCAAGAACACATCCAGGATTTTTCGATGTGCTAATTGCAACATTTGGTGGAATAGCAGGAATTGTGGGACAGACCAGGTCTGAGAAATTCAATAATATTATTCCTGGAGTAGCTATCGCAACAGCTCTAATGCCGCCTCTATGTACCTGTGGATTCTCCATAGCTAATGGAGAGTGGAAGATGCTTGCTGGAGCAGCATATCTATTCGCAATCAATGCGTATTTTATCTATATGTCGGCATGTATTGTGTTAGCGCTTCTTAAGATTCCTCGTGTCAATGAACTTGACGCTAAGGGATGGAAAAAACTAAAAAGGAAGATGATTAGAAATACCCTTCTAGTCCTGCTTCCTATGGTTGCGATTTTCATACATATGATTATGACACAATGATAAGTTTTTCCTTGAAATACTTGCGTAAAAACTATATATTATTTATATGGGTAAAACTAGATTTAATAAGATTGTCAAGAAGGAAATTAGGTCCGTCATATTCATTATAATTGGCGCTATTATAGCGGCTTTTTCTGTTGCCTGCATACTGATTCCTAATGATGCTATTGATTATGGAACAGCAGGTATTGGAATTATAATTAGTCAGTTAACGGGATTCGATTTGGCGCTATGCGTTTTTGCTGTATTTCTTCCCTTCTTGATACTTTCGTATTTTGTATTAGGACTTGAATTTTTCTTGAAGGCGTTACTTGGCTCTACTGTGTATACAATTGGCATGCATTTATTTGAGAAGGTACCCTTTGAGCTTGATACTGAGCACTTTATAGCAGTGGCATTTGGAGGAGCAATTCTTGGAATAGGCTTGTCTATAATTCTTAAGAACGGAGGATATATAGACGGTTCTGAGATATTTGCCAATATCCTTCTAGACAGGATATATCGTAAGACGGGCAAAGAGTATAGCATGACGCTTATTCTTGTTCTGTTCAATATAATTGTATATGCTTTTGTATTTGTATTTATTGATGAGGATAAGGCGCTGCTTAGCTTGCTTGTATTTATCGTAGCTTCCTCTGTGATTAATAAATTCACTGACAGGTTCGAGGCAATTAAGCAGGTTACAATTATTACGAAGGATCCTGAAGGCATCATAAGAGACATTACTGATTTGCTTCATAAGACATGTACTGTTATTGAATCATCTGGTGCAATTGCAGGAGAGAATAAGACAGTAATATGCTATGTTAATTATTTTGAATTAGATAAGATTAAATATATCATTGCGACACATGAGGGGAGCTTTAGTACTGTGTCGACAATTGATGAGATTATAAAATAGGTTGTAATACTTAAAGAAGGCAAAAGGGGGAAGAATCCATGTATAATGCATTATATGGGGGAGAAGTTAAGAGGAAAATATTAATCGTTGATGATGAGGATATTAATAGAGAATTACTCGGTAATATGCTTATAGACGATTATGATATAGCTTATGCAGAGAATGGTAAAGAAGCCATTGACTGTATTAAGAATTCTGATGAGAAGATATCACTTATTCTTCTTGATTTGATGATGCCTGTAATGGACGGATTTGAGTTTATTAAAGCATATAATGAAGATCAGGATTTATCATCTATTCCTGTTATCGTTATGACATCTGATACTGAGTCTGAGGCGGAGATTATTAAGGCTGGAGCCGTTGATTTCATCAAGAAGCCATATAATATGCCTGAGGTTATTATTGCCAGATGCGAAAGAGTTATTGAATTATATGAGAAGCAGCAAATAATCGAATCTACTCAGATAGACGAATTAACAGGGCTTTATTCTAAGGAATATTTCTACGAGTACATAAGACAGATGCGTACATCTGGCTTCGTTGAGGATGTCACAATGGATGCAATCTCTCTTGATATTGAACATTTCCACCTTATTAATGAGATATATGGTCACGAAGAGGGTGACTTCGTGCTTAAGAAGATTGCTGATATTATTAGGAATCAGATTCAGGATAGAATTGGAATTGCATGTCGTGCTGAGGCAGATACATTCTATATCTATACTGACAGTATTTCTGATTATCAGGCGTTCTTAGATAACATTATGAAAGAAATAGATGATATTGCATTTTCTTCTGGCAATATCAGACTTAGAATGGGTATTAACGAATCAATTGATGATGGTGAGACGCCACAGAGTATATTCGAGCATGCAAGACTTGCATGTAACCTGATTCGTGGTGATTATGTTAATCAGATTGGATTCTATGATAGCAATCTTCACGACGAGCAGATATACAATGAGAAGCTTATAACAGATATTGACCAGGCTATTAGAGATAAGGATTTTGTAGTACATTTTCAACCAAAATATTCTATCCAGCATGGTGAGCCAATGCTTACAAGTGCAGAGGCTCTTGTTAGATGGAATCATCCTACTCTTGGCATGATTAGTCCAGGTAAGTTCATTCCATTATTCGAAAGCAACGGTCTTATTCAGAAGCTTGATGAATATGTATGGGAGACGGCAGCTTATCAGGTTAGCAGATGGAAGGATAAGTATGGCATAACAATTCCTGTATCCGTAAATGTATCGAGAATCGACATATATAATCCTGATTTAGAGGATACATTAGTAGGGATTGTTGAAAGGTATGGACTTAAGACGTCTGAATTATATCTTGAAATTACAGAATCGGCGTATTCTGATGATGCGGAGCTTCTTGTTAAGGTTGTTAACAGCTTAAGAGATAAGGGCTTCGAGATTGAGATGGATGATTTTGGAACAGGTTACTCATCCCTTAACATGCTTACAGCCATCCCTATTGATGCACTTAAGATGGATATGAGCTTTGTAAGAAATATGTTAAAGGATGACACATCACTTAAGCTAGTTGAATTAATAATTGATATATCACGATTCTTAGATGTGCCTGTAATTGCTGAGGGTGTAGAAGAGCAGGAGCAGTTAGATACACTCAAGGAATTAGGCTGTGATATTATTCAGGGATACTACTTCTCTAAGCCAGTATCAGCTAAGGAGTTCGAAGAATTTATTAAGGCCTAGAATGTAGCAACAGGTATAAAAATAATTAGAAAGTCAGGATAGTGTTAGCATGAAGAAACAGGAGATGAGTGGGAAAATAGGAATAATGTCGACCTTTGCCTATGCCTTCGGTTGTGCAGTAGGTTGGGGTGCGTTTATGATGCCTTCTAATATCTTCCTGCCGGAGGCTGGACCACTTGGTTCGGTAGTTGGTATTGTACTTTCTGCTGTTATGATATTTGTCATTGGCAAATGTACATCATACATGGCTAAGAAATATCCTACTGAAGCAGGTATTCATGTCTATATATCCAAGTCTCTTGGAGCAGACCATGGATTCTTATCAGCATGGGCGATTCTCCTTGCTTATTTATCTATTATATGGGCTAACTCTACAGCTTTAGTTATCTTGGTGCGTGTTATATGGGGTGATGTGTTACAGTTCGGTTTTCATTATAGCATCCTTGGATATGATGTGTATTTTGGAGAGATACTTCTTACGGTAGGAGCACTTGTAGTATTCGCAATACTTACAATATTCGGCAAGAAATGGGCCAGAATATTCCATATTGTATTAGCGCTACTACATGTTGTATTCATAGTTGCAATATTTATAGGTGTACTAACAATGGGACACCCTAGTGAATTCATTCCATTTGCCAAGACAGATGTGTCTGATGGAGTAGAGATATTCAATATTGTAATGCTTGCACCTTGGATGTATGTGGGCTTCGAAGCCTTTATGTATATGTTCAATTCAGGTGGCAGAAGCTCTAGGAATGTAGATAAGATAACTCTTATATCTGTTATTGTTATTGCACTTGCTTATATTCTGCCGGTGCTTATTCCAGTATTAGGTCTTCCTGATGGTTTCAATTCGTGGGAGTCGTATATCACTGCAGCATCTAATGCTGATGGACTGCTATCGGCACCTGTATTCTATAGCACTTACTATGTATTAGGTGATACAGGATTATATATTCTTATAGCATGTATTCTATGTGCTATATCCACAAGTCTTTTCGGACTATATCGTGCTTCAGCTAGAATGCTTGTTGCAATGTCAGAGGAAGATTTGCTTCCTAAGGTTGTTACTAAGACTAATAAGAATGGTGAGCCATGGGTTGGTATTCTTATAATTATGGTTATATCTATAATCGTGCCTTTCTTCGGTAGAACAGCAATTGGTTGGATAGTAGATATAACAACAATATCAGCAACAATTGTATATGTATATAGTATGGCAGGCAGCTTCAGGCTTGCATCTAATGATGAAAATCCTAATAAAGTAATTAAAGTTGCGTCTATAATTGGAATGATATTCGCAATTGTATCCTTCCTTTTCTTACTGATTCCGAATGTGTTCTCTGAGAACAAGATTGCAACTGAGTCTTACTTCATTCTAGCTATATGGAGTCTTGTGGGGCTTATATATTATTGGCTCGCATATCGTAAGGATAAGAAGGGATTGTATGGCAAATCTACTGTTATGTGGATGCTAATGGCATTTCTTATATTCTTCTCATCTGTTATGTGGATTAGGCAAAGTAGTGTTGATTATGTAGATAACATTGAGAGGTGGCAGAAGGGTGCACTAACTAATCTTATGAGCAGAAATGCAATAATTCAGGTTGTAGTTGTACTTATTGTGCTTGTGGCATTGTATTCCTTGTTCTCTATTCTTCTTAAGAGACAAAAGGATGCTGATAAGAAAGCTATTGAATTCGAATCTAAGAGTGAGGCTAAGACGGCATTCTTATTCAACATGTCACATGATATTAGAACGCCTATGAATGCCATATTAGGATTTACAGACCTTGCGTTGCTCGACACATCTGATTCTGAGAAGATGGATGATTATCTTCACAAGATTAAGGATTCAGGTGTTCATCTGTTGTCTCTTATTAATGATATCTTAGAGATGAGTCGTATTGAGAGTGGTAAGATTGAACTAGACCCAAGGCCAGAGGACTTAGAGGTTGTTCTTGATAATATATATTCTATTACGAAGGGACAGGCTGCGGCTAAGGGACAAAGCTTCAATGTCGATACCTCCAAGCTAGAGCATAAGTATGTATCTGTAGATAGACTTCGAATCAATCAGGTGCTTATTAATCTTATATCCAATGCTATAAAATACACACCTGATGATGGGGAAATATCAGTTAGAGTAATTGAGAATTCTTCCTCAGGAAATAATGGTTCCTATACATTTGTTGTTGAGGATAATGGTTATGGAATGTCACAGGAATTCGTAGCGAAGATATTCGAAGACTTTGAGCGTGAGCAGAGAGAAGAGACAGCTGCAATTCAGGGTACAGGTCTTGGAATGGCAATTACTAAGAGCATAGTTGACCTGTTAGAAGGAACCATATCTATTGATACTAAGGAAAATGTTGGTACCAAGGTGACAGTGGATGTAATCTTTCCTATTGTCAGCGAAGAAGAGGTTGAGAAGCTTAACGCACGAAGTACTGATATAACAGAAGCAGACTTTAACGGCAAGAGAGTTCTTCTTGTTGACGATATGGAGATTAATAGGGAAATTGGTGCGGCTATCTTAGAAATCTATGGTTTTGAGGTGGAGGAATCAGAGGATGGCCAGGATGCCCTTACCAAGATTATATCTCGTCCTGCTGGTTACTACGACATAGTATTTATGGATATTCAGATGCCTAAGCTTAACGGTTATGAGGCGGCCATGGCTATTAGGAATATATCAGATAAGTCCAAGGCTGATGTGCCGATACTTGCCATGACGGCTAACGCATTCCAAAGCGACATAGATGATGCGAAGAAGGCTGGTATGAATGGTCATGTGGCCAAGCCTATTGACCAGGAACAGTTAGTTGAGGAAATTAAGAAGGTGTTATAATGGATAGTGGCAGTATTAATCATGTTCTAGATGAACTATCTGAGATAATTTGCTTTTTCGATGATAAGGGAAATGTCTCTTATATGAATCGCGCTGGATATAGGGAGCTGGATTTTGACTCCCTGGATTTTAATGTCTGCGATATACTGCCGAATCTATTTGATGAAGATACAGATATAAGTACATTTATAAGAGAGAACACATCAGAGGATATTAGAAGCGATGTGTATAGGAAGAATCATACCTGCTTTCCTGTAAATGTACATTTTATAATAGACAATAATAATGAAGTTAAATTAGGGGTGTTCATCACTGACCTAAGGGAAGTGGATTCTCTTACCAAGCAGCTTAATTCTAAGGAAGAGAATATGAGAGAACTACTTAGGGCGAGAGATGAATTTACCGCTAATCTGACTCATGAGCTTAGAACTCCTGTAAATGGAATACGTGGGCACGTACGCAATCTCTACGAGAAGGAAGAGGACATATCTAATAAGAGGACAATGAATATTGTTCTTAATTGTTGCGATAACATGGAGAAGATTATTGATAACCTGCTTGATTACGCCAAGCTAGAGAATGGCAAGATGGTTATTGAATCGGAAGCCTTCTCTATACGTGATTTGATTGATTCATCTATTGCTACTTTAGAGTCAGTAGCCAATGAGAAGGGAATAGAATTAAGATGTAGTATATCTGATAGTATTCCTGATGTTGTATATGGGGATGAATTCCATCTTAGTCAGGTGATTAATAACCTTCTTAATAATGCAATAAAGTTCACGTCTAGTGGTTATGTAAGCTTAGATGTATATAAGACTAAGCATAAGAAGAAGGATATTGAGCTTACATTCTTCGTAACGGACACGGGAATAGGAATGTCTGTTGAAGATATGGATAAGATATTCAATAGCTTCAGTCAGGCAGATGGAAGCATTACAAGAGAATATGGTGGTACTGGTCTTGGCTTATATGTATGTAAGCAGATAGTAGAGCTTATGGGCGGTCATATAGAGGTTGAGTCTAAGAAGGGCAAGGGGACCACATTTACATTTACCATTAATATGAAGACGGATAGCGAATCCGATGATAGTGAAGAAATGGTGACTATATCTGAGCTTAAGGCATCATTAGACGTTGGTCGAAATGAGCAATTAGAGCAGAGCCGGGACTTTACTAATGAAGCTAATATTAATAAGATATGTGACTTGATTGAGAAGTGTAAGCTCTGTGTGGAGCTTGATAACTGGGACAAGGCAGAGGGCTTTGCATCAGGTATTAAGACTCGTGTAGAGAATGCACCTAAGGAAGTATCTTCCATAGCATTTCGTCTTGTGATGAATGCCAGAAAGGAGAAAAAGGACAAGTGCCGGGACTATCTTGATGAGTTAGAGAGCTTAATGGAATGTGTTGATAAGGCAGGTGAGTAGATTGGAGAAAGATAAAGATACAATTCTAATTGTTGATGATCTTGATGTTAATATAATGCTGCTTGAAGAGATTCTTGATTCTCTAGGTTATAAGACTAAGTCTGCCATGAGTGCTGTTGAGGCTACTGACATCCTTAATGAGGAGCTTCCGAGTATGGTTCTTCTTGATATTATGATGCCTGACATTAACGGCTATGAATTCTGCCAAATGCTTAAGGAGAATCCACACACAAGAGATATCCCCGTTATATTTGTATCTGCTGCAGAAGGCGATGATGAGAGAGAGAAGGCATTTGAGATAGGCGGAGTTGATTTTGTTAAGAAGCCCTTTGATGTAACAGAGATTAAGACCAGGGTATCAACCCATCTTAATATATATCACTTAAGACAGGAATTAGAAGAGAATAACAGGAAGCTAAATCAGGTTATTAGTGAGCAAAGCGAGATGATGTTCAATGAGAAGAAGCGTATACTTAAGAATCTTGCAGCCCATTCCATCGATGGTGAAGATGTATCTGTGGAGAATGATATTATATCTAAGAATTCAAGGATGCTAACACAGGCTTTGAATTTTACTGACAGATATGAGAACAAAATCTCAGAACCCTTCATTGATGGTGTGGAGATTGCCAGCAATATACGAAGCATTGACCCTAAGATGTTCGGTATATTCTTTACTGAAGATGAGAACAATCCTGCACTGCAGGCATCAGTGGATGTTGTCTATAACTATAAGGAGCATTGGGATGGAAGTGGCAGTCCTAATGGTCTTAAGGGAGAAGATATTCCCCTTGCTGCTCGTATTGTTGCTATTACTGACGCATTTGAAATGTATATTAAGGAAGGCTTATCAAGAGAAGAGGCTTTTCATAAGATAGAGACAGATAAGGGAATATTATATGACCCTTACTTAGTAGATTTATTCCTGAAAATACAAAAACAAATAAAATCATAATAAAGGAGGCATTATGACAGATATAGAATTTGACAGACTAGTTCAGTTCTTAGAATCCAGATATGGTATTAACCTTGCCAGTAAAAAAGTTATTGTGCAGGGGCGACTTGATAATTACTTGGCGCGAAATGGATTCTCCAGCTATGACGAATATCTCAATGCTGTTGAGTCAGACCGTAGCGGACATGAACTTCAGAATATGCTTAATATATTAACAACTAATCATACTTATTTCTGGAGAGAACCTGACCATTTTATTTTCTTAAGAGATGTTATTCTGCCTTGGGTTGTTAAGAAGGAACAGCATACCCATGATATAAGAATATGGTCGGGAGCCTCATCTTCAGGTGAAGAGCCTTATACCATTGCCATGGTTGTTAAGGATTTCTTGGGACTTAATTATGGTAACTGGAATTCCACTTTACTTGCAACGGACTTGTCAAGTGAAGTACTTCGCTATGCTATGCAAGGTGTGTATCTTAAGGAGAAGATTGAGGTGCTGCCGCCACAATGGCAGAGAGCTAATTTCAAGAGAATTGATGAATTCAATTATAAGGTTAAGGATGATATAAGAAGGAATGTAATGTTTCGCCAATTCAATCTTATGAATGATTTTCCATTCAAGACCAAGATGCATTGCATCTTCCTTAGAAATGTTATGATTTACTTCTCAGAAGATACAAAGAGAGAGCTTGTTAATAAGATATATGATGTCTTAGAGCCGGGGGGATATTTTATTATCGGTAATACAGAAAATATCGATAAAGAGGCCACAAATCTTGAATTTGTAAGACCTTCAATATTTAGAAAACCATTATAAATAATATATGAAAGAAGGCGTATGAAGTGAGAAAAATTAGAGTGCTTGTTGTAGATGATTCCATGATGTTTCGTGAACTCATGGTTAAGGGGATTAATTCAGACCCCGCTCTCGAGGTGGTAGCAGTTGCCGCAGATCCTTTTGAAGCACGAGATATGATACTTAAGTATAAGCCAGACGTTATGACTCTCGATATTGAGATGCCAAGGATGGACGGACTTGAATTCACACAGAGACTAATGCCACAGTATCCTATCCCAATTGTTATGGTAAGTGCATTGAGTGATAAGGTCTTCGATGCATTGAATGCTGGAGCAGTTGATTTTATATCTAAGCCAGTTAATATGACTAAGGATGAGATTCTTAATTATCTATCAAGGGAGTTGTGTACTAAGATTAAGATTGCATCTACTGTAAATGTGGGTGAGATGAAGAGGGTGGCACCAAAAAGTGTATCCTCTAAAAATATTGACAGTGAACATGTTGTAGTAGCTCTTGGTGCTTCTACAGGTGGAACAGAAGCTTTATGTGATGTAATTATGGGATTTCGTAGTGATATTCCAGGAACAATTGTTACACAGCATATGCCACCTGGATTTACCAAGATGTATGCTGAGAGACTTAATAGCCAATGCGCAGTTAATGTTAAGGAAGCTAATACAGGTGATATATTAAGACCAGGACTTGTGCTTATTGCACCAGGTGATAAGCATATGAGGCTTGTAAGAAATGGAGACAGATTCGCAGTTGAATGTAAGACTGGCCCAAAGGTTAGTGGTCACTGCCCATCTGTTGATGCTATGTTTGAATCTGTTGCAAGAGTGGCAGGTCGTCACGCTGTTGCCGCTCTTCTTACTGGAATGGGCAAAGACGGTGCAGATGGGTTGCTTTCTATTAGAAGAGCAGGTGGACATACAATAGGTCAGGATGAGGAATCCTCTGTTGTATATGGAATGCCTAAGGCGGCCTATGATATAGGAGCAGTTGAATACCAGCTTCCCCTTCATTCAATTGCGCATAAGATATATAGCATTTTAGGCAATATGTAACAATATATTGTGTAATTATAATTTGTAGTAGCAATATGTTGTGTGGGTGTGCTATAATATCTCAGTATGATATGGGGAGTGCTAACTAGAAAGGAGACATCGGTATGAAGATACTTATTGTTGAGGACGATTTTGCCAGCAGAAAATTCATGATGGACTATATGTCTAAATATGGTGAATGTGATGGTACAGTTGATGGAAGTGAAGCTGTTGAAGCATTCATGATGGCAAGAGAAGATGATGACCCATACGACTTAGTATGTCTTGATATTATGATGCCTTCTATGGATGGATATCAGGTCCTTAAAGCTATAAGAGAGATTGAGGAAGAAGAAGGCGTACCTAAGAGCGAAGAAGCTAAGGTTATTATGATGACGGCTTTGTCAGAAGAGAAGAATGTTAAGAAGGCCTTCGAGATGGGCTGTAGTGTATATTGCGCTAAGCCAGTTAACGTTGAGAAGTTAACCAGCGCAATGAAGAAGTTAGGAGTATTATAATCACATTTTGTATACATCTAAGAAAGGGGGAGTCTGATGGCTGAAGAAATGGATAGCATGCTGGATATGTACCTGTATGAAAATGGACAATTATTACAGCAACTTGAAATGACTACTCTCGAGAAAAAAGATGCAGATAGTTTCGATGAGGTAGACATCAATGAATTCTTCCGTATAATGCATAATATCAAAGGTTCATCTGGAATAATGATGTTCGATGACATCATGAAGCTTGCCCATAAGCTTGAAGATGTATTCTTCTATATTAGAGAATCAAAGCCTGATAATGTGCCACATCTCGAGCTTGTTGATATGATATTCGAGGTTGCTGATTTCTTTAGAGAAGAATTCGAGAACATTAGAGATGGTGGAGAGCCAACTAAGGATTCATCTGATTTAATTAAGGACATTGACAAATTCTTAAGTAAGATTAAGAAAGAGATTGTTAGTGAAGATAAAGACCTTCCTAAGCATGAGGAAGAAGAGGCGCCTACACAGTTCTATATTGGCGCCGCAGGTGGTGAAAGTGCCAAGTATTATTATGTAATGGCTTATTACAGAAATGATACGCAGATGGCTAATATTCATGCCTATGCCTTAGTTAATTCTCTTAAGGAAAATGTTGATGTAGACGAAATGTATTATTCACCGTCTGATATCATTACTAATGAAGAGTCGGCTGAAGTTATATTAGAGCAGGGCTTCAAGATTCTTGTTAAGGCACATCTTTCCCTTGAAGAAGTTAAGACTATTCTTGATGGATTCGATGTAGAAGGCTTTGATGTGTCAGAGTGTGGTAAGGAGGATTTCGAAGCAGGCTTCGACATTCCTGCACCAATAATTGGTGCAGATGTAATTGACCTAGGTGACCTAGATACCAAGGACGAAGTCAAGTCTAAGGACAAGGAAGAGAAGAAGAAAGATGATGATGTTACACCTGGTGATTACGTAATTGAGAAGAAGTCAGCAGGTAAGAAGGCAACTCTTGCTAAGAATAAGAAGTCTAAGGCACCAGCCACAAGCTTCATAAGTGTTAATGTTAATAAGATTGACCAGCTTATGGACTTAATAGGTGAGATTGTAATTGCTGAATCAACGGTATTACAGAATCCTGATTTGAATGTGGAAGGACTTAATCTTACGAATTTCCACAAGTCAGCTGCACAGCTTGCCAAGTTCACATCTGAGATGCAGGATGTCATTATGTCAATGAGAATGATGCCTCTTACTAACACATTTCAGAAGATGAACAGAATTGTATTCGACACCTCAAGGAAGGTAGGCAAGAGCATTGAATTCAAGATGATTGGTGAGACTACTGAGGTGGATAAGAATATTATTGAGAATATATCTGACCCACTTATGCATATGATTCGTAATTCCATCGATCATGGTATAGAAGAGAAGGAAGATAGAATTGCTGCCGGCAAGCCTGAGAAGGGTGTAATTACTCTTGAGGCTAAGAACGAAGGCGGTAAGGTAATAATAAGTGTAAGCGATGATGGTGGTGGAATGAATCCTGAGAAGCTATTTGCCAAGGCTAAGAAGAACGGGATTGTTCCAAGAGATAAGAGCATTAGAGATTACACTAATAAGGAGATATATCAGTTTATAACAGCTCCAGGATTTTCTACTAATGAACAGGTTACAGAATTGTCTGGTAGAGGAGTTGGAATGGATGTGGTTGTTAAGAACCTACAGTCCATTGGAGGAATGCTTGAGATTGATTCGGAATATGGCAAAGGTTCATGCATGATGCTGAAGATTCCTCTCACTCTTGCTATTATTAGTGGAATTCTATTAGAGGTAGGCAAGCAGAAATTCGTTATAGAGACTAACTCGGTTAAGGAATTTATTAATGTTAGACAAAACAGTGTAGTAAAGGAGCCTGACGGAGAGGAGTACCTCAATGTAAGAGGTCAGCACTACATGGTTGTCAGACTAAGCGAGAAGTATCACATTGATACCCCGGTAAAGGAGATTGACGAAGGTATTATGATACTTACTGAGTACGAGTCTCGTAGAATGTGTATATTTGTAGATAAATTGCTTGGCGGGCAAGAGATTGTTGTTAAGCCAATTCCTGATTATATTAAGAAGGTTGATGGCCTATCAGGATGTACGCAATTAGGCGACGGAAGCATTGCACTTATACTTGATATAGCAACAATAACCTGATTAAGAAAGGAGAAGAGTGATATGGCAGATGAGAAATTAGACGTTATTGCTGAAGATGAAGAATTTGCCCTTGAAGGGACACTCGAGAATGCTAAGCAATATATGACTTTCAAATCTGGCTCTGAATCTTATGGAATTGAATTAAAATATGTCAATGAGATAATGGGAATCCAGCCAATTACTGAGATTCCTGAGGTTGAGGACTATATAAGAGGTCTTATTAATCTAAGAGGTAAGATTGTTCCTGTTATTGATGTAAGAATTCGATTTAAGCAAGAGCCTTTTGAATACAATGATAGAACATGTATTATCATTGTAGATGTTAAGAGTACTGTTATAGGGCTTATTGTTGAGACTATTGAGGATGTAGTTACAATCAAGGATGATGATATAGAAGCACCTCCTTCACTTACATCTGCAAATGCGAAGAATAAGTATGTATACGGATTTGGTAAGGTAGGAGACGAAGTGAAGCTTCTTCTTAATCCAGAGAAATTAATCAGAGATGAAGATATCTCGGCACTTGATGACGTTATAGATGAGTATTAATTAACCAAGACAAATATAGACTAAGGAGGCATTTAGTTATGAGGAAAAAGAGTGTATTATCTGGAATCATATTGACAGTAGTCCTTATGATTGTGCTGCTTATAGTGGCTGAAGCAATAAGTATTATTGTTGAATTCGTAGGTGCTGAAGCTATTAGTCCTGTTGCTTCAGTAATAATTGATATTGCAATTATGTTGGTATCTGTGGCTGTAGGTGTTGTTGGACTTATGTTTCATTCTAAGGCGCTTAAGGGTGTTATATCTAAGACAAATTCCTATGTTGAAAGACTAGCAGTAGGAGATGTTGACTGGGAAGTTCCTGAAGGTCAGTACAAAGAGTATGAAGGCTTCGTTAAGGATATGAGAGAGCTCCTTAAGGCAACTAAAGTTCAGGCAGACATGGCAAGAGATATGTCTAAGGGCGACTTTACTGTAGAAGCACATGTAAGAGGCGAGAATGACGAACTAGGAATCGCGCTTAAGGATCTCGTTGATGAGAATAATCAGGTGTTATCAGAGGTTCAGGAAGCAAGTATGTCATTTACAGAGGGCGCTAAGGAAGTGTCAGCTGCTTCACAGGCACTTGCACAGGGCTCTACTGAGCAGGCTAGTGCTGTTGAAGAGATTAACGCTTCAATTAAGGATATTGCCACTAAGACAACAGCTAACGCTGATGACGCTCGCGAGATGGAGAACAAAGTTCGCGATATGCTTGAGGATACAAGAGTTGGTCAGCAGGCAGTTGATGGTGTTAATGAATCTATGAATGACATTAATGAATCATCACATAACATTAGCAAGGTTATTAAGACAATTGATGATATTGCATTCCAGACTAATATATTAGCATTAAATGCTACTGTTGAAGCTGCAAGAGCAGGTGTACATGGTAGAGGATTTGCAGTGGTTGCAGAAGAGGTTAAGAACTTAGCTGAGTTATCTTCTAATGCTGCAAAGGAGACTGCGGAGCTTATCCAGCATGCTATTGACGTCGTTGAGGATGGCTCTAAGCAGGTAGATGAGATGACAACTGCCATTGCTAAGATATCAGAAGGTATCGAATATATCTCAGGTGCTGTATCAGAGGTTGCCACATCATCAGATGAGCAGGCTACAGCTATTGCTCAGGTTAAGCAGGCAATTGGTCAGATATCTCAGGTTGTACAGACAGACTCTGCTACTAGTGAAGAGTGTGCTGCAGCTGCTGAGACATTATCTAACCACGCTCAGAATCTTCGTGATGTTATTGCAGGCTTCAAGCTCAAAGCTAACAATAATGGGTTTAATGCTGCAGCTGCTGGATTTGGCGGCGGTTCATTTGGCGGTGGCTTCGGTGGAGGCATGTCAGGTGGATTCGACGATTCTTATGATTCCTATGATGATAGTATTGACAATGAGAGCATTATCTCTCTTGAAGGAAATCTTGGTAAATACTAAATGCTTTATATATAGCAAGAGCCCCTGGATTATTCCAGGGGCTCTTTAATATGTGCAAGGGTAATTTAGTCGTATAAAAACACCACCGAATTAATCGGTGGTATAATACTATTCTTAGTCTTCTGCAAGTATCTCGCATAATCTGTTATATGCGTCATCCATCTTAGCAATGTAGTCGCTATAATCAATATCTTCTCTGGCTCTTAAATGTTCTGTCATCTCTGTAATAGGTTCTTCTAGTGGAGTAATAGCTAAGTTAGATACGATTCCCTTCAGGGCATGAGCGTAAGAGAAGGCGCTCTCTAAATCCTTGTCAGCAATACTTTGCTTTAGGGATTCGAACTCGCTCATATTAGGAATCTTTCTTGCGAGCTTAAGATACAAGGCTTCGTTGTTAACGCACCTTTGCATAGCTACATCCATATTCACACCATATTCTTTTAATTCATCCATTACCATAGTTTTTTATACCTCATTTTCAATACTTAATAACTGTCTATTATTTTACTATAATTCCAACAGATTTAATAGTATATTTTTTATTGGTTTTTTGATGCTGCTATGGAAAGTGAGAGTCAATAAGAGTATAATTATATGGAAAATGTTAATCGTATTGGAGGGTATATGAATAATAAAATGTATGAAAAGGGAATCCAGGCTCAGGTATGTTATGAAGATTTGCTTGACAAGCTTGGAGAAGACCCTAAGACAAAAGTAATATTTAATGTAAATGATGATAGTGAGAAGCTACTTAAGAAGGCCTGCGTTACTCATAATCCATTTCCTGGACTACTTAAGGTAGTGCTATTCTCCCTTAGGCGCAAGGCTGTAAAAAAACTCTATGAGGAAGAGAAGGTGCTGCAAACTGGTCCAGCAGCTGCCATTCTAGCTCTTGATGCTGTACTTGCCAAGGAATTTGGGGAAATGAGAAATGGTGAGGCTAATAAGGGTGCAGTAACCTGTGATGTAACATTTGCAGGACTTCAGGTTATTAGACTATATATGAGTGCATACAGAGGCAATAAACAATTCGTCAAGTCTAGATATGACTCAGCAATTCGTGTTGATAATGCCCTTAATGGCTCTTTCTATAAGTACGAGACTAAGGACAACAGGAAATTCTCGGCCCATGTATATTATGAGTCTCAGAAGCGCAAGATAATGAATACACTTGGAATAAAGAAGGACCCAGACAAGTTCGTATTCGGTTCCCTGCCATCTGATAAGAGGCTTACTGCCAAGGCAATTAGTAAATGGGATGCTCTTGAATTAGAGGATGCAACATTTGCAGATGGTGCCTGTGGCTGCATGCTTCGTGACAGAAGTGAATGGGAAGAGATGGAGGTTGGCAAGGCTGTATGCGATATGCCACTATACAGGCTTAAGAAGGTGGCTGATTCTCCTGTAAAGGACTTCGGCAAGGCTGACATGAATAAAGGCCCTCTGTCAGGTATTAAGGTCCTTGACCTTACACATATTATCGCCGGACCTGCCTGTACTAGACTCCTTGCTGAGCAAGGCGCTGATGTTCTTATGATTAGAAGAGGTGATTATCTGCATCAGGAACAGGCTATGCTAGAGCTTGATGGATGGGCAGGCAAGAACAGTATACAGCTTGATTTCAATATTGATGCGGAGCTTGCAAGAGCCAAGGAATTAGTTAAGGAAGCTGATATTGTAATTTGTTCCTACCAGAACGGAGCATTAGACAAGTTCGGATTAGGAGAAGAGGATATTCTTAAGATGAATCCTTCTGTAATATTCGGCTCCCTGGTATGCTTCTCTGATAGTGTATGGCAGACACGTCCAGGATGGGCGCCATGTGCTGAGGATATTACAGGTCTTTCTGTAAGAAATGGCTCAATTGATGAGCCTGTTAACCTTAATGGCGTTCCACTTGACTATATTCCTGGAATGATTCTTTTTGCAGGAGTTATGAAGGCACTTAAGCTTCAGGCTAAGAAGGGTGGCTCATATACAGTCCATGGCTCTCTTACAAGAGGTGGCTATTGGCTTCATGAGTGTACTGATGTGTGGGAGAACGATAAGGATGTAGAGTATAAGCATTCAAGACTTAGTACAGTTCACTCTAAGAAGATCTGGAAGGATGTATACCATAAGGTTGAAGATACGGCAGTAGGAGACGTGTATTTTCCTGCGCCTGCAACTTATTTTGATAATATGGATTATATATTCTCGAATATGCATTTTACAGATGGTAATGATGATTATCAGTCTAATAAGCAATAGATAAGCAGAATGTGAGGGATGATTATGGATAAGAAATTAGAACCATTATTTACACCATGGAATATTGGTAAATGTGAGATTAAGAATAGAATTGTTCTTACATCCATGGGTGGAACAGATTTGTTTGGTTGGATGGAGATGCATCATTTTGATAAGGCTGGTGCTGAGTTCATTATGGAGGTTGCGAAGAATAACGCAGGCTTAGTGCTTCCTGGATGTCAGCCAATTAGAAACCCAATGTTCGGTGGATGGCTATATAAGAATGAGAAGATGTATCGCGACCTGGCAAAGTGGATGCCTGAGTTTCATAAGACAGGAGCGAAGCTATTTGTGCAATTAACAGCTGGATTTGGACGTTCATTTACAATAAGTCCAATGATGGAGATGCTGTATTCTAACAGATTCTTAAGAGTTGCATCTAAGCCATTTATTAATCTGGATAAGATAACGGCCACAGCTTCACCATCTCCTAACAGATGGTCTGATGTTGTGCCTAGTCGCGAGCTTACTGTTGATGAGATTCATGAGTATGTAAGAGCATTTGCAATTACTGCCAAGAAGCTTATGGATGCAGGTGTTGACGGTGTGGAGATTCACGCAGTTCATGAAGGATATATGCTTGATCAGTTCACTCTTAAATATGTCAACAAGAGAACAGATGAGTATGGTGGTTCATTTAAGAACAGATATCGTTTCCCTGTTCAGATTGTGCGTGCCATTAAGAAGGTGTGTGGCGAGGATTTCCCTGTTTCACTACGTTATAGTGTTCTGTCTAAGACAAAGGACTTTAGAAAAGGTGCACTCCCAGGGGAGGACTATGTAGAAGTTGGTCGAGATATGGCAGAGTCGGAAAAGGCAGTACAGCTTCTTGAGAAGGCTGGATACGATATGCTTAATTGCGACAATGGTACATATGATGCATGGTATTGGGCACATCCACCTATTTATATGCCAGAAAACTGTAATCTTAAGGATGTTGAGCATATTAAGAAGTTTGTTAATATTCCTGTTGTGTGTGCAGGTAGAATGGATCCAAGAGTTGCG
>ONCT01000035.1 GCA_900316395.1 uncultured Lachnospiraceae bacterium | reverse complement strand
AAGCGACGAATCAGCGGGTCTGGGGTGCCAACCCCAGCAAGATATGCCGGCGGACAAATGTGAGCGAAGCGAACATTTGGCAGCCAAGGCGTATCTTGCGTTTAGCCGGAGCCCTGTTGCCTAAGCAAATTTAAGGAGTCAAAAGTAAATGGTTTTTTAGAGATTATTCTTAAATGTCGTAATTTCGACATTTACAATCAGCCTTAAAAGTTTGCTTTATGAGAAGGAGGATTATACGAAGCTATTTAAGATAGCAAAGAAGTCACAGAGTTAAACTGGTTATGAAAGAATAGGTGGTGAGAGAATGGATAAAGTAGAATTTTATACGATTAAAGATATTAAGGAGATGCTACATATAGGTAAGAACAAGACCTATGCACTGGTTAATCTTCAGTTGTTTCCGACAATTAAGATAGGGAATAAGACTCTTATATATAAGGATGAATTTGATCAGTGGCTGGAGGAGAATCAGAATTGTAAGATAATAGTATACTGATTATAGAAAGAAAAACTCCCAACGATTCGTGGGAGTTTCTCGCTTTTATTCATCGGTGTCGAAGGCTGATTTTATTGCAGCTTCTTTATCGCCTTCATTGATGCCGATGTATATGTCATATGTTATTGAAATATTAGCGTGCCCTAATAGTTCTGATATAATCTTAATGTCAACTCCCTTACTTAATAACATTGAGCCGTAAGAATGTCGAAGAGCATGAACATTTAGTCTTGGCAGATTGGCATCCTTACACATAGCATGTAGCGTTCTGTTAAGGTTTGCTGAATCAAGTTTATTGCCGGTATTTGACAGAGCAACATAATCATCTTTGTCGGTTGCTTCATTATTTTCTTTGAAATACTTAAGCATTTCCAGTGCTCGGCTTGGTAAAGGTATTTTTCGTATACTGGTTTTGGTTTTTGGTATTTTATCAATGCTTACAGTTTTGCCATCTTCATTTTTGATTGTGGCTGCGGCTTCTTTTATGTATATGCTTTTTTGTGATATGTTGACGTTTTTCCATTTGAGAGCAATAAGTTCTCCCATTCTCATACCGGTATAGAGTATTAGAATAATAGCGTGTGCGTTATTGCTGGATTTATATCTTGAAGCATTATTTTTGTCTCTATAGTTAAGAACTTCGTACAATTGATTAGCCTGCTCCACTGTTAAGAAGGGTATTTCTTTCTTTTTGACAGCGACATTTGATTCGAGAGGAACTTTTACAAGAGCAGTAGTATTAACAGGTAGTTCGTTTTGTAGTTCGCCGTATTTGATACACTGCTTTATTAATTGCCAGATCTTTACGATAGAGGATCTGGAATACTTTGTTGCCAAAGCATTAAGGTATTGCTGGAATGTGCGAGGAGAGAGCGCATTTAACTGTTTCTTGGCAAGATTATACTTCTTGAAGTTAATAATCATATTATTAATAAGGTCTTCGTAATCCTGATATGTTGTTATTTCTACTTCCCCTTGCTTAAAGGTGAGCCAATTTGATATATACTCTCCGAATGTGGTTTTCTGAGATATAGCATATTCGGCAGGTTTATTGGCAAGTTTTTCCTTTACTTCTTTCTGTGTCTTTCCGTAGGTTGTTTTGCCTTTGGAATCTCTATATGTATAGTATTTGATTCCGTTGATGGTCTTACGACCCCAACTGCCTTCTCCGTTTCTTCTCTTGTTTGCCATAATAGTTCCTTTCTTTTTTATTAAAAAGGTGTATAATACATACTACAATATGTATCGGTGATTGGTCAATTTTTTGCTTGTTTTTTGGCTCGATTTTTAACCCAATTTTAACCAAACCAGAGCCATTTAACCCAATTTTAACCAAACTGTATTGGCCAAAATGATACAAATCGGGACAATCCATTACACCTCAAAAAGCGCATAAAAACGTCATTTGTCGCGACATTTGAAGCTTTTTGTCACTTGCAAATAAAATTGAAAAAGCTGGTTGGTAGTGAGGAGGTCACGGGTTCGATTCCCGTCGCTAGCTTTACGTTAGGAGAGGACTTTACGTCCTCTTTTTATTTGCGCTTTTTTTCTACAAATATACAAATTATATTGTTTTTATTGTATAATAGAGTTTGGTGAGTTTTGTGAATTTGGAGGAAGAATATATATATGAAGTATTTTGGAACAGATGGCTTTAGAGGCAGGGCGAATCAGGAATTGACAGTAGATTATGCCCTTAAGATTGGTCAGTTCATGGCCTGGTATTTTGGCAAGGACAAGAGTGAGCCTGTTAAATGTGTAATTGGTAAGGATACGCGTCTTTCCAGTTATATGATTGAATATGGTATTTCCGCAGGTCTTGCATCAGCAGGTGCTGACGCGCACCTTATGCACGTTACCACAACCCCAAGTGTGTCATACGTTACAAGGACAGAGAATTTCGATTTTGGCGTAATGATTACTGCGAGCCACAACCCATATCATGATAATGGAATTAAGATAATTGATGAAAATGGTTATAAGATTAGCGAAGATATATTAGAAGAGTGCGAGAGATATATGGATGGCAAATTCTCTATAGATTTTACAGAGATTGAGCCAGGCAAGATTGTTGATTATCTTCAGGGGCGTAACAAATACATGAGCTATCTCGCATCTACCTGTTCTGAGTTCTTCAGAGGTTATAGAATAGGTCTTGATTGTGCTAACGGCGCTTCTTCAATGATTGCCAAGACTGTATTCGATATGCTTGGTGCTAAGACATATGTTATTAACAATGAGCCTAATGGAACGAATATTAATGTTAATTGTGGCTCTACACACATTGAGAATCTGAAGCAGTTCGTGGTTGACCATAATCTCGATGCTGGATTCGCATTTGACGGAGATGCAGACAGATGTCTTGCTGTTGACGAGCAGGGCAATATTATTGATGGCGACGGAATCATCTACATTGGTGCAAAATACCTTAAGGAGATTGGCCAGCTTAAGGATGATAAGGTTGTTGTTACAGTAATGTCTAATCTTGGTCTTATGAATGCCCTTAAGGAGAACAAGATGGAGGCAATTGTGACACCTGTGGGGGATAAATACATTTCCCAGGAGCTAATGGAGCATAATTATGCCATCGGTGGCGAGCAGTCAGGTCACATCATCTTCAACAAATACGCTACAACAGGCGATGGAATCCTAACGGCCATCGTTATGACTAATATATTTGTATCTAAGAAATGTCCATTCTCGAACCTTACTCGTGGTCTAGAAATCATGCCGCAGAGACTTAAGAATATTAGGACTGATAAGAAGGACGAAATCGACGCAGACCCAGAGATTCAGGCATTTGCAGAGGATATGAATAAGAGACTCGATGGCAGCGGCAGGCTTCTTCTAAGGAAGAGTGGTACAGAGCCAATTCTTAGAATAATGGTTGAGGCTAAGACTTACGAGGATTGTGACAAATATATTGAAGAAACGGAAGAATTTATTAGAGAGAAATACGCAATATGAATACGCTGATTTACAATGGTAGAATAATTAATCCGGCAACGGACACGGATTCTATCGGATATATAATAATTGAAGATGAGAAGATTAAGGCACTTGAACTATCAGGCATTATTGATGATGCTACGTTAAGTAAGCTTCGCGCAGATAATGCCATAGACAAGGTAATTGATGCCACTAATCTTGTGGTTACACCTGGACTTATTGATTTGCATGTGCATTTTAGAGATCCTGGTCTTACCTACAAGGAGGATATTGAGTCGGGATCACACGCTGCGGCAAAGGGCGGCTTTACTACAGTTGTGGCAATGCCTAATACCAAGCCGGTGGTTGACGACGTTGAGACCTACGATTATGTAGTTAATAAGGCTAAGTCGGTAGGTCTTGTAAATGTGATACAGGTTGGCTCAGTAACTAAGGGTATGGAAGGTAAGGAGCTGTCTGATATTGAAGGCATGGCAAGTCATGGTCTTATTACCTTGTCTGAGGATGGCAAATCCGTTATGGATTCAGGGCTTTATCGCAAGGCCATGAAGAAGGCGGCGAAGCTTAATCTTAGCGTCCTTGCCCACTGCGAAGATATTAATCTCGTTGAGGGTGGCGTTATGAATATGGGCTCGAAGTCTGATTCATTAGGACTTATCGGTATCTCTAATGCTGTTGAAAATGTTATAACTGCCCGGGATATAATGCTTGCCGAGGAGACAGGAGCAAGGCTTCACCTATGCCATTGTTCAACTAAGGAATCGATGGATATGATTCGTGATGGCAAGGCAAAGGGCATTAAAGTAAGCGGAGAGGTGTGCCCTCATCATTTTGTATTAACTGAGGATGACATACCAGGCGATAATGCAATGTACAAGATGAATCCGCCCCTTAGAAGTAAGGCTGACAAGGAGGCTTTGCTAGAGGGCATTAAGGATGGAACTGTTGAAGTAATTTCAACAGACCACGCGCCTCATTCCATGGAAGAGAAAATGAAGTCCATGAAGGACGCCCCATTTGGAATTGTGGGGCTTGAGACCAGCCTTGCATTATCTTATACATATTTGGTAGATGCAGGACTTATCAGCCTTAGCACCTTAATAGAGAAGATGAGCTATAATCCTGCTAGGATATTAGGAATCGATAAGGGCAACATTGATACAGGCAAGGTTGCCGATATTATGATATTTGACGATACATCAGAATACACCATCAACCCAGACACCTTCGTAAGCAAGGGCAAGAACACCCCATTTAGCGGTATGAAGGTTAAGGGACGCGTCGCTTACACCATCATGGGCGGCAAGGTGACTTACGTAAAGGAGGACATCATATGATAGATACACTAGTAACTAAGATTAAGAAAACCGAGGCGCCTATTGTTGTTGGCCTAGACCCTAAGCTTAACTTCATACCAAGCGCCATTCTTGATAAGGCTTACGCAGCCTACGGCAAAAGCCTAGAAGCCGCATCCTATGCGATTCTTGAATTCAATAAGGGCATTATCGATGCCACATACGACTTAATCCCAGCAGTAAAGCCGCAGATTGCCATGTACGAGCAGTTCGGCCTTCCTGGTCTTGTGGCGTTTAAGGAGACAGTTAACTATGCTAAGAGCAAAGGTCTTGTAATCATTGGCGATGTTAAGAGAGGCGACATTGGCTCAACTTCTGAGTCTTATGCGATTGCCCATCTTGGCTCAATTGATGTAGGCGGTGAGAAGATTAAAGTATTCGACGAAGATTTCGCAACTGTTAATCCATATCTTGGAAGCGACGGAATCAAGCCATTTACTGATGTGTGCGCTAAGGAAGGTAAGGGAATATTTATTCTTGTTAAGACCTCTAATCCAAGTAGTGGCGAGTTCCAGGACAAGGATATGGAGGGAAAGCCACTCTACGAGCATGTAGGCGCAATGGTAGATAAGTGGGGCAAGGACCTTATTGGTGAGTGTGGTTATTCCTCAGTAGGAGCCGTTGTTGGTGCCACATATCCAGAGGTTGGCAAGATTATGAGAAAGGTTATGCCTAAGACCTACATATTAGTACCTGGATACGGTGCTCAGGGAGGCAAAGGCAAGGATTTAGTACATTTCTTCAATGATGATGGATTAGGCGCTATCGTCAATAGTTCAAGAGGAATAATTGCTGCCTACAAGAATGAAGCATATGCAAAATACGGTGAAGAAGGATATGCAGATGCTGCAAGACAAGCAGTAATTGATATGAGAGAAGATATTAAATCAGCACTTAATTAACGGGGAGAATATTAATGAAGATTCCAAGTTCCTATGAGGTAGTAAAAGAAGAGTTTTTAGAGGATATTGAAGTAACAGGATATCTTGTTCGTCATAAGAAGACTAAGGCAAGAGTTATCTTGATTCCGGATGAGCGTGACGACAATAAGGTGTTCTATATTGGATTCCGTACGCCGCCATTCGACTCAACTGGCGCGCCACATATTATGGAGCACTCTGTGTTATGTGGTTCTGACAAATATCCTATTAAGGACCCATTTGTAGAACTAGCCAAGGGCTCCCTTAACACCTTCCTTAATGCTATGACTTATCCTGACAAGACGGTATATCCAGTTGCAAGCTGTAATGATAAGGATTTCCAGAACTTGGTGGATGTGTATCTTGATGCTGTCTTTCATCCTAACATTTTCAAGTATAAGGAGATATTTGAGCAGGAGGGGTGGCATTACGAGTTAGAAAGCCCTGAAGATGAGCTTAAGATTAATGGTGTCGTATATAACGAGATGAAGGGTGCTTTCTCATCTCCTGATTCAACTTTGGATCGGAAGATTCTTAATACAATGTTCCCTGATACAGAATATTTCTATGAATCAGGCGGCGACCCGAAAGTAATTCCTGATTTAACTTATGATGATTTTGTTAAGTTTTATAAGCAATATTACCATCCATCTAATTCATACATTTACCTGTATGGAGACTTGGATGTGTATGAGAAGCTTGATTATATTGATAAAGAATATCTGTGTAACTATGACTATCAGGAGGTTGAGTCTGAGGTTCATAGCCAGAAGCCATTTGATAAGGTAGAGCGAATTGAGACAGAATATTCAATTGCCGCTGATGACAGTGAAGATGATGCAACATATATTACATACAATTATGGTATGGATGTGGGAAGAGACCCTAAGCTTATTGCTGCATTGGAAATGCTTGAATATGTGCTTCTTAATTCTTCAGGAGCCCCAATTCGTAAGGAGCTTAACAAGGCAGGAGTAGGTAAGGCTGTATTCGGTGGATTAGAAGCTGGTATTAAGCAGCCTCTGTTTACAATTGGCGTTAAGAATGCCAATGCAGATGATGAAGAGAAGTTCCTAGAGATTGTAAGGGATGTGTTGATTCAGCAGGCAAAGGACGGACTTGACAAGAAAGCCCTTCTAGCGTGCATTAATTCAATTGAGTTTAGAGTAAGAGAAGCAGATTATGGCACATATCCTAAGGGATTAGCCTATGGACTTGGCATCATAGACGATTGGATCTACGATGATGATGACCCATTTGAGAGCATGAATACCCTTAAGCTTCTAGCTGAGCTTAAGAAGGAAATAGCCACAGATTATTTCCCTAATTTAATTAAGAAATACTTCTTAGATAACACATTTGCAACAATAGTTATATCTAAGCCTAAGAAGGGACTTACAAGCGAAGAAGAGAAGGCTCTTAAGGAGGAGTTAGAGGCTAAGAAGGCTGCATTATCTGATGATGAGATTAAAGCAATTGTTGATAATACAGTATATCTGCACGAGTATCAGCAGACTCCTTCCTCAGATGAGGACTTAGAGAAGCTTCCTATATTAACAAGGGAGGATTTGAAGAAAGAGATAAGACCACTTGATGTTACAGAGAAGAGCATTGGTGGAATCAAGGTGCTACATCACAATGTGGAGACTAGCAATATTCACTATTTGAGTCTGCTATTTAATATTGACCACATTTCCATGGAGGATTTGCCTTATGTATCCTTCCTGTCTAAAATCTTAGGAGTAGTGGATACAGAAGAGTATTCATACAAGGATTTGTCTAATGAGATTGACATTCAGACAGGTGGAATTAGCGTGTCTCTTACCCAGTATTCGAAGAGCACCGACGACTACAAGCTGTATGTGAATGTTAGGGCTAAATTCATCAGTGATAAGATAATGTATGCCACAGACTTGATTGAGCAGATAATACTTCATTCTGATTTCTCAGACGCGGCTAGACTTAAGACTCTTGTTGGATTAGACAGAACGAAGCTAGAAAGCACTATGAACAGGGCGGCTCACATAATTGCAAGCAAGCGCGCAAGTGCATGTGTGTCTAAGAGCGACCTGTTATCAGACAAGCTTACTGGAATTGAATATTATAGATTTATCAAGGATTTGGATGAGAATTTCGACAAGATGTATCACTCTCTTCAGAAGAAATGTATTGAGATGACTCATTCCATTTTCAGAAAATCCAATATGATGGTTAGCTCCACAGGAAATGATAAGATATTCTTCCAGCTTAATACATATCTTCCAAGGCTGAGTCGTCACTTGTTCACTAACAATTACAGGAAGTCTTCTGCCAAGATGATATGCGTTAAGAATAATGAGGCATTTAAGGACGCATCCCAGATACAATATGTTGCCAGAGCTGGTGATTACAAGGCTAAAGGCTTTGAAAGTACGGGATATCTTAACGTTCTTAAAGTTATACTTAATTATGACTATCTATGGATTAATGTTAGAGTCCAGGGTGGTGCCTACGGATGTATGGCCAGCTTCAAGAGAAATGGTATGGCTTCATTCGTGTCATACAGAGATCCGAACCTTCGCAAGACTAATGATGTCTTCGAGAATATGGGCGAATATATTAGGAATTTCGATGCTAATGAGAGGGATATGACGAAATTCGTTATTGGAGCCATCTCCACATTAGATATGCCCCTTACTCCATCCCAGAGAGGTAAGAGAGGGCTTGATGCCTATATGAAGGGCGTTGATGATAGTGTGCTTCAGAAGGAACGTGACGAAGTTCTAAGTACCAGCGTGGAGGACATTAGGAATCAGGCAGATTTAATTGACGCAGTAATGGGCCAAAAATGCCTGTGCGTTATTGGTAATGAGGATAATATTGAAGCAAATGCGGATATGTTCGATAGTATTAATCAGTTGATGTAGGTTAGAGGTAATATGAGTAAGTTTAAATCAGGATTTATAACAATAGTAGGAAGGCCTAACGTAGGCAAGTCTACCCTTATGAATAGTCTTATTGGAACCAAGGTTGCCATCACAAGCAACAAGCCACAGACTACTCGTAACAGAATACAGACGGTTCTAACTGAAGAGGACCGCTATCAGATGGTGTTCGTTGACACTCCGGGAATTCACAAGGCTAAGAATAAGCTTGGTGAATATATGGAAAATGTTGTTAGGAAAGCGGTAGTTGGTGTCGACGTTCTTCTATGGATTGTTGAGCCGGACGAGACTATAGGTAAGACTGACAGCAAGATTGCCAGCCAGCTGTGGGCCCTTAATATTCCAGTAATTCTCGTAATTAACAAGATTGATTCTGTTCCAGAGGAGAGAGTGGCTCAGGCTATTACCAACTTTAGTAAAATGAGTGATTTTGCCGATGTTGTTCCTTTGTCAGCCAAGACAGGACTTAATCTTGGTGAATTAATTGATGTTATATATAAACATTTGCCATATGGTCCTATGTACTACGATGCAGATACGCTGACTGACCAGCCTGAGAGACAGATAATTGCTGAGATAATTAGAGAGAAGTCCCTTCACGCTTTAAGCGAGGAGGTGCCTCATGGAATAGCAGTTGCAGTTGACAGGATGGAGAAGCGTGAGGATAAGGATTTGTGGGATGTTGATGCTACAATCGTATGCGAGAAGGAATCTCACAAGGGCATTATAATTGGAAAAGAAGGCTCTATGCTTAAGAAAATCGGCTCTAATGCCAGATATGAGATAGAGCAGACCTTAGATAAACACGTTAATCTCAAGCTGTGGGTTAAGGTGAAAAAGGATTGGAGAGAAAGCGATTATCTAGTTAAGAACTTCGGATATAAGCAGGAAGGCGAATAAATTGCCAGGTAATATTAAGGTAAATGGCATAGTCCTATCATCTATGCCTATTGGAGAATACGATAAGAGAATAGTGATTCTAACCAAGGAGCTTGGCAAGATAGCAGCATTTGTCAGAGGCGGAAGGAAGCCTAACTCGCCACTTCTTGGTATAAGCAATGCCTTCATATATGGAGAGTTCGAGCTGTATCGGGGCCGCTCCTCATATAGTGTCAATAAGGGCAATGCCAAGGAATTCTTCACCCATGTTACCACTGATATCGATAATATGATGCTAGGGACCTATTTTCTCGAGATTGCTAACTATTATGCTCAGGAAAATGCTGATGAGAAGACAAGGCTTCTTCTATTATACAGGGCACTTCAGGTCCTGGGCGCCGAGAATAGGGACTTAGAGCTTATACAGGCTGTCTACGAATTCAAGACAATGATAATAAATGGGGAGTATCCTAACTTATTTGAATGTAGGAGCTGCCAAAGAAAAGAGGATTTAGTTGCTTTGTCAGCTGACCTAGAAGGCATGTATTGTTCAAAATGTGCTAGCACAGCTACCATAGATAAGGGGATTACGCTAAACAAAAGTACTGTTTATGCACTTCAATATGTGGCAGGCTCTGATATTAAGAAGGTGTTTTCTTTCGAGCTGAAGGACGATATTAAGGGAGAATTCATAGAAGTTATAGGCAGATTTAAGAATAAATATATGAATCATGAATTTAATTCGGCCTCTTTCTTGAAGATATAAGTAAAAACATATATAATAGATAGGTATGCCACGAATAGCGTGGCAATGATATCAAGGAGGATATAATATGTCTGAACAGCCAGTAAGACAACCAAATAGACCTAGTGCCAGCACAATTGCAAGGCGTAAGGCTCTTCGTCGCAAGAGAATGATTAAGAAGAGATTAATATTAGGCGGAATGATTGCAGCAGTTATCCTGGTGATAGTATTGCTCATAGTTCTGTTAGTTAACATTTTCGGAGTAACATTTGCAGAAGAGACAACCCTTACGGTTAAGAGTGATGGTTCTATTGTAATGGACGAGGTGGAGGATTTCGATAAATCAACCTATGATGAATCGGAATTAGAGAAATATACACAGGACCTTGTAGATGAGTACAACGAGCATGGTAATGTTGGCAAGGTCAAGTTCAAGAAGGCCAAGGTTAAGGATGGCAAGGCTTATCTTCGAATGGAGTATTCTGATTATAATGCATATAAGCTCTTTACAGGAAATGAGTTATTTGTAGGAACAGTTGGTGAGGCTAAGACAGCAGGATACGACTTCCAGGATACATTTTCTAAGGTTAGCGAGGCTAAGAAATCAGAGGCTGTTAGTGTAGAAGATGTTACAGCTGATGATGCGAGGAAGGTTATCTTAATTCGTGCAAATGAGCATGTTGTTTCGCCTAAGGATATTAAGATAATATCTGATGCCTGCACTACAATAGTTAAGAAGGATGAAGTTGCTATTGCTCAGCCTGATGGTAATAAGGATGCAACTGTACTTACTACTATAATATATGAATAATACCTACAGAAAGGAATAGATGATGGAAAAGACAATGGAGAAAATAGTGGCTCTGTGCAAGGCGAGAGGCTTTGTATATCCAGGTTCAGAGATATATGGTGGTCTGGCTAATAGTTGGGATTACGGTAATCTTGGAGTAGAGCTTAAGAATAATATTAAGAAGGCTTGGTGGCAGAAGTTCGTTCAGGAGAATCCTTATAATGTAGGAATCGACAGTGCCATCATTATGAATCCTCAGGCTTGGGTGGCTTCAGGACACCTTGGCGGCTTCTCAGATCCTTTGATGGATTGTAGAGAATGTCATGAGAGATTTCGTGCTGATAATGTAATCGAGGATTTTGCCAAGGATAATAATATTGAATTAGACACCTCTGTAGATGGATGGACAGCTGAAGAGATGATGGATTTTATCAAGTCTAACAGTGTTCCTTGTCCTACATGTGGTAAGCATAATTTTACAGATATAATACAGTTCAATCTTATGTTCAAGAGCTTTATGGGTGTAACTGAAGATGCTAAGAATACAGTATATCTTCGTCCTGAGACAGCTCAGGGAATATTCGTTAACTTCAAGAATGTTCAGAGAACATCAAGAAAGAAGCTTCCATTTGGTATTGCGCAGATTGGTAAGTCTTTTAGAAATGAGATTACCCCTGGTAACTTCATTTTCAGAACAAGAGAATTCGAACAAATGGAGCTTGAATTCTTCTGTAAGCCTGATACAGACCTTGAGTGGTTCGAGTATTGGAGAAGCTTCTGCTATAACTGGCTTCTTTCCCTTGGCATGAAGGAGGAAGAGCTAAGACTTCGCGACCACGACCCTGCAGAGCTTGCTTTCTATTCTAAGGGTACAACTGATATTGAGTTCATGTTCCCATTTGGTTGGGGCGAGCTATGGGGAATTGCTGACAGAACCGATTATGACCTTACTCAGCATCAGGAAACTTCTAAGCAGGACCTTACATATTTTGACGATGAGACTAATGAGAAGTACATCCCTTATGTAATTGAGCCTTCCCTTGGAGCAGACAGAATACTACTTGCATTCCTATGTGCTGCCTATGACGAGGAGGATATTGGAACTGAGGATAAGCCAGATGTCAGAACTGTGCTTCATTTCCATCCAGCTCTTGCACCAATTAAGATTGGTGTGCTTCCTTTGTCTAAGAAATTAAATGAGGGTGCTACAGAGGTATTTAACAAGCTGTCTAAGCACTATAATTGCGAATATGATGACAGAGGTAATATTGGTAAGCGTTACCGCAGACAGGATGAGATTGGTACACCTTTCTGTGTTACTTATGATTTTGATTCCCAGGAAGACCATGCTGTTACAGTTAGAGATCGTGATACAATGCAGCAGGTTAGGGTCGAAATAGATAAATTAGAAGAATATTTTGTAGATAAATTCACTTTTTAACATTCTTATTGCAAGATATTGTAATTTAGACTAAAATATATATGTTAGGTTCTTTAGATATTGTAGAAAATGACAGATTTATGCGTTGAGAGGGAAATACTAGCTGGAGGGTTTTATGAATTATAAAGAAACTATACGAAAAAAGAATAAGCTATTAGCATTAGCCTTAATGGGGTCAATTATTTTAAGAACTATTGCTAACGCGCCTTTCGTAGGAATAGGAGCTGCT
Organism: uncultured Lachnospiraceae bacterium; assembly: GCA_900316395.1. Lineage (GTDB taxonomy): Bacteria > Bacillota > Clostridia > Lachnospirales > Lachnospiraceae > RUG191. The sequence goes on along the minus strand of ONCT01000035.1, from coordinate 8,841 downwards.
CTTCCAATGGGAGTTGGAGCCATTGTAATAGGTGTACTATTGTACTTCTTATCATCTAAAGTCCCACCGGTTCCTATGATGTTTATTTTTTCGGTATTTATGTCGGTGCTGGTATTCCTGCTAATGACGTTCTGGCCTTGTAAGGTCAACTTCATGATGACATTTATGACACTGTTCTTCGTTATTATTTATGAAGATATACGTGTTATTACATTACAGACAGTCTGCTGTATTGCAGAGATGATATATTTCCATTTCAAATATTATGACTGGCTTAATATGGAATGGGGCAACGATACAACAGTTATCGCTATTGTATACCTTATCTCTGGTATGATTGTATTCATTATGTTATCTCGCTTAACTAAGAAGCAATTTGATGAGATTGAGAGAACTAGTAAGGTGGCTCAGGAAGAGAAGGAGAAGGCTGAGAAGCTTCTTGCAGAGATTGGTAAGTCTGTAGGAGTTCTTGATACAACTTCTGGTAAGATTTCTGAGAGTGTTACTATTTCTGGTGATATTACTAACGAGATTGCCAAGGCAACAGAGGATGTTGCAAGAAGAGCTAATAGTGAAGTAGAAGCTGCTGATACTATTAAAACTATGGTAATTGATGGTGTTGAGAATATTAAGAGCGTATCTGAAGCATCAATTAAGATGACAGAGGCTTCTAATGAGACTAACCAGGCTATTGCTAATAGTGATAGCAGAGTTAAGATATTGTCAGAGAGAATGGATAATCTTAATGCCAAGATGGATGAGATTGCAACAGCCATTGCAGAATTATCTGACGAGAATGACAAGATTGTTGGAATCTTGGGTACATTAGGAGAGATTACAGACCAGACGAATCTTCTTTCGCTAAATGCGTCAATTGAGGCTGCTCGTGCTGGAGAAGCTGGTAAGGGATTTGCCGTAGTTGCTGACGAGATTCGTAACCTGTCAGATTCATCTGCTCAGTTTACTGATGAGATTCATGCAATTCTTGATGGAGTTGAAGCTAAGACTAAGCAGGTTAGAGATGAGATTTCTATGGGTCAGGAATCTGTTCAGGAATGTAATGAATATGTTAAGGAAGTTGGAGAATCCTTCGAGATTGTTACAGCTAACTCTGATGAGATTCTTAACAAATCTCAGGATATTGAGAATCAGTCTAATGAATTACAGTCACTACTTAATCAGACACTAGACAACGTCAATGAGATTAGTGGCAACGTAGAATCAACAAGTGCAGCTATGGAAGAGATTTCCGCTAGCATTAATAATCTTAATGGTAGCATTGGCAATGTTGTATCTGGATACAATGATATCAATGACATCACGGCAAGCTTAGTTGAGGTATCAGAACAATAACACAACATATTGTGGTTTGAATATTGATAGAACATATTAAGGAAGTAAAGTTTCAAAACTATTGAAATTTTACTTTCTTTTTTCTTGAAAATGTTTATATGTATTGTTACAATTATTTTATCTGTAGTTTAGATACTATATATAAGATTTTTAGGAGGATTTAATTATGGCAAAATGGGTTTATACCTTCAAAGAAGGTGACATGACCATGCGTAACTTACTTGGTGGTAAGGGCGCTAACCTTGCAGAGATGACAGAGATTGGTCTCCCTGTACCACAAGGTTTCACAATTACAACTGAGGCATGTACACAGTACTACGAAGATGGTCGTAAGATTAATGACGAGATTATGTCTCAGACAATGGAAGGCGTAGAATGGATGGAGGAAGTGAACGGCAAGAAGTTTGGCGATCTCAAGAATCCTTTACTTGTATCAGTTCGTTCAGGTGCTCGTGCTTCTATGCCAGGTATGATGGATACTATCCTTAATCTTGGTCTTAACGATGAAGTTGTTGAGGCTATGATTGCAGGAAACCCAGATCCTAAGTTTGAGCGTTTCGTATATGACTCATACAGAAGATTTATTCAGATGTTCTCTGATGTAGTTATGGAAGTTGGTAAGAAGTATTTTGAGCAACTTATCGACAAGATGAAGGCTGACAGAGGAGTTGAGTTCGACGTTGACCTTACAGCTGCTGACCTTAAGGAATTAGCAGAGCAGTTCAAGGCTGAGTATAAGAACCAGTTAGGTACTGACTTCCCTTCAGACCCAGTAGAGCAGTTAAAGCTTGCTATCGAGGCTGTATTTAGATCATGGGATAACCCAAGAGCTAATGTATATCGTCGTGATAACGATATCCCTTATTCATGGGGTACAGCTGTTAACGTAATGCCTATGGTATTCGGTAACTTAAATGATGAGTCTGGTACTGGTGTTGCATTTACAAGAGATCCTGCAACAGGTGAGAAGAAGCTTATGGGTGAGTTCCTTAAGAACGCTCAGGGTGAGGACGTTGTTGCTGGTGTTCGTACTCCAATGCCAATCGCTCAGATGGAGCAGGAATTCCCAGAAGCATATGCTGAATTCATCAAGGTATGTGAGACTCTTGAGAATCACTATCATGATATGCAGGATATGGAATTTACAGTTGAGAATAAGAAGTTATACATGCTTCAATGTCGTAATGGTAAGAGAACAGCTCCAGCTGCTCTTCAGATTGCGTGTGACTTGGTTGATGAAGGACATAAGACAGAAGCAGAAGCAGTTGCTATGATTGATCCTCGTAACTTAGATACATTACTTCACCCACAATTTGATGCTGCATCACTTAAGGCTGCAACACCAATTGGTAAGGGACTTGGTGCTTCACCAGGTGCTGCTTGTGGTAAGGTAGTATTTACAGCAGAAGATGCTGAAGAGTGGAATGCTAGAGGCGAGAAGGTTGTACTTGTTCGTCTTGAGACATCACCAGAAGATATTACTGGTATGAAGGCTTCACAGGGTATCTTAACAGTTCGTGGTGGTATGACAAGTCACGCTGCCGTTGTTGCTCGTGGAATGGGTACATGTTGTGTATCTGGTTGTGGCGACATCGCAATGGACGAAGAGAATAAGACATTTACACTAGCAGGTGAGAAGTTCGTAGAGGGTTCTGAGATTTCTATTGATGGTACAACAGGTAACATCTACGCTGGAATCATCCCTACAGTTGATGCTCAGATTGCTGGTACATTCGGTCGTGTTATGGCATGGGCTGATAAGTATAGAACACTTAAGGTTCGTACTAATGCTGATACTCCTGCTGACGCAAAGAAGGCTAGAGAGCTTGGTGCAGAAGGTATCGGACTTTGCCGTACAGAGCATATGTTCTTCGAAGAGGACAGAATTGCTGCATTTAGAGAGATGATTTGTGCTGACACAGTTGAAGAGAGAGAAGCTGCATTAGATAAGATTCTTCCATATCAGCAAAGCGATTTCAAGGCATTATATGAAGCTCTTGAAGGATGCCCAGTTACAATTCGTTTCTTAGATCCACCTCTACATGAGTTCGTTCCTACAGAGGAGGAAGATATTAAGAAGTTAGCTGACGCTCAAGGCAAGTCAGTTGATGAGATTAAGGCTCTTATCGAGTCACTTCATGAGTTTAACCCAATGATGGGTCACAGAGGATGTCGTCTTGCAGTTACATATCCTGAGATTGCTAAGATGCAGACTAAGGCTGTTATCAGAGCTGCTATCGAAGTACAGAAGGATCACAGTAACTGGAACGTTAAGCCTGAGATCATGATTCCACTTGTTGGAGATGTTAACGAGCTTAAGTTCGTTAAGAAGGTAGTAGTTGAGACTGCTGATGCAGAAATCGCTGACGCAGGTGTTAAGCTTGAGTATGAAGTTGGTACAATGATTGAGATCCCACGTGCTGCTCTTACAGCTGATGAGATTGCTGAAGAAGCTGATTTCTTCTGCTTCGGTACTAACGACTTAACACAGATGACATACGGATTCTCTCGTGATGATGCTGGTAAGTTCTTAGATGCTTACTATGACAAGAAGATCTTCGAGAATGATCCATTTGCTAAGTTAGATCAGGATGGTGTAGGCAAGCTTATGCAGATCGCTATCGCACTTGGTAAGATGAAGAATTCTAAGCTTCATGTTGGTATCTGTGGTGAGCACGGTGGAGACCCAGCTTCAGTTGAGTTCTGTGATGCTATTGGACTTGATTATGTATCATGTTCTCCATTTAGAGTACCTATCGCTCGCCTAGCTGCAGCACAGGCCGCTATCGCAAGCAATCCAAGCATCGTTAAGGTAGAGAAGGCAGCTAACAAGGCTAAGGACTTCGCTGATGATGTTAAGGAGAAGCTTATTGAGATCTTCAGATAATTAATCGCTGATGATGTAAGGGAAAGCTTATATGAAATTTTTTCGATAAATAATATAGGCTTTGCTTGAATCGAATATGATTATAGTATAGAGAGCCCTTGTGGCTCTCTATTGTTTTACTTTATTATGGCGAATAATCTTTCGGCAATGATTATGCTAGAAATCAGGGCAGATCATTGCCGCCCACTACGCAGTCAGTTTCTAGTTGATTGTTGAAGGATGAAAGTGTTATAATTCTACAGAAGAAAACTATGTTTTCTCATGTCTATGTTTCTAGTATTATATCTTTAATTATGTTGGAAGGTGAATTGTGCCATTTTGGGGGATTATGCTTCTAGATTGGCACTGCAGAACCGCCGACTACGTGGTAAAGCTTCAAAACACCCCAATTACTCCGTAAAGTTCCTGCCAGAGCCGGCGCTAATGCACCGCCAACTACGGACCAAAAGTTTCAAAACACCCAATTACTCCGTAAAACCCCAGCGAGAGCCGGCGCCACAGCACCGCCTACTACGGAGTATAGCTTCAAAACACCCCTTTACTCCGTAAAACCCCAGCGAGAGCCAGCATCCCCAAGCCGTCAACTACGGACTAAAAGCTTCAAAACACCCATTTACTCCGTAAAACCTCGGCGAGAGCTAGCGCCGATGAGCCGCCAACTACGTACCAAAAGCTTCAAAACACCCCTTTACTCCGTAAAACCCCGGCGAGAGCCAGCATCCCCAAGCCGCCAACTACGTAGTAAAGCTTCAAAACACCCATTTACTCCGTAAAAGCCCAGCGAGAGCCAGCATCCCCAAGCCGTCACCCCAATAAGCCACCAACCCACCAACATAAACACATAAATAATAGAAAGGAATAAGAATATGAAAAATATAGTAGAAGAACTAACAATAAGGAACCAAGAATTAGACATCATAGAAAGAAAAGCATCTAGTTACCTAAAGAATCACACAATAGATGGTCGAATAAGCACATCAGTATCTAATGGCGTAACACAGTATTACTATCATAATTCAGGTGATAAGGGCACAGGTACCTACATTAGAAAAGAGAACATTAATGTGGCAGAAGATATTATTATGTACAATTACAACCAGAAGGTTCTAAGCCTAATTATGCAGTGGAAGCACTGGATAGATAGGACAATAAGCACTGTTCCTTCGCAGGATATAGCAGATGTGTATACACTTGCTAAGGGGCGGAAGGCGCTTATTACACCATATGAGATTTCCAATGAGGACTACAAGAAGGCTTGGCTTACGCAAGAATACGAGACGAAGCCATTTTCAGAAGAAACGCCTGAGATATATACCGAGAAGGGAGAGAGAGTTCGCTCTAAGTCTGAGAAGCTAATTGCCGACAAGCTGTATATGCTTAACATTCAATACAGATATGAATACCCTGTTAATCTTATGGGTTATGGCGTGGTTTATCCTGATTTTACTCTGTTAAATGTTAATACTCGACGCGAAATAATCTATGAACATTTTGGAATGATGGATGATGCAACATACGCTACAAATGCAGTTAGGAAGATAAACAATTATCTCGGATGCGGATACAGATGGGGCGTAGACTTTGTTGCAACATTTGAGACAAAAACCTGTCCCATAGATGTTCGTATTATAGATAGCATGCTTCAGGAAATAAAAGCCCAAAAAGAAGTATAGTTCCCACTCATATCTGTCAAAGCGACATTTGGTACGAGGGTAGATGTGGATATAGTGAGCAGATACAAGTTAAACAAATATGATATAATAATAAATCATGGGTAATTCAATTATGGAAAATGTTAAGAGAGTAACAAGCTTAGATGCTGCTGACGTCTCGGTTTATGTAGGCCTGAACGAGCGGCAGTTAAAACGATATAATGAGCCAGATAGTGGCATCTTTATATGCGAGAGCATGAAGGTTATTAGACGGGCGATTGATGCAGGATACATGCCTCAATCCTTCTTTGTTGAGGAAAGCCAATTAGAAGAGCTTAGGGAATTCAACACTGACAATGTCCCAATCTATACAGCTAGTGAAAATGTTATGAAGAACATCACAGGCTACTCCCTAACAGGTGGTGTCCTATCAGCCATGCATAGAAAATGCCCATTAACCCCCACAAAACTAATAGAAACTTGCAACAAGATTGTAGTTCTAGATGATGTAGAGAATCCAACTAATGTTGGTGCTATATTCAGGTCCGCCGCAGCGCTAGGGGCAGAGGCAGTTTTGCTAACAGAAGGTTGCGCTGACCCGCTATACAGAAGAGCTGCAAGAGTAAGTATGGGAACGGTTTTCCAGCTTGAATGGACATACATTAATCGAAGTGATATCCACCAGTTAAAAGAAAACGGCTACGCACTCATGGCATTATCCCTTACTGACGATGCTAAGAGCCTAAGTGATTTGAAGCTGACTACCAATAAGAGGGCGGTAGTTCTAGGTAATGAAGATCATGGAATTTCCCCAGAGGTTCTTAACACATGTGATATGAGTGTGATAATCCCTATGTCTAACGGAGTGGATTCCCTTAATGTGGCATCCGCAAGTGCTGTTGCATTTTGGGAGATATTTACGAAGGTCTAACCTATCTTAGAGTCCATCTTCAGGATGTGCTGGCTAAGCCAGGTAATAAGATAGTCAGTAAGATTACCTAAGTATTCTTCCTGATTTTCGTCTAGTTCATTTAATTCAATTTTGGAGATTCTTTCTACGAAGGAGCGGTGGGCCTTCTTCTGGGCAGCCAGGCCTTCGTAGTTAATAGACTCCATATATTCTTCCTCATCGGCAAAATGAGTCTCTGTATATTCCTTAAGTTCTGCAAGAGTTTCGACTATAAAGTCATATTTGTCATAGCCCTTCTTGGATGCTTCAAGAGCGTCGTGCATACTTGCGATTATTTCGAATAAATGTCTGTGCTGGTCATCAATTGATTCAATGCCAGTAAGGTATTTGTCAGTAAAATCAAACGGGTCTTCATTATCATCTTCGCTCTGAAGCTTCACAGCGGTACCGATAAGAGTATCAGATCCAAGAATATGATGGTAAAGCCATTTTGCGCAGAATTGTAGCAGTTCATTAAGCTTCTGTGAGGCATTTTCATCGGTGATGCCCTCGTCCATTTCCTTCTTGATTCGCTTAATAAAAGCCTTGTGCTCCATTTTTTGAATAGTAAGCTCAGGGTCGTCAATTGACTCCATATATGCTTCTTCATGTGTAAAATGTGTATTAGCATATTCAGCAAGGGATTCAAGTAGCTCTCTTGCAACTTCAGCCGTATTGGCCTTTCCTTCTAAAGCAGCCTTATTTGCTTCATTTAGCGACGCGAAGAGGCCGCGATGTTCATTATCTATTGTCTCATTTCCTATAATACAATCGTCTGTAAAAATATAAGTATCCATATTAACCGTCCTCCATTATGATGCCTTCATATACTTAAGTAAATTATAGTGAAAGTACTACTTAAATGCAAGGCAGACAAATGTGATATAATTAGGAATTATAGGAGGTAACTCCCATGTTCTAATGGGGTGGATTCCCTTAATGTGGCATCGGCAAGTGCTGTTGCTTTTTGGGAGATATTCTAATGGTAATAATGATTATATCCTAGGCGCTAAACTGTCTACAATGCCTAAAATATGATATAATTACTGAATGATATTTTAACCTAGTAAAGAGAGAAATTGTTATGAAAAAACTATTAAAATTACCACTTGCAATCAAAATATTTATTGCCCTTATTCTTGGAATAATAGCGGGTATAGCGTTGCAGGGACATCCTGAAATAGCGGAGAATTATATTAAGCCTTTTGGAACAATATTCCTTAATTTGCTGAAATTCATTGTTGTTCCAATAGTCTTATTCTCAATAATGAGTGGAATTATTTCCATGAGAGACATTAAGAAGGTCGGTTCTATTGGAGTTAAGGCCGTTATATATTATTTCTGCACAACTGCAATCGCAATTGTGATAGGTCTTGTTGGTGGTAATCTATTCAAGGGACTTTTCCCAGTGCTTGATACAGGAGGATTAGTATATACACCTGTGGAAAAGACATCCTTTATGGATACAATTGTGGGAATTTTCCCGGATAACTTCTTCACCCCGCTTGTTGATGCCAATATGCTACAGGTTATTGTAATGGCAGTGTTCTTAGGATTTGCCATAATACTTGTAGGTGACAAGGCCAAGCCAGCCATCAAGGGAATTGAGTCCCTTAACTCAATATTTATGAAGGTTATGGAAATGATTCTTGGTCTGTCTCCAATAGGTGTATTCTGCCTAATCGCTCCAGTTGTCGCAACAAATGGTCCAGCAATTATTGGCTCTCTTGCGATAGTGCTAGGATGTGCATACGCATGCTACATAGCTCACATGGTAATAGTATATACAACTGCTGTTAAGACGTTAGGTGCAATGAGTCCTATCAAATTCTTCAAAGAGCATATGCCAGCCATGGTATTCGCATTTTCAAGTTCATCAAGTATAGGAATAAAAACATTATCATATCTTTTGTGATCTGAAAATATTATAAGATTTTCTTTATTTTTATTATCAACCTTTAGATTTTTAGTTCCTACTTTAGATTTTAACTTTATCATCA
>ONCT01000034.1 GCA_900316395.1 uncultured Lachnospiraceae bacterium | reverse complement strand
GTTTATAGAAAAAGTAAAATGAAGCATAACAGAGACATAGCAGCCTGCACTAATAAGATGTGTAAAGTTATGACTAAGATTGGTGATATGAGAAAGAAAGCGAATCCACCAATTACAGGATATGAATATCATGTTCTATGTCTTGTGTCATATTGTTGTCCTACATCTCTTATTCTTCCTAAGCTTGAAGAGACTTTAGAAGAAATTAAGAATCGTAAAGTGGATAGCAAACCTTGGTATCGTGCGAGAGTTGCTCTTGTTGGTTCGGAGGTTGATGATCTTGATCTTACAAGACTTATAGAAGAAGCAGGTGCTATGGTAGTATTTGATCGTTATTGCTATGGTTCAAAGCCTGGTAGAGAAGAGATTAAGCTTGATAAGAAGAAAGATATCTTGACTCAGATTGTTGAACATTATATGAGAACTTCTGAATGTGCTAGATATATGAGTGAAGAGAAGATTGCGCAGAGAAGAGAGACTGTTGACAAGTATGCAAAACAGTATAAGGCTGATGGAATCATTTATGAACAAATGAAATTCTGTGATTTCTGGGCGTTTGAGAGACCACTTGCTTCTCATATCTTACAAGAGGAGTATAACTGGCCAGTGCTCTCTATTGACAGACCTTATAATGTAAGGAGCTCTGGACAACTTCGAACAAGATTCCAGGCATTTGTTGAAGCATTAGAGATTAAGAAAATTCAAAAAGGGAAAGGGGGTAGTGTAGCGTGAGTGGATATCCTGATTCCAAATTTTTCCGCATGAAGGATCATATGAATTTCAAACTTCAGGCAGAAAATATTAAAGAAGTTTCCGGTATTATCGGAGATATGATTAAAGAGACAGATTGGAAAGAAGTAGGAAAGCATATTAAGTCTGATTTCAATGCAACAAAGAAAAGACTTAAGAAGGAAGCTAATCTTGCTAAGAATATGAGCATTGATGAGTGGAAGGATTTTCTTATTAATGGAGAGAAGCAGCTAGGTAAGCTTTATCAAAGTGGGAAAATGGCTACTGCTAGACGTGAGTTTAGAGGCATTAAAGATACAGCAGCTGATTTCTATGAATGGATGAAGATGTGGGGAATGCTTCTTACAACATTTAGTAAAGATCTTGTTCCTGCACTTAATGGAGCTCTTCATTATCGTTGGATGATTTCATATTTCTGCTGTCATAGTTTTATGGATAAGAATACTTTAGGACTTCGTGGAAGAGCACTTAAGATGCATCATGAACTTATCTATGCAATCTTTCGTTATGTAGCTGAGAACCTTGTATTCCTTATGAAGGCTGATGAAAAAGGTGGAAATTGTGAAGAACTTTCTAAGAAGGTAGTTCTTCTTGATGAAATGACTATGGCACAAATTATGGCGGGATTCCCAGATCTTGTTGGAATTCCTTATCAGCTTATGCCAGTATTCTTGCTTTCTGAAATTGATCAGTTGGCATGTATGCCGTATATTGATGCAGTTGAATCTTATGGACTTCCATCTGATACTTGTCCTGTTCCGACTTCGGAATGTGGTGCATGTGTTATTGATGCGCTTCCACACATGGGTGCTTGCTTTATATCAAGTTCTATGCCTTGTGATGGTTCTGTTATGGCATCAAGTTATACATCAAGAAGGTTTAAAGACCTTCCTACATATCACCTTACATTCCCTGTTCGTTATGAAGATGAATCTATAATGAATTCTGCGGTACAGGATATTAAGGGTTGTATCAAATTTATTGAAGAACAAACTGGAGCAAAATGGAGCTGGGATGCTTACTTTGCTTCAATGAAGAGATTTAACAAAGAGACTCAGTATGAATTGCAGAAATGGGAGGTTAACCAGACACCTTATCCTCAACTTATTGGACCATGTTATGAGCTATTTAGAAAATGGAATTATGAGATGGACGGTGGTATTGATCCACGAATTATGAAGACCTTCGAGAAGGTTGATGAGCTTATGATGGAAGCTTATGAGAATCGTGAAGAACCATGGAGAGGCAAGATGAGACATCGTGCTATTGTATGGTCTGTTCCTGCTCATTATTATGCTAATTTTTCTAACTGGCTTGCTAATTGCTGGGGCATTAATGTACTAGTTGAAATGGAAAGTCTTAATTATACAAGACCTCTTGAGACAGAGGATAAAGAAGAGGCTCTAAAAGATATGGCAAGACTATATGAACGTATGGTTATGAGACGTCATACTAATGGTGGTTATGATCACGTTCTTACAGAATTATGGAGACAAGTTGAGATATGGAAACCTGATATTGTAATTATGTATCAACATGTATCTTGTAAGAATATGGCAACACTTAATGGACTTTTTGAAGATCAGGCTAGAGAGCATGGTGTTCGTCTAATCTGGATTGAGCATGATCTTATGGATCCTCGTACAGTATCTAGAAAAGATATGCGTTCAAAAGTTAATGAATACATGAGAACAGTTATGCGTGAAGAACCTATTGATCCTTCATTAGTTGATTTTGAAGATGATGCAAGCTGGTAAATTATGTGTTGTTTAAGGTGATTAGTTTATAATTAATACAGATAATAATTATGTATAGGAGGGTTACAATGAAATATTTTGGAGGATGTGATGTAGGAAGTACCTACACAAAGGCTGTTATTCTTGATGAAAATGGAAAGATTGTTGCTGATACTACTATTAAATCTAAGATTAATGCAGAAGAATCAGCAAAAGCGGCTATGGAAGAAGTTATAGGAAAGGTTGATGATTTAAAGACTTCTAAAGACCTTACTTATCTTATTGGTACAGGTTATGGTCGTAATAAAGTTCCATTTGCAGATGAGAATATTTCGGAGATCTCATGTCATGCTATGGGCGTACATGTAACAGATCCTAATGCTAAAGCGATTATTGATATTGGTGGTCAAGATATTAAAGGTATAGCAATTGATGATGATGGAACAGTTAAGAACTTTGCTATGAATGATAAATGTTCTGCTGGTACAGGACGTTTCTTCGAAGCAATGGCAAGATCTTTTGAAATGTCACTTTCTGACTTTTCTAAGTTATCTCTTTCTGCTAAAAATGTTGTACCTATATCTGCTCAGTGTACTGTATTTGCTGAATCAGAGGTTATAACCCTTGTTGGTGAAGGAAAAGCTATGGATGAGATAGCTGCTGGTATTGAGATGTCAGTTGCAAAGAGATGTTTTGTAATGGCTAAGAAATCTGGTGCAACAGATTCTGTTACTTTAACAGGAGGTTGTGCAAAAAATGATGGGCTTAAGAAAGCTATAGAGCAGGTTCTTAAATTAAAGGTTGTTAATCTTAAAACTGACCCACAACTTATGGGCGCTCTTGGTGCTGCTGAATATGCGCGTCAGAAAGGATCGGTGAAACACTAATGAAGGTAATTAAGAAATTAGTAACCTTTCTTTTTATAGCAATCGGAGCACTTTTTATTGTATATTTTTGGAACATGGATCAAAAGCTAATGGAATGGGCTTATCGTCGTGTGAATGAAATATTTGATAGAAAAAAAGCCGATATTAATTTCTAACTATAAATAATAAAAGAAAGAATAAGAAGATATGAAATTATACGATAGTATTATTAAAACTGTTCTTGATGAAACAAAAAAAGCAGGTGTTATTGAAGTTACAGATGATGCAAAATCAGCATGGCCAGTAACTAAAAGTAGTGAGCTGGTAATGCAAAGAGATAGTGCATTTGAACTGGGAGGCGGCACTAATCCGTCTGTTAATTTTACACTTGTTTCTACTGAGAATTTTGTAGAGGAAGATGGAATTTTCCTTGTTGGAGATGATATCAAGAATATTGATTCTGATTGTGCTTTTGCCAGAATTGTAATCTTAGAAACAGATGAAATCGGCGAAGCAGAAGATGCTTATGATGCAATTAGAAATATGGAGTTTGCTCGTTACCATGTATTCCCTAAGGGATACATGGTGCGGGTGTCTTCCTTTAGTAATCAGGAACAGGTTCGAATTAGTAAAGAAGCAAAGCAAAGTGGTATTAACTTCTCTAGTATTGGTAAGGCTTATATTAAGAAGTATAAGGCTATCAAACATGTTAAGAATGCAAGAATTATTTTTATTACTAACAAAGAACTTGTTGAAAGCCTTAGTCCTTATGCCAAAACTGCAGATGATATAACAAAATCCCTTACTCATATTCTAGATGGACTTGCAACAGATTGTGGTCATTGTGATTTCAAGAAAGTATGTGATGAAGTTGAAGGTATGAAAGAAATGCATCTTGGTATGGCTAATAAGAAGAAATAAAGAATTAGGAGATTAAGTAATAATGGAAGATGATAAAATTATAATTTTAATGGATCATACAATACATCATAATGAACATCATGCAGAGGATTTTATAAACCTTGCTAATGATTTAGAGAAGACAGGAGAAACTGATGCTGCTAATTTAGCCAAAGATGCAGCTAAAGATGTTGAGAATGCAGTTGAAAAGCTTAAAGAAGCTAGAGAAATATATAAGAAGAATAAGAAGTAGGAGAATAATAAGGGGGGGATTATATGCCAATGAACAAAGATTATGAGCCGTTATTTACTGAATGGAAAATAAGAGATCTCACAATCAAGAACAGAATTGTGCTTGCGCCTATGGGTGGTACTTGTCTATTTGGTTGGATGGAGCCTAACCATTTTGATAAGGAAGCAGCCAAACTTCTTAAGAAGATAGCAGATAATGATTGTGGCCTTATTATTCCAGGTATTGCGCCAGTTCGTGATGTTCTGGGTAGACAATGGCTATATAAGAATAAGAGAAAATTCGCACAACTTGCTGAATTTATGGATGAAGTTCATAAGACAGGAGCAAAGCTATTTGTACAGCTTACTGCTGGATTTGGACGTTCTATGGCTCTTTCAGATTCATTAGCACTACTTGCAAAAAATAAAGTGCTTAATACTCTTGCAAAACCTGTTATTGATGCTGAATATCTTACAGCTGCTCCATCAGTACTTCCTAATAGATGGGCTGATGATGTAACAACAAGAGCTATTACTAAAAAAGAAATAGAAGATATTATCTACGCATTTGCTGAGACAGCAAGACTTTGTAAAGCTGCTGGAGTAGATGGAGTAGAAGTTCATGCTGTTCATGAGGGATATTTATTAGATCAATTTACATTAAAATATACTAATCAAAGAACAGATGAATATGGTGGTTCATTCGAGAATAGGTATCGTTTCCCTGTAGAAATTGTACAAGCTATTAAAGCTTCCTGCGGAGAAGATTATCCGGTATCACTACGTTATTCAGTTCTTTCTAAGACAAAAGCCTTTAGAGAAGGTGCTATGCCTGGGGAAGATTATATTGAAATCGGTCGTGATATGGAAGAATCTGAAAAGGCTGCTAAATATCTACAAGATGCTGGATATGATATGCTTAACTGCGATAATGGAACCTATGATGCATGGTATTGGGCTCATCCACCACAATATATGCCTCTTAATTGTAATCTTGATGATGTATCACATATTAAGAAATTTGTTGATATACCTGTCACATGTGCTGGACGTATGCAGCCAGATGCTGGTGCCAAAGCTGTAAAGAATGGCGATATTGATGCTATGGTTGTTGGTAGACAATTCCTTGCTGATCCTACATGGGTTAAGAAACTTAAGCAGGGAAGAGAAGAAGATATTAGACCATGTATTTGCTGTCATGCTGCATGCTTTAATTTGTCTAAGCATGAAGGAACAGGCAATGATCAGGATTTCAATGATACAATTCATATGTGTCGTTGCGCTGTTAATCCTGTATCTATGAATTCTAAGCATTATAGACTTAAGAAGACTAAGAATCCTAAGAAGGTTGCCATTATTGGTGGTGGTATTGGTGGTATGGAAGCTGCCAGAATACTTTCAATAAGAGGACATATACCAACTATTTACGAGAAATCAGATAAGTTAGGTGGTATATTTATTGCAGCTGCAGCTCCTTCATTTAAAGAGAATGATAAGGAACTAATTGAGTGGTACAAACGTCAGGTTAAGAAGAGAGGTATTGAAGTTAAGCTTAATACTGAAGTTAAGAGTCTCTCTGATATTGATGCTGATGAATATGTTATTGCAACTGGTGCTGAAGCCAATCATATACCTGTTCCTGGTGCTGATGAGTACGCAATGGATGCATGTGATTACTTATTAGAGAAGAAGAAAGTAGGCAAAAATGTTGTAATTATAGGTGGTGGACTTACAGGTTGTGAGATGGCACTAGATTTATATAATAAAGGTAAAAAGCCTGTTATTATTGAGATGAAGAACGATCTTATGGCTGTTCCAAACCTATGTCTTGCTAATTCCAGCTATTTACGTGATTTCTTCAAGACAAATAAGGTCCCTGTATATCTTGAAAGTGGTGTTAAAGAGATTGGTAAGGATTACGTCTTGGTTGAAGAGAAGAATAAGAAGCAGACAAAACTTCCTGCTGATTCTGTAATTATGTCAGTTGGATATCATAGTATGCCACTAGAGAATGCATCTTATAATGTTCATTTAATAGGTGATGCTAAGAAGGTTGGAAACCTTAGAAGCGTTATCTGGGGTGCATGGGATGTTGCAATGAAAATTTAATAAAAATGGACAATAATTGTTATATTAGTTGATTGTCTTTTCCTCTGCCATTCTTGGCAGGGGTTTTTTATTCTTAGGGAAATATTACTAAGATAGATGTATATAGTCATAACACACGAAATTTCTTTCAATTCATAACCACAATTTATAGCATATTTTTTCCATTTTTTGTGACAGCAACAACAAAATATGGTATAATTGCGAAGAAAATGTAATCACGCTTGCGTGAATGGATATTTGATGAGCAACACCATCGAGACGATAGTCGAGATGGTATTATATAGTAGTTATTTAATGACGTGAAGGGAGATGTAATTAAGGTAATGTCGGCTAAGAGTAATAATGCCAATAATAAACCTGTCAAAAATGATTTTGTAAAAGACATTTTGTTGTTTGTAACTATAGGCTTTTGTATCTTACTATTCCTTAGTTCATTTGGTATATGTGGCAAATTCGGTGATGTATTAGCTGGCTTCTTCTTTGGTTTATTCGGAGTTATTGCATATGTATTTCCAATTTTATTATTAGCAGGTGTGTTCTTTGTGGCAGTCTTCTATAAGATGTTCTATGACAAAAGAGCAGATGCAATAATTAAGATGGTATATATATTCATGTTCTATATATTCTTTGCAACGCTTATTGAGATTGCCATGAATGGTAGTGATTATATTGGGCCGGTTATGGCATTTCATGAAGGATTTGATAACAAAACAGGTGGAGGCTTCTTTGGTGGAGCATTTGCCGCATTATTCTGTAGTGGCTTTGGTGAAGTAGGAGCGCTAATAATTGATATTGTCCTTCTCATAATATTTTTTATACTTCATGTAAAAAGGTCTAGCTTTTCAAGTATATTTGAGAAGCTTGGCAATTCTTCAAAGGATGCAGTTGATAAGTCAAGAGATAATAAGAGAAGAGCAACTAATAGACGAGAAGTTGAGAAGATTAAGCATAAGCGTGATATAGATAGAGATATTAGTGATAATACTAAGGAGAGATTTTCTAAAAAGGTTCATGGTGTTGATTTGTCTTCAACCTCTCTAAGAGAAGTTGAAGTACAGCCTAATGAGACTGCTAATAACAATGTTAATGTATCAGATATAGACGGAATGAATGAGATTAGCATTAGTCTGTATGATGAGAAGACGGATGAGAATATAGAACCTTCTGATGTTAGAAGAGTTCCCCTTACTTCAGATGCTGACTCACCATCCAAGATACATTTTACAGATGATGTTCCTAAAGATGATGATGTTGTTATTCGCGGTGTTGTTGATGACAAGCCTGCAAATGATAATGTTCCTGTGGCAGAGACAAAGGTAGAAGAGCCAGTAAAGGTTGAAAGTACAGTTGCTAAACCTTCTGCAGTGCCTACACCTGTGGCAACTGAAGTGACTAAGAAGGAAGCTGTAAGCAAGCCTTCCTCTAATCATTCACCTAGGAAGAATAGCAGCTACAAATATCCGCCACTTAATCTGTTAGAGCCTTCTAAAGCGTCTTCAGGAGATTCTAAGCAGTATATTAAGGAACAAGCTAATAAGCTTATACATGTACTTGAGATATTCGGTGTTGAGGCTACACTTGGCGAGATAACCTGTGGTCCTACTGTAACAAGATATGAGATAAGTCCTAAGATGGGTACAAAGGTAAGTAAGATAGTTAATCTAGCTGATGATATCAAGCTTAATCTTGCTGCACAGGATATTAGAATTGAAGCACCAATTCCTGGCAAATCAACAGTTGGAATTGAAATTCCTAATGCTAAGAATTCGGCAGTTGCATTCTCTGATTTGATGCGAGATAAATCTTTTAGGAATTGTTCGTCTAAGATAGCATTTGCCGCTGGAAAAGATATTGCAGGTGATATTGTTATTGCTGATATTGCCAAGATGCCGCATATGTTAATTGCAGGAGCAACTGGTTCTGGTAAGTCAGTATGTATCAATACTATTATTATGAGTATCTTATATAAGGCAAGCCCAGATGAAGTTAAACTAATTATGGTTGACCCTAAGGTAGTTGAGCTTAGTAACTATAATGGCATCCCTCATCTGTTAATACCAGTTGTCACTGACCCTAAGAAAGCATCTCAAGCTCTTAATTGGGCTGTATCTGAGATGATGGAGCGATATAGTAAGTTCGAGAAAGCCAGAGTTCGTAATATTGAAGGCTATAACGAGAAAATTAAGGCTGGGGAAGTCAAGGTTACTAATGAATATGGCGAAGAAGTTGTAATCAATGAGAAGATGTATCAGATGGTTATTATCATTGACGAGTTAGCTGATCTTATGATGGTTGCCTCTAATGAGGTTGAAGCTGCAATATGTCGTATAGCACAGCTTGCTAGAGCTGCTGGAATTCACTTGATAGTTGCAACCCAGCGTCCTTCTGCTGATATTGTAACTGGACTAATTAAAGCTAACATTCCTTCGAGAATTTCATTTGCTGTATCATCAGCAATAGATTCGAGAGTTATACTTGATGAGGCTGGTGCTGAGAGATTGCTTGGCAAAGGTGATATGTTGTATTTCCCACAAGGAGCTACAGGACCTGTCAGAGTTCAGGGTGCCTGGGTCTCTGATGAAGAGATTCACAAGGTTACAGAATACATTATCAATAATAATAGCTATGATGATAGTGCTTCTGAAGAAATTGCCGAGAAAATCAGTCAGGCTTCTTCTCCTGCAAGTAATGCAAGCTTTGAAGAGGATGATGATAAGGACCAATACTTTGCAGATTGTGGCAGACTTATTATAGATAAGGGTAAAGGCTCAATTGGAATGCTACAACGTAATTTCAAGATTGGTTTCAATAGAGCAGCAAGAATTATGGACCAGCTTGAAGAGATGGGTGTAGTTGGACCAGAAGAGGGAACTAAGCCACGTAGAGTGCTTGTTACCATAGATGAATTTGAAGAATTAATTAAGTAGTATGATGGAGGTCTATTATGAAAAGTGATATTGAGATTGCACAGGATGCTGAACTTAAACCAATTAAAGAGGTGGCTTCAAGCCTTGGACTTAGCGAGGATGATTTGGAATTATATGGCAAATATAAAGCAAAGCTGTCAGATGAATGTATGAAGAAGGCTTCAAATAATCCTGATGGTAAGCTGATTCTTGTTACAGCCATTAATCCTACACCAGCTGGTGAAGGTAAGACAACAACAAGTATTGGTCTTGGTCAGGCATTTGGCAAAATGGGAATAAATGCCTGCCTTGCATTAAGAGAACCTTCCTTGGGACCTTGCTTTGGAATAAAGGGTGGAGCTGCTGGAGGCGGTAATGCTCAGGTTGTTCCTATGGAGGATTTGAATCTACATTTTACAGGTGATTTCCACGCAATTACTACTGCTAATAACCTGCTTGCTGCAATGGTTGATAATCATATACAGCAAGGCAATGAATTAGGCATTGACCCAAGAGCTGTAGTATGGAAGAGATGTCTTGATATTAATGACAGAAATCTAAGAAATATCGTTGTAGGACTTGGAGCTAAGGCTGATGGAATGGTTCGAGAGGATCATTTTGTAATAACTGTTGCTTCAGAGATAATGGCTATCCTATGTCTTGCTGATGATATGAATGACCTTAAGAAGAGATTAGGAAGAATTATTGTTGCATATAACTTCAATGGTGATCCAGTTACAGCTGATGATGTGGGAGCTACTGGTTCAATGGCAGCACTTCTTAAGGATGCCCTGAAGCCTAATATGATACAGACGCTAGAGCATACACCAGCGCTTGTTCATGGTGGACCATTTGCTAATATTGCTCATGGATGCAACTCAGTTAGAGCTACTAAGATGGCTATGAAGCTTGCTGATTATACTATTACAGAGGCTGGCTTTGGTGCTGACCTTGGTGCTGAGAAATTCTTCGATATCAAATGTAATATGGCAGGTCTAAAGCCTGATTGTGTTGTATTAGTTGCAACTATAAGAGCGTTAAAATATAACGGTGGCGTTCCTAAGGATGAGCTTACTAATGAAAATGTTGATGCGTTGAAGAAAGGTATATGTAATCTTGAGAAGCATATTGAGAACCTTCAAAAATACAATGTGCCTATCGTTGTAACTCTTAATGCATTTGTCTCTGATACTGACAGAGAGGTTGAATTCGTTAAGAATTTCTGTGAAGAGAGAGGCTGTGAATTCGCTTTATCTAAGGTATGGGAATTAGGTGGTGAAGGCGGCATTGAATTAGCTCAGGCTGTAATTGATTCTATTAACAATAAACCAAGTAACTTCAAGCCATTATATGACAATAATCTTACAATAGAAGAGAAGATTGAGAAGGTTGCGAAAGAAATATATGGCGCTAAGGATGTTGCTTATTCGAAGGCTGCTAGTAGAGAGCTTGCCAGGTTAAAGAAGCTAGGATTTGATAATATGCCAGTATGTATGGCCAAGACTCAGTATTCATTATCTGATGATGCTTCACTTCTTGGCAGACCAACTGACTTTACATTGAACATTAGAGAGATTACTGTATCAGCTGGTGCAGGATTCATTGTTGCTATTACTGGACAGATTATGACAATGCCTGGTCTTCCTAAGAAGCCAGCTGCTCTTAGCATAGATGTTACAGATGATGGCGTAATTACTGGATTATTCTAGAATAAGTAATCATATTTGGAGGTAAGTTAATTAATGGAACCACTTATTATTGATGGTAAAAGAATTTCGAAGGAAATCAAGGATGAATTAAAAGAAAAGGTAGCTGAGTATAAATCACAGGGTGTTGAAATTACACTTGCAGTTATTCAAGTTGGTGATGACCCAGCAAGTACTGTGTATGTAAGAAATAAGAAGAAGGCTTGTGAATATATTGGAATTAACTCTAAGTCATTTGAATTACCGGGCGATACTACTGAAGAAGAACTACTTGATTTAATCTATAAGCTAAATGATGATTCATCAATTACTGGCATACTTGTTCAATTACCTGTTCCAGATTATATTGATCCTAACAAGGTTATTAATGCTATTTCTCCTAAGAAGGACGTTGATGGTTTCAGCCCATATAGTGCTGGATGCCTATACCTTGGTGTTGATGGCTTTGTATCATGTACGCCTGCTGGTATTGTAGAGCTTCTTAGAAGAAGCAATATAGAAATAGATGGTAAACATTGCGTTATTATGGGAAGAAGTAATATTGTTGGTAAGCCTATGGGCTCATTGATGCTTAATAATAATGCGACTGTTACCATTACACATTCTCATACTAAGAATCTTAAAGAGGTATGTAAAACTGCAGACATTCTTATTGTTGCACTTGGTCAGAAGGAATTTGTTACATCTGAATATGTTAAGGAAGGTGCAGTAGTAATTGACGTGGGCATTCATAGAGATGAGAATAACAAGTTATCAGGAGATGTGAAGTATGATGAGGTTGCACCTCATTGTAGTGCAATAACTCCTGTTCCTGGTGGTGTTGGTCCTATGACCATAGCTATGTTAATGTATAACTGTGTACAATCTATTGAATTAATAAAGACGATGTAAGTTTTCAAAAACTTTTCGTAGACTTTGTTGTCAAGAAAAGTTATTTGAAAACAAATGAATGTATATTTGTGGAGTAACTTATGAAGTGTGCTAATTGTGGCAAAGAAATTAAGGTTGGTAGTGTATATTGTCAGTATTGTGGCGAAGAAGCCATGATTGTATCAGACTACAACGTTCTTGAAGACGAAGTATTGCAATCACTGTTGGAAGATGATGACGCATTTGCAAGAAGACAGGCAGCCCTTAAAAGGAAACAAGAAGAGCTTGATAGTAGGAATAATACTTCTCAGGATGAAGATGAACCTAAACCAACTGGTAATTTCTTCAAAGACAGAATATGGAATATTAAGAAGAATAGAATTGCATTCATAATTGTATGTGTTGCATTAGTAGTATTGATTGCTGCCATATTATTCTTCACATCTTATACATTCAAGATGATTCAGGGTGGCAACTTAGATTCTAAAGGAAAATATGAAGATGCCATTGAAGTATATAATAAAGCCTTTGATCAGAAAAAGGATTCTGTAGATGCAAGAGTTGCACTTGGTAAAGACTATATAATATTGGAAAAATATGATAAGGCTGAGGAAGTCTTGTTAGAAGCTCTATCCCTTGACAAAGAATCGGTTGAAGTATATAAAGCTTTAATCTTGTTATATTCGGCTACGAATGATAGTGATAAATTACAGGAACTTGAAGCTAGTGCTCCAAATGATACCATAAGGAAATTGTTTGATTCGACTGTTGTGACAGCACCTAAAGCTTCTGTTAAGGGTGGCAAATATAAAGAAGACCAAACGGTTACTTTGACTTGCGATAAAGGAGATACTATTTACTACTCATTAGATAATACAACTCCTGATAAAGAGTCGGGTAAGTTATATAGCAAGCCAATTAAGATTGAAAATGGTGAGACAACACTTAAAGCAATTGCTTATAACAAGGATGGCGAAAAGAGTGTTGTTATGACTGAAAAGTATCAGATTAATTATGAGGCTCCTGATTATCCTGTGGTTTCCCCAGGAAGTGGTCATTATGATGCGCCTACAACTATTAGAATAACTACGGACCTAGAAGGTGCTAAGATATATTATACATGGGATGGCAGCATTCCTACACCTAATTCTGAACAGTATTATGGACCTATTGATATGCCAGAGGGTAATAATGTATTGTCTGTAATTCTTGTTGATAAGAATGGAATGTCATCTAATGTATTTAGAGCTAATTATGAATTTACACCTTAATTTGTTAAGGGCGTTATGATACGACGGATTCAGAGTATATGAATATAAAACTAATTACTGTTGGTAAAATCAAGGAAAAGTATTACAAGGATGCCATAGCTGAATATTCTAAAAGGCTTACATCCTATTGTAAGCTAAGTATTATAGAAGTTAACGATGAAAAGACTAAGGAAAATGCTTCTATAAAGGAAAATGATGTAGTCCTTAGAAAGGAAGCTGATAGAATCATAAAGCATATAAATGATTCGGATTATGTCATTGCCCTTGCTATTGATGGTAAAGGTATGGATTCCATAGAATTTGCTAATTGCATTAATGATTTGGGAATTAGAGGAGTATCTAATATATGCTTTGTTATTGGTGGTTCAATAGGACTTCATAAAGATATATTAAGTAAGGCTAATATGCTTCTTAGCTTCTCTGATATGACATTTCCACATCAATTAATGAGGGTAATATTGTTAGAGCAGATATATAGGGCATATAGAATCATTAATAATGAACCTTATCACAAGTGATTACTAATATAGGAGGAGCGTTAATGAGAGTTATTGACCTCATTATTAAGAAAAGGAATAATAAAGCACTAACTACTGAAGAGATAAAGTGGCTTATTGATAATTATACCAATGGTAATGTTACCGATTATCAGATGTCAGCATTTCTTATGGCTGTGTGCTTCAATGGCCTGACGGACAGAGAGACTGTTGATATGACACTGGCGATGCGAGATTCTGGGGAAATACTTGATTTATCTTCCATTAACGGAATTAAAGTAGATAAGCATTCTTCTGGTGGTGTTGGTGACAAAGTAAGTCTTGTGCTTATTGGAATTATAGCGGCCCTTGATGTGCCATTTGCCAAGATGAGTGGCAGAGGTCTTGGGCATACAGGTGGTACAATTGATAAGCTAGAGAGCATCCCTGGATTCAATACAGACCTGACTATTGATGAATTTATTGAAAATGTTAATTCTATAGGCGTAGCAATTGCTGGTCAGACTTCTGAGCTTGCACCTGCTGATAAGAAGCTATATGCTCTTCGTGATGTAACTGGTACTGTTGATGAAGTATCACTTATTGCGTCTTCCATTATGAGTAAAAAGCTGGCAAGTGGATGCGACAAGATTGTATTAGATGTTACAGTTGGTAGTGGCGCATTTATGAAAAATCCTAGAGAGGCAATGATTCTTTCTAAGAAAATGGTTGATATTGGTAAAAGCTGTGGTAAGGAAACAGTTGCTGTCCTTACAAATATGGATGAACCACTTGGTAATTCTGTGGGTAATGCATTAGAGGTGGTTGAGGCTATTCGTACCTTGAAGGGATACGGTCCAGCAGATTTATTAGAGGTTGTATATGCAATTGGCGCCCAGATGCTTATCCTTGCTAAGAAAGCAAATACAGTTGATGAAGCAGTATCGTTAATGAAGGCTACAATTGATAATGGTAGTGCATACAATAAGTTCATTGAATTTGTCGAAAGGCAGGGTGGTGACACATCATATATCAGGAATTATGATCCTCTTATTACACCGTCTATTATACGTGAGGTTAAAGCGGAAAGTAGTGGTTACGTTCAAAAGATTGATGGTACTTTAATTGGACATGCTTCTTTGATCCTAGGAGGCGGAAGAGAAGAACTGACTGATGAGATTGACCCGGCTGTTGGTATTGTTGTTAATAAGAAGGTTGCCGACAAGGTTAAGACTGGTCAGGTTCTTGCATTTATATATGCTAATGATGAGAAGAATGTAGATAAAGCATATAAAGAAATTGTTAGTGCTTATACTATTAGTGAACGAGAGATTAGCAGACCTAAGATGATACTTAATGTTATTAAATAATTGATTGGATAATATGGATAAAGTTACAAGTAAGATTAATATTCCTAACAATGAAATAGCGGTTATTCTGGGCGAACGCGATTGCTATGCCAAGATGATTGAGAAATCATTTAATATAGCGATTATTCCAAGGGATGATTATGTGAAGATAGTTGGACAGGAGAATAATGTAGCCTGTACTGAGAGAGTTGTATTTAATCTTATAGAATCATATAAGAATGGCAATGATATCAATGAACAGTCAGTTAATTATGCCATAAGTCTTGGAATGGATAAAGATAATTCCTTCCTTAAGCTTAAGGATACAATATGTCATACTGTTTCGGGCAAGCCTATTAAGCCTAAGACAATTGGCCAGAAGAGATATATTGATTCTATTAAGAATAATATGATTACATTTGGTATTGGTCCAGCAGGTACCGGCAAGACATATCTTGCAATGGCAATGGCTATTACAGCATTTCAAAGAGAAGAGGTAGGTAAGATAATACTTACGCGTCCTGCCATTGAAGCTGGCGAGAAGCTGGGATTTCTTCCTGGAGACCTACAGAGTAAGGTAGATCCATATCTTAGACCATTATATGATGCATTGTATCAGATAATGGGTGCAGATAGCTTTATTCGCAATATGGAAAAAGGATTGATTGAAGTAGCTCCACTTGCTTATATGCGAGGCAGAACACTTGATAATTCATTTATAATATTAGATGAGGCTCAGAATACTACATGTCCTCAGATGAAAATGTTTTTAACAAGAATTGGGTTTGGTTCTAAAGCTGTTATTACAGGAGATAATACACAAATTGATTTGCCTAAGGGTGTTGCATCAGGACTTAATAATGCAACAAATGTACTTGGCAAAATTGATGATATAGGAATATGTACTCTAACAGGTGTCGATGTTGTTCGTCATCCGTTAGTACAAAAGATTGTTAACGCATATGAAAAATACGAAAACAAAAATAAAAAATAGAGAACATATCGCTAAGATTAGAGTGCTTTATCTTCTCTTGGCATTTGCCATAAGTCTGATAAGCATTGTTGCCATATCATTAATAAACGATTTGCTTATTGATGAGACCTTATGTATGGTTTTTGTGACGATTGTATTCTCCATTGTTATATGCATAACAATAATACATAAGCGAAATGGCAAAAAGATAGTAGATTTTGACACATCTTATAGTAGGCTATGCCTTAGAATATTCTATTGTTGGATAATAATAATTGCAGGGAATTTTATTCCGGAATTCTTTGTGCCAGTGGCATTGCTTCCAATAATACTAACAACTGTATGTGAAGAGATGGTTTCGCTATCTGTCTCTATATATATGGTTGTATCCTTGTGCTATGTTCATCATTCTAATAATCTTGTTATTATATGCTATATACTTTTGGTGTTAATATCACAGGCTGTATCTTCTTATATGAAGAGTATAGATGAACGAATGAGGATTGATGTATTAGTTATACTTTTTACATCTAATGTGCTTATAACAATAATATGCTATTACCTTGCTAATTATAATATGACCTGGCTTATATTATTGTATGCATTTGGACTTGGGCTTGTGGTTACATTGTTTTTTGGATTCTTATTTAATCTGTTATTAGATAAGTCAATCAAGGATTATACTAACAAATACACCACAATCCTTAATAAAGACTATAACCTTGTTAAGGATATTAAGAATTATTCCCTTGCTGAATATACACATGCTGTTAAGGTGTCGGAGTTATCTAGGAAATGTGCAATTGAAATTGGCGCAAATGAGCGTTGCGCAGCATGTGGTGGCTTTTATTACAGACTAGGCCGTATGGAAGGTGAGCCTGAAATTGATAATGCCATTCGT
Source organism: uncultured Lachnospiraceae bacterium (assembly GCA_900316395.1). Taxonomy (GTDB): domain Bacteria; phylum Bacillota; class Clostridia; order Lachnospirales; family Lachnospiraceae; genus RUG191. The sequence goes on along the minus strand of ONCT01000034.1, from coordinate 5,157 downwards.
CTTGCTGAGGAGAATTGCTTCCCAAGGGATGTAATTACCATTATATCTGAGTATGGTGGAATAATATCTAAGCCTAGTACACCAGAATCTGCTATAGTTCACATGGTTGACAGTCTTGTTACTAAGATAGAATTACTAGATGAAGATACTATGTCATCAGAATGGAATCAGGATATGGTTATATATCAGACATTGAATGATTTTTCCCAGGCCGGATTCTATGATAATAGTGGTCTGAGTATGAATCAGTTTCTGAGAGTCAGACAGAAACTTGTTAATGAGGAAAGCTTTCTATGACAATATATTATGATTTTGAAATTGATAATAATGATGGATTATTTGATTTCGACTATGAGACAATTGCATCTAATGTAATTAGGAAGGTTCTTACTAATGAGCATTTCCCATATGAAGTGGAGATTAGTATATCATTTGTTGATGAAGACGCTATTAGAGCCATTAATCAAGAATACAGGGATATTGATAAGCCGACAGATGTATTGTCATTTCCTATGGTTGATTTTGACAAGGATTTCTCCTTAATCAAGGATAGAACTAATGAAATGTATGATTTTATTAGGGATGAAATAGACTATTACAATCCTGATACTAGAGAGGTTGCGTTAGGTGACATCGTCCTTTGTGTTCCTAAGATATATTCTCAGGCAAAGGAATACAATCACAGTATATTAAGGGAATACGCATTTTTAATAACCCATTCCATGCTTCATCTATTGGGCTTTGATCATATGGAAGATGATGAAAGAAGGATTATGGAAGCGAAACAAACTAAGATATTAGAATCTCTGGATATTACTAGAGATTTATAATATATATTCATTATGAGGGAGGATATATTATGAGTAAAAAGGCAATAATCGCAATTATTGTGGCTGCCGTTGTATTAGTTGGCGGTGGTGTAACAGCATTCTTTTTGCTTCGTCCAAGTGAAGAAGAAGTAAAACAGCAAGAGATTGTTGACAAGCATCCTAATCAGGCACAGAGTATTCTTACTGGTCAATGGATGGATAAGAATGTTGTGGGACAACGTCCACTAGCTATTATGATGGAGAATGAAAAGCATAATCACCCATTATTCGGACTTAATTCATCAGGCGTTATATATGAATGCCCAGTTGAAGGTAGTTCAACAAGATTCATGGTTCTATATGATAATAATATAGACGATAATTTGAAGCTGGGAAATGTGCGTTCGAGTAGACCTTATTATATATATTTTGCGCATGAATTCGATGCCATATATGTTAACTGGGGTGCATCTGTTAGAGCTATTGATTTGCTTGCTACTGATTATATTGATAATATTAGTGGTGTTATTAATGCCAAGCTTGATACAGTTGTATTCTTCAAGACTAAAGACCATCCATCACCAAGTAACATCTATACCAATCGTGGTATGATTATGCAGGGTGTTCAGCAGATGGGATATAGAACAAGTCTTGATACCAACAAGCCTAAGAAATTCACATTTACAGAAGAGCCAGAGCAGGTTAACGCTCTTAACGTAGAAGGTGCAACAGATGTTGCCGTTATTAAGCCATATTTCTTCGTTAACTTGCCAAGATTTGAATATGATCCTGCAACTCAGAAGTATAAGAGATTCCAGTTCGGCAAGGAGCAAATCGATGGAAATGATAATTCACAGATTGTATGTGACAATATTATCTTCCAGGATGTAGATAGTCATGACTTAGAAGAGCATGATACTGCTAATAGCCCATATATCTGGTGTGAAACAATTGGTAAGGGAACAGGTAAATACTTTACCAAGGGTAAGATGATTGATATTACATGGTCTCGTCCTACTGAAAATGATGTTACTAAGTATTATGATTTGAAGGGAAATGAAATCGTAATTAACCAGGGTAGAACATGGGTATGTACAACTGAGAATAAGTACAAAGAGAAGAATAAGTACTATGCAACTGTAGAAGAGTATAATGCAGCTGCTAATTCGAAATAATTAATGGAAATAATGTAAGGACTAATATTTAATGAGTAATGCAAAAAAGAGTGATCATAACTTTTTGCTTCAAGGCTCAATTCTTGCCATAGCGCAGATTATTAGTAAAATAGTTGGTCTGGTATACAGAATTCCTCTTACTGCAATTATTGGTAAACGAGGAAATGACTATTATGGTACAGCTTTTGAAGTGTACAATATAATATTGATTATTTCGTCATTTAGTATTCCTTTAGCCGTCTCTAAATTAGTGGCGGCTAGGATTGCTAATGGTGAAGCAAAAAATGCCAATAAAGTCTTAATAGGCTCATTGGCTTTTTCTGCTGTAACGGGAGGACTGGCGGCTATTCTCGTATATGAATTTGCCGACTTCTTCACTGGTACATTACTTAAGACGCCTTATTCTGTTATTGCCCTTAAGGTTTTGGCGCCTACGCTATTTGTTGTGGCTATTGTAGGTGTTCTTAGAGGCTTTTTCCAGGGACTTAATACAACTATGCCTTCTGCAGTATCCCAGATTGCTGAGCAGATTGTTAATGCCATAGTGTCAGTAGTTGCTGCAATGGCACTTGTTGGCTATGGTGCTAAGGTTGGTGGTGTATTAAATGATGTTGATGGTTATGCTGCAGCCTACGGTGCGGCAGGTGGAACCTTAGGTACCCTTAGTGGAGCTGTTGTTGCTTTAATCTTCATGATTCTTGTATTTACAGCATATATGCCTCGTTTTAGAAGGAAAATTATGCGTGATAAGTCTAATCACGATGAATCATATCCTAGTGTTGTTAAAATATTAATTCTTACGATTATACCTGTACTTCTTAGTACAACTTTATTCAATATTAGTGCAATTATTGACCAGGGAATATTCAAAAATATCGCCGTTGCACAAGGATATAGTGCATCTCAAATCTCTGAATGGTGGGGTGTATTCACAGGTCAGTATAAAGTGCTAATTAATGTGCCAATATCAATAGCTTCGTCTATAGCTGCGTCTGCTGTGCCCGCACTTACTATGGCGTATGAGCAAAGAGACAGGAAAACCTTGCGTTCACAGATTCATTCTGCCCATAGATTCATTATGATATTCGCATTTCCTTGTACAGTGGGCTTCATTGTACTTGCGAAGCCTATAATGGAGCTTCTCTTTGCTGATACTGACCCTACAAGTGGTACTATGCTAATAGTTGGCTCATTAGCAATTATATTCTATTCAATATCTAGTCTGTCTAATGGACTATTGCAAGGTATTGATAAAATGAGAATTCCTGTTATTAATGCTTTAATTGCCCTTGTAGTGCATATTATTTTACTTCTTATATTGATGGAATTCTTCTATTTGAATATATATGCTGTTGTTATTGCCAATACCTTCTATGCCTTTATGATGTGTATTCTTAATTCAATTCCACTTAGAAAAAGCACCAGGGCTAGGCAAAATGTGAAATCAACCTATATAATTCCTGGAATTGCTTCAGCAATTATGGGATTGATAGTATATGGTTTATATAAATTATGTATGCTTTTATTCAATTCTAATCTTGTTGGATGTATTGTATCCATTGTAATTGGTGCTTTGGCATACGGAATTATAATGATTCTTATGAGAGGAGTTACTAGAAATGACTTAGCTAGAATTCCTAAAGGTGAGCTGCTTATTGATGTATTAGATAGAATGCATATTCTTAAATAATAAAGATTATGATAATAATAAGAGATATTAAAGTTAAATTAAATAATGACTTAAATTATCAGAAAAATGCGCTTATTAAGAAAAGTGCATCTCTTTTAAGAGTAAGACCAGATAAGATTAAAGATTTACAGATAATAAAAAGGTCTATTGATGCAAGAAAAAAGCCTGAGATATTCTATAATTACCAGGTAGTAGTTAGTGTAGAAGATGAAGACAGGATATTAAAGGCTAAAAGAAATAACAAAATTGATAGATATAAGCCTGTTTATTATAAAGAACCAGAAGTATGTGAGAATGATGATAAAAAAATATATATAATTGGAGCTGGACCTGCAGGATTATTCTGCGGGTTAATTCTTGCTAAGGCAGGTCTTAGGCCAGTAATAGTCGAAAGGGGCTCTAAGGTTGAAAAGAGAAGGGAAGATGTACTGACATTTTGGCGAGATAAGAAGTTAAATCCTGATTCAAATGTTCAATTTGGTGAAGGTGGTGCTGGAACTTTCTCAGATGGAAAACTAAATACTCAGGTTAAAGACAAATTCGGAAGAATAAAATATGTACTAGAAGCATTTGTAAGAAATGGTGCCAATCCTGAGATACTCTATGATGCAAAACCACATATGGGAACAGATTGCCTTATCAATGTTGTGTCCAATATAAGAAATGAAATCATTGATTTAGGTGGTAGCTTCCTGTTTGACACAAAACTAGAGAAAATTAATTATAAATTAAATAAAATAGACACAATCGATTTAACCGGAGAAAGTGCTGGTAATTATAAATGTGACTATTTATGTCTGGCAATTGGTCATTCTGCAAGAGATACCTTCAAGATGTTATATGATAATAATATTAATATGACGGGAAAGCAATTTGCGGTAGGCCTTAGGATTGAACATTTACAAGAGGATATCAATAAAGTTCAATATGGATTTAATTATATGGAGGAATATAAGGATATAGAACCTAGTCCATATAAAGTGACTGCCAATCTTGATAATGGCAGGGGAGTGTATTCATTCTGTATGTGTCCTGGTGGATATGTAATCAATGCTTCCTCTGAAGATAAAATGCTTGCAATTAATGGAATGTCTAATGAAAAAAGAGATTCTGTTAATGCTAATAGTGCAATTATTGTTACTGTTGGAGAGAATGAATTTGATTTATCTAATCCGTTAAAGGCAATTGAATACCAAAGAGAGCTTGAAAGAAAGGCATATAAGCTTGGGAATGGAAATATTCCAATACAATTATTTGGGGATTATAAGAATAATCAAAAATCTAATAGCTTTGGTGCTGTTAAGCCTACTAATATATGTGATACAGCATTTGCCAATCTTAGAGAACTATTCTCTGATGAGATAAATGATAGTATTATTGAAGGAATTCATAAGTTCGGTAAGAAAATTAAGGGATTCGATAAGGATGATGCGTTGCTTTCAGGAGTTGAAAGCAGAACATCTTCGCCTGTTAGAATAATTAG
>ONCT01000015.1 GCA_900316395.1 uncultured Lachnospiraceae bacterium | reverse complement strand
TCCCACTCCGTATATAATCGCCATCTTGGTAATAGCCAAAATAAGTGGCGTAAAGTCAGTGCTATGCTCATTTATCATAGGGGTTATATAATCATCTATTAAGTTTTGCATAAATAGTGTACCCTTAATAGTTGAAAATATGGACACTAATATACATATAAGTACGATAACAAGCTGAAATCCGTAATGTTTGAAGAGAAACTTAAATAGTCGCCCTAAGGATTTGAAGCTTTTCTTAACATCGCCTTTCTTAATCTCCCCTCTAGGTCTTGCCATATTATGCCTCCTTATTGCTGTGACTACGCATCAAAGTCGCCTGTTCCGGCGCCTGTCTGTGATTCGTAGACATCCTTATATATATCATTACTCTCAAGAAGCTCTTCGTGTGTTCCAATGCCGCAGATTGCGCCATCATCCATAACAATGATTCTGTCTGCATCCTGCACAGATGATATTCTCTGGGCAATTATTATCTTGGTGGTATCAGGGATGTCTTCCCTGAAGCCCTTCCTTATCTTAGCATCTGTTGCAGTGTCCACTGCTGAGGTGGAATCATCTAATATTAGAATCTTAGGCTTTCTAAGAATTGCCCTGGCTATACATAGCCTTTGTCGCTGACCACCTGATACGTTAGTTCCACCCTGCTCGATATGGGTGTTATATCCTTCTGGGAAATCCTCTATGAATTCGTCTGCGCAGGCTATCTTACAGGCCGCCTTGCACTCCTCATCGGTGGCGTTAATATCTCCCCAGCGAAGATTATCATATATACTTCCGGAAAACAGCACATTTGCCTGCAGAACATGGGATACTTCCTCTCTAAGTGTATCTAGGGAATAATTCTTAACATTTTCCCCACCAACCAGGACCTGGCCCTCATTAACATCGTATAATCTGGATATCAGGTTAACTAGAGTTGTCTTGCCACTTCCTGTGCCTCCGATAATTCCAATGGTCTCACCAGACTTTATGTGAAGTGACACATTTTCAAGGACTTTACCGCTTCCATCTTCGTTGTAACTAAAGTCAACTGAATCGAAGTCTATAGAGCCATCCTTTACCTCGGTAATAGGATTCTCAGGGTCAACTATGTCCGCCTTCTCAATTAGCACCTCATTAATACGCTTTGCCGATGCTGTGGAAATGGCAATCATAAGAAATACCACTGAAAGCATCATAAGACTTATTAATATATTCATGCAGTATGCAAGCATACTCATTAATTCTCCAGTTGTTAATTCGTCAGACACGATTAACTGCGCTCCGAGATAACTTATTAGAAGAATTGAGCCGTATATTGCGAACATCATAACAGGCGACGCTAAGGCCACTATGCTTTCACCCTTAATAAACTGCTTGGCCAAGGACCTTGAAGCCTTGGTGAACTTATTCTTCTCATGCTCTTCTCTTACATAAGCCTTAACAACTCTCATTCCTGTTATATTCTCCTGTACTGAGTTGTTAAGCTTATCGTATTTCTCGAATAGGACGGAGAATATCTTGAATACCGCGAAAATACCAATAGACAGCACTACTAAAAGGAATCCAACTGCTCCAAGATAAACATTTGCCAGGGTAGGCTCTATGGAATAGGATAGAACCATTGCAACAATAAGACTGGCTGGCGCCCTTGTTCCCAAGCGAATTACCATCTGGAAGGCGTTCTGCACGTTGGTTACATCAGTTGTAAGCCTTGTAATAAGGCTGGCAGATGAGAATTTGTCAATATTCTTGAAGGAAAATGTCTGGATATTTTCGAACATTGACATTCTAAGGTTCTTAGCCAGTCCCGTTGATGCTTTCGCGCCGCATGCACCGCCTCTCATACCGGCAAAAAGGCCAATTGCGGCAACTACTATCATTATTCCTCCTGTCTTAAGGATAACTGACATGTCGCCATGGCCCACACCATCATCAACTATAACTGCCATTAGAAGTGGGATAATCATCTCCATTGCAACCTCTAGTATCATATAAAGTGGCGTCTTGATGGCATCAGCCTTATATTCCTTTATTTCTTTAAGTAGATTTTTTACCATTTTTTCACCTTTTTACTACACTACTGTTGATAAAATTATATGCATATTGTATAATCTAACAAAATACACGGACAAATGTAATTGTAACTTAATCTATTGATTTCTGATGGTGCAGGCACATCAGAAGTCACCACACCAGCCTGCGACAAGGTACATAATTATGAGACAGACTAGTAACGACCTAAGAGTAAGAAGAACTATCAAATCAATCAAGTACGCTTTCTGCCAGCTTGTATTAGAGAAGGATTATAATGACATCTCCATTACTGAGCTTGCTGAGCGCGCTGAGATTAACAGGAAGACCTTCTATCTACATTTTTCATCTCTAGATGATCTAGTTGAGCAGCTTCAACATGAAATCGTTGATAACTTCCTAGATTATGTAGAGCCTGAGATTAACGAGCTTGATGTAGCTGGATGTATCTCCAAATTCTATCACTACCTTGACGAATGTGATGACGTAGAGCAAAAGCTTCTCTGCGATCCTAACTACGTATTCTTCTACAACAATGTAACTAATATGCTCCTTGAAACATCTGCTTTCAAGCCATTTTATGAGAATGCGAAGCATCCATTCGTTGTAAGAGCATATTGTGTGACAATAACTTCTATATATAGAAGCTGGCTTCAGAACGACAAGCCAACAACTATTGACGAGTTAGTGGACTATGCCAGCGACCTTATCGTTAATGGTTATGGTCACGCAGACTTATAAGATATGCTGTGAGGTTATTCTATCACATCTTTGTTAGGTAAAATGCACCATATATGCCTGCCCTCTCACCTAGAGAGGCTAGGCATATTTTTGTATCACCAGCAATATATTTGACTTTTCTTTCGAACTCTTTCCTAAGCTTGTCAAGGAGGAAATCCCCTGCATTAGCGACGCCACCGCCTATTATTACCGCTTCCACATTCACCACGTGGCAGATATCTGCGCAAGCTCTGGCAAGCATTTCCATGGCGTAATCTATTACTTCATTAGCAACCTTATCACCATTTTCTTCAGCCTCAATGAAAATGTCCTTCGTTGTAAGCTCTTCTCCATAACTTCTTAAGGACGATTCCTCATCCCCCTTACTTAATCGTCTAAGAGCCATCCTTCTTATTCCTGTAGATGATGCGTATTGCTCTAAGCAGCCGCAGGTTCCGCAATTACAAGGTTCTGTCTCATCATAATTAACTTTGATATGGCCTACTTCGCCACCATAACCTGAAAATCCTTGTATAATCTTGCCATCATATATTATTCCGCCACCCACTCCTGTTCCAAGGGTGAGGAATACTATTCCGTCATAGTCGGCACCTGTTCCACATTTATACTCTCCTAAGGCTGCTGTATTAGCATCATTGTCAGCGTAGACCTTGATGCCACAAAGTGGTTCTAGCTCCTTAACTATATCCACCTTGTCCCAGCCTATGTTGATACATTTATCAACTATTCCGCGGGATACGGCTCCGGGAACACCAATTCCCAGTCCATCCACTTGTTTTTTGTCTATTCCTTTCATAGCCAGCTTAACCGACACTGACTTGGCAATATCTATTAATATGTTCTTACCATTATCTGAGACATCTGTCTTGATGCTCCAGCTATCTACTATATCTCCATTGCCAGTAAAGAGCCCCATCTTAATAGATGTTCCTCCCAAATCAACTCCTATGCCGTATCTCATACATTTCTCCATTAACTTATTCTAATTAATCTATTGCTGCTCCTCTTCAGGAGGCGCTTCTTCGCCGCCTTCATCGTTATTAGTAGCAACTGAACCCTTAGTTGTCACTTCACCTATAAACTGCGTAACACCTAAGAAATCCTTATGCTCTAAGCCATTATGAATGGCATTCATGTATCTGCTCCATATTTCTCCAGGATAAGAAGAACCATATAATCCCGGCAGCTTCTTAGGCATATCGTATCCTACCCACACAGCCGTAGTATAATATGGGGTGTATCCACAGAACCAGCCGTCCTTGTTATCATTCGTGGTTCCTGTCTTACCTGCTGTGGCCTGGTTCTTAACACCAAGGCCTGCTGCCGTACCACTAGTTACAACTGACTGAAGTATATCGGTCATTGCACGAGCCGCATTCTCCTTATATACTTCCTTCTCCTGCTGCTCACTCTGGTATATTGTATTACCTTCAAAATCCGTTATCTTCTTGACACATGTAGCCTGACGGTACATTCCGTCATTCTCTATGGTGGCATATCCCTTAGCCATTTCCACAGGAGAGACACCGATTGTAAAGCCTCCAAGAGCTGCTGCTAATGTCTCATCTCTCTCATCTAGAGCTGTAAACTCCATATTCTTAAGATATGCAAGACCTGCCTTAGGAGTTATGCGCTCAAACAAGGACCAGGCAACCGTATTCTTAGACAGCTGAACTGCCCTACGTAGTGACATGGAGCCTGAGTAGCTCTTGTCAGCATTCGTCGGTCCATCCTTAATTGGCTGGTCAACTACTGTTGTGTCAGCCGTATATCCTCTCTCGAGAAGCGGTGTATATACAATCAAAGGCTTGATTGTACTTCCTGGCTGACGGAAGCTCTGATAGCCTCTGTTAAGGGTGTATCCCGCTATATCCTGGGTTCGACCGCCTACAATGGCCTTAACAAATCCGTTATCATTATCAATACAAACTGCAGCACCCTGCAACTCATAGATGCCCTCATTATCTACCTCGTCAAACGCATCTAATCCAGAATCAATGGCATCCTGCAGCACTCCCTGCATCTTGCTGTCTAGAGACGTATATATGCGGTATCCTCCGTTATATAGCTGCTTATTATAAGTATCATATGCCTGATTGAATTCGTCTTCGTACTTCTTCTTCTCAGCCTCGTTCTTGAAGGAATACTTGAATTTGAAGCCATTCTTCTCCATAAGCGCTCTTGTTGCACAATAGAAGGTGTAGGTCTCCTGATAATTGTTATGAATCTTACCTGGCTGATTAATTGTAATGGACTCTGCTATGGCGTTATCGTAAGAAGCCTTGGATATTACCCTGTCGTTAAGCATACCGTCTAGAACAATATTACGCCTTGCAATTGCCTTATCCATATGCTGCAGTGGCTCATACTCCGTTGGAGAATTAGGAATACCTGCAAGTAAAGCTATCTCAGACAAGGTTAAATCCTTCACATCCTTATTAAAATATCCCTTGGCTGCCGCCTGCAGTCCATAGAAGCTATTACCATAACATATATTATTAATGTAGAACTCTAATATCTGGTCCTTAGTGTATTTCTCCTCTAACTCCGAAGCAATAAAGATTTCTTCTAGCTTTCTCTGCCAAGTTACATCCTGATTTAAGAAAACGTTACGCGCCAGCTGCTGGGTTATTGTACTACCACCACCTGAGACTCGACCGTTCTTAATCATAGACCACAAGGCTCTTGCTATACCCTTATAATCTATTCCATGATGGGAGCGAAAGCTCTTGTCCTCCACACTGATAAATGCCTGCTCCACGTAAGCTGGCATATCAGTAAGGGGCACGTAGTAGGAGTTCTTATCTCCCTTAAGGATGGATATAACATTTCCATCGCTGTCATAAGCAATACTAGTCTGAGACTGCTTGAATGTCTCTGCCGTAGATTTCGACACAAATGTACTAGCTTCCTTCCTCATTGTTGCAATCTTCGAAGCATACCCGCTAAAGTAATAAAAGAGGATGGCTCCAAGCACCAACAAAATCAGAAATATCTGAAACCTAAGAAATCTCCATATTCTCTTTTCTTTCTTAGTTTTTTTCCTTTTTTTAGCCATATAGTTATTGTACACACCCTTAAAATAGTTCGCAACATTTATATGAAGTAGTTTCCCACAATTTCCCTTGTAAATGCGTTGAAGTAAACTATAATTATATTAATAACGAAGTTGAAATGGGAGAAATGTATGTCCTACGATAGAAAAACAGCAGAAAACAAAATAATCGGCGCTTGTCAGAGATTAATTGAGGCTGGTCTTATTGCGAGAACCTGGGGCAATGTCAGCGCCCGCCTTAGCCATAATTCATTCCTTATTACTCCAAGTGGCAAGGGCTACGAGAATATGACAGGAGATGATTTGGTTGAGGTGTCAATCAACGAACTTGCCACCCTTGGCAGTGGCACTCCTAGTAGCGAGAAGGGCATCCATGCAATCACTTACTCCCTTCGTGAAAATGTTGATTTTATCATTCATACTCATCAAAGCCTTGCTTCCTGTATAAGCATTTTGCCTGATTCATACAATAATTCCATCCCTTGTGCCAATTACGGCCTTAATGCTTCACAGGAGCTAATAGACAATATCTCTAAGGTAGTTCAGGACAACCCGGCTTCTAAGGGCTTTCTTATGTCTAATCATGGTGCTTTTTGCCTCGGCAAAACCGATGAAGAAGCATTTATTGTCAGCAAAGAATTAGAAGAGCAGTCCAGAAAGTTATATGATTCCCTTGCTACTAGACATCCCGATTTTTCCCTACATGCCGACAGCTTTATCAAGCCTATAAGCTCAGCTGAAGGCTTGTACCTTCTTGAATCCCCTTTTGCCCTTGCAATATCCAAGGAAGAGTATGAGGTATTCCCATATCTTGACGACTTCGCACAATTTGCAGGTTTAAGCATGAAAGTCGTCGACTCTCTAAGCGAAATCACACTGCCACAGACAGACTCTACAGGGCTTCCCCTTAGAGAATGTGCCATATTACGCAATAAAGGCATTGTATGTCATGCATCCACTGATGACATCAACGCCTTATCAATCGTAGTTGAGAAGCAATGTCAAGCCGCTTATCTTGCTCATATCTTAGGAGATATTAATCCTATCTCCCCAGAAAATGTTATGACTGACAGAAAAAACTATGTCTTAAGCTATTCTAAACTCAAATAAATCCTATTATAGCTCCTTCCTGCCTTCTAGGGCACGAAGAAGTGTCACTTCATCAATACACTCCAAATCTCCACCAACAGGAACGCCGCTGGCGATTCGTGATACCTTAATTCCAGTAGGCTTAATCAGCTTGGATATGTACATAGCTGTAGCCTCGCCTTCTGTTGTGGAATTAGTCGCTATAATGACCTCATCAACATCACCCTCAAGCCTTTCGAATAGCTCCTTAAGTCTGATATCATTAGGTCCTATGCCCTGCATGGGATTCATGGTGCCGTTAAGCACATGATATACGCCATCGTATTTGCCCACCTTCTCATAAGCAACAAGGTCTCTTGTGTCCTCCACAACCATAATGACCTTCTTATTCCTCTTATTGCTAGAGCATATTGGACACACTTCCTGGTCCGTAAGTGTAAAGCAGGTCTTGCAGAATTTCACATTTTCACGGGCACTGCTAATAGCATTAGCCAGGCTGTTAGCCCTGTCTTTCGGCATATTCAATATATGAAATGCTATTCGTTGAGCCGACTTAGAACCAACTCCCGGCAGAGAAGATAGCTCCCCTATTAAATCACTAATTTGTTTGCTGTAATACTCCATTAATCTACCTTCAGTATATTAGAAAGGCATTCCTGGCATGCCTGTTCCCATTCCACCAGTAATCTTAGCCATAGAAGCCTGTGACTGCTCCTCCATCTTACGAAGGGCCTCGTTAGTTGCAGCCATAATAAGGTCTTCTAGCATCTCAATATCATCTGGGTCAACAACCTCTTCATCAAGCTTAATCTTAGTAACCTCCTTCTTACCAGAAACAGTTACTTCAACAGCTCCTCCACCTGCAGTAGCGCTAACCTCGCTGTCCTCTAATTCCTTAGTTGCCTCTTCCATCTGGCGTTGCATCTTCTGAGCCTGCTTCATGAGATTATTCATGTTCATTCCGCCGCCTCCGCCTGGAAATCCGCCTCTTCTACCCATTTTAGTTCCTCCATTCTTACTACTTTTCTACTCAACTGACATTTGGAAATTCAAATTATCTATTACATTAGACTTAAATTCCGCTCTTGGGTCAAGCACATGACCTGTGTCAGTATTATTAACATTTTTTATAATTATATTGACATGCTTGCCAACAGAATTCTCGATTGTATCTTCTAACAGCTTAAGCTTATTAATCTCCTCATCTTCAGCCAGAAGAAATTTAATTACACCTGATTCGTTGCTGTCGGCCTTTCTCTCATCGTATGCTATCACGAGATTACCGTTTTCCTCTGTAATATTAAGCTTAGTATTAAGCATCATTGATTTCAAAGGCTTTGAAGGTATTGCATCCACTATACTCTTCCAAGAGGCTACTATTTTCTTAATATCCTCTGGTAGTGCCTTGGGCACAACCTTCTCCACTACCTTCTCATTAGTTGCATTAGATGCGCCTGATGAACTAGACGCACTGGCATTATTGATTGATACCGTAATTCCCTTCTCAACCTGACTCTCTAACTTCTCTAAGCGGCCCATAATCTCGGACACATCTGGCTCAATAGCAGGTCGGCACAGCTTAATAATTGCTATCTCAACAAGTACTCTCTTATTAGATGCGTATCTAATCTGATTATCAAGCTCTGATAGAATCCTAATATATCTTATTACCTCATCCTCAGTAATAATCTTCGCCTCTTCCTGAATTAGCTTAAGATTCTCAGAGGATACCTCTATTACATCTGCCATATCGCTAGAGCTCTTAAGAAGCATAATATTACGAAGATATCCCATGAAATCAGCAACGAATTGTCTTATCTCTTTACCACCTGTAATTACTTCATCAAGAGTATTAATGGCTCCATTCACGTCGCGACTTAGTATATATCTAAGAAGTCTTGAGAAGACCTCTGTATCCACTGCTCCTAAGCATTTTAACACATTGTCAAATGATAATTCTTCATCTAAGTAAAATGCATTACATCTGTCAAGAAGACTTAGGGCATCACGCATAGAACCATCTGCCGCCTTGGCGATGTACATAATCGCCTTATCATCTGCTATAATTTGTTCCCTCTCACATAGCTCCCTGAGTCTGTCTGCAATAGTATCTATTGAGATTCGCTTGAAATCATATCGCTGGCAACGAGACAGAATTGTTACAGGTATCTTACCTACCTCTGTTGTTGCAAGGATAAATATGACATAACTCGGAGGCTCCTCTAAGGTCTTAAGCAGCGCATTAAAGGCGCCAGTACTAAGCATATGAACCTCATCAATAATATATACCTTGAATCTACCCTCAGTAGGTGGATATTCAATCTCTTCTATAATCTGTCTTATGCTGTCTACACCATTATTGCTGGCCGCATCAAGCTCTCTAACATTGATTGATGCTCCTGCATTAATGCTCTTACAGGTCTCGCACTCATTACAGGGATTACCGTCAACAAGATTCTCACAGTTTACTGCCTTAGCCATAATCTTGGCGATGGTAGTCTTACCTGTTCCTCTTGTACCAGTGAATAGATAGGCATGCCCTATACGGTCACTTTTTATTTGGTTTTGTAAGGTCTTAACCACAACGTCCTGACCTTTTACTTCTGAGAATTCAGCTGGCCTGAATTTACGATATAAGGCTGTATAAGACACTTTCTACTCCTTTGTAATCATTTCCCATAACTTGATAAAACTCTCGCCATATAATATGGCGAGAGTCTTACTTGTAGATATTATTCTCCGTATTCACATCCACAGTTTGACACTTCAAGATAGTCAACCATCTTCCACTCTAGGTTAAAGCCATCTAAGCCCTTCTCATAGATCTTAATGTATCCTGTTCCTGTTCCACCACACCATAACTTGTTATGAATGATATCACCATTAGGAGTCTCATAATTATTATTAATCATCTCCTTCTTAGGACACTCAATAGATGTATATATCTTAGTAAGCGGTGTCTGCTGAATAATCTTCCATGTAACCTTATTCTTGCCTTCAACTACTCTGAATTGTGTCTTAGGAAGTGTAAGAGCCTTAGTGAAATTGAATTCGTATGGCTCACCCTCATACCAGAAAGCTCCAAGCAATTGATTGTCAATCTCTAATGCTCCTGCCTTAGGACGACCGCCACCAATTACGAATGCTGAATTCTCTAGCTTCTTACCTGATATTCTACTGAATAGGTTGTTAGATGATAACCATATCCAAGGAATTGTATAACTGCATCCCCAGTTCTTATCAGCATATCCATAGCAATCGTCAGGACGAACCACATATTCTTCCTTGCCAAGCTTAACTATTCCGCCATATGCACTCTTGATACCTTCTGCGTGCCATGCCATCTCGTATTTTGCGGCATCTCTTACCAGCTTATCTGTTCCCATACCAACATTGAAAGCTACCTGTTTATCAATGAATAAATCCCATGACATTGTGCCACCATCGCACATATACTCTGGATGCTCCTTGGCAGCCTTCTTAGTAAGCTTAACTTCGCCTACGATTCTATTCTCTTCGCATGAACAATCTCCAGCCTTAACGCTGAATGGTACACCTTCATATACCTCAACCTCATCCCATGGGAAGAATCTATGAATCTGAACTGGCTTGTCACCAAATGCTCCTGCCTTAACCATCATATATGATGGTCTGATTCCTACATCCTGATTCTCTGGAAGCTGACCATATATTACTTCGCTTCCACCAAGTGCAGGGTTGATTAAGTAATACTCAATGAAGAAGGTCTTAGGCTCGCCAGTCTTCTTGTTATATCCTGTGAATGAGTGCCACCACCAGTCATATCCTTCTTCTGCAAGATCACCATTTAACATATATTGATTCTTAGATTGATCCTGAACATTAAAGCCTGTACGATTAGCCTCTATATCAGCTCTTACTGAAGAGAGATACTCGTCAAATGTCTCCTTCAAATCAGCCTTATCCTCAGCAAACTTAGCCATTAACTCTTCTCTAGCCGTGCTAACCTTCTCGTGTACTTCTTCTTTTCTAGATTCTACACGCTCCTTAACTGCATCCTTGCTGTCAGATACCTTAGCCTTAATCTCTTCTGTCTTCTCTGCGAGTCCTTTCTTGGCTTCTTCAACCTTATCCTTAAGTCCTTCTGCAGCATTTCCTTCTTCGAAGAAATCCTCTTCTTCAAAAGCTTCTTGATTCTCTACTTTGTCCATAATCAACCTCCTCTATTTCTCTTCCTATTTTTTAAAACCCTTATAGAAAATATTATACCCTAAATCTACAGATTTTCCAGTCGTTTTTTCTCATTAAAGAAAGACTTCCATCCTCTAATAGGATGACCATTGGCTACATCCACGAGACTATCTACCATTTTGGAATTAAGCTTGCCCCTTGTAAGCTTTCCTATTCCTCTAATTGGCATATCTAATAATCCTGCCAGCTCAGCTTTTTTCTTCATATCCTTATTGGCTTTCTTGTATTGTGACTTAACATAAGCCACTGCAATTCTACCTATGAGGCTCTTAGAATGTGCAAGGCTTGACAGAGCATCATTTCTTCTAATCTCATCTGTCTTATCAGCCTTGGCCAGCTTCGCGCCATGTAGCTTCTCGTATTCCTCGTCGCTGATATTCTTAACATTTCCCATATAATAACTAGGAATATTAGAAGAACAAGGACCAATATCAATGGTCTCCTTAAGTCTTACATCGTTAACTGACGACGCCACGCACACTGTATATGTTCCAGGCTCCACAACCCAGTTAAGTGTATTAACATCGAAGTAACGAAATGCCTTATCATCTAGGTTAATCCTAACCTTCTTAGACTCCCCTGGCTTTAGATAAACCTTCTTGAAGCCCTTAAGCTCCTTCTTCACACGATAGACGCTGCCCGACTTTCTTCCAACGTATACCTGGGCAATCTCTGCGCCTTCTCTGTCACCGCTGTTAGTCAGGGTAAATGTTACTTCCTCCTCCGTTACACTCATATCTGAATAAGTAAACTGAGTGTAGCTTAGGCCATAGCCAAATGGGAAGAGCACCTTAGTATCAGTAGAATCATAATATCTGTATCCCACATACAATCCTTCTTTGTATACAATATCCCTTTCTTTGCCTGGATAGTAATTGTAGCAAGGCACATATTCTAGCCTTAGTGGATAGGACTCTGATAGCTTTCCACAAGGATTGAATTTGCCACTAAGTACATCAAGCATTGCGCTTGCACCTGCCTGGCCGCTTAGATAGCCATGTACAATTCCTTTGACCTTGTTTACCCAAGGCATTGCAAATGGCGCTCCTCCTGCAAGCACTGCAATTACATTATCATTAACTTCACACACCTTGTTAATTATAGATGTCTGATTCTCTGGAAGGTCGAGATTCTCCCTGTCGAAGCCCTCTGATTCTGTAAAGTCATCAAGCCCCACAAATAGTAATACAATATCCGACTTCTTAGCCAAATCAACTGCCACATCTTCTTTAAGTGGGTCAATGTCCTCTCCCTGCTCATAGCCTTGAGCGTAGCCAGATACCTTAATATCATATTTCTTAATCTCATCTACAATAGACTCAGCATCTCTTACTGTTGTAACAATGGATGAGCCACCTCCCTGAATTCGAGGCTTCTTGGCCATCTGTCCTATAATAGCCACCTTCTTATCTGCTGATAGTGGCAGGATTGCTTCTTCGTTCTTAAGTAGAACAATTGACTCTCTAGCAGCCTTTTTTGCTATCTCATGGTGGGCATCGAAGTCAACCTCATTGTCTTCACGCTCTTCTAGTACAACGCTGTCTGTCTCATCCCCCTCAATACTAGAGGCCCTGTAATTCTTGAATTCATAAGTCCAGAGAATTACATCTAATAATTCTGATATACGTTTATCTAAGACTCTCTCACTAAGTTCCTCATCCTTAACAGCCTTAATGATAAGCTCTGCTGTTGCCGCTCCACATCCTGGCATCTCAAGATTACCACCAGCCTTCAGGCTCTTAACAATATCGTTGCAGGCTCCCCAGTCAGAGATTACACATCCATCAAATCCCCACTCATCTCTTAACAAATGTTGTATCAGATGGCGATTCTCAAATGCGTATACTCCGTTAACCATATTGTAGCTTGACATTATGGCTAAGGGATTAGATTCCTTAACAACTATCTCGAAGGCGGTTGTATATATCTCCCTTAATGTTCTCTCATCCACAACAGAGTTAGAGCACATTCTCTGGTATTCCTGACTGTTAGCTGCATAATGCTTTATACATGCTGCAACACCCTGTGACTGAATACCTCTTACATATGAGCTTGCCATCTTACCAGATAGATAAGGATCCTCTGAGAAATACTCGAAATTACGACCACAAAGAGGACTTCTCTTAATGTTAAGACCAGGTCCTAATAATACATTTACATCATAATAGAGAGCCTCTTCTCCTAGGGCTGTACCTACTTCTTCCCCTAACTCTTCATCCCAGCTATTAGCCATTGTAGCTGCTGTAGGAAAGCATGTGGCAGGGGCACCCATAACAAATGCTATATTATCCTTATCCTCTGCAACCTGCTTACGAAGTCCATGAGGTCCATCAGAACTTACCATGGAAGGTATGTTCAATCTGTCAATATTGTAGGTACTCCACATATCCTTGCCGGTGCATAGGTATGCCTTTTCTTCAAGTGTCATCTCATCAATTATGTCTGCGTATTTGATACCCATATGTCCTCCTTGCCTTCTACGAAGCTTTTTGCCCTAAATCATAGGAGAGATCAGCCTTCCAATTGCTCCTATCATTCTTACAAACAATTTCTCTTTATTAACTATTTCAAGAGTGTCTTCCCTACACTCCTTAAGACAATCTAATATATCCTGCTCTACTTCATTAATGACCTTCGTCTTATACATATATACGCCATTCTCGAAATGATGATAGAAACTTCGATAATCCACATTAATCGAACCAACAACAGCCTTCTTACCATCACTTACAATGGCCTTGGAATGTACAAATCCTGGCAGGTATTCGTAGAACTTAACCCCCACCTTAACCAACCTCTTACGATAGCTCTTAGTAATAGCATAGGCCATCTTCTTATCTGGAATGTGAGGTATTATAATCTTAACATCTATGCCACGCTGAACTGCATATATTAATGCGTTAGACACTACTTCATCTATTACAAAATAAGGTGTCATTATGTGGACATAGTGCTTGGCTGTATTAATAATCTCTAAATAAATCTGCTCTGCCACCTTGTCCTTATCAAGAGGGTTCTCCCCGAAGGGAATAATATATCCTGCTTCCTCTTCATACTTCTTAGCCTGCTCTGCTCTCTTAATAAAATCACCGAAGTCATACTCTTCTTCTCTACTGTTCCAGCACTCTAGGAACAGTCTCGTCATTGTTGCAACAGCAGGTCCCTTCAACCTAATGGCGTTATCCTTCCACACACCAAATGGTGGTTCAATATTAATATACTCATCAGCCAGATTAACTCCACCGGTGTATGCTATTTCTCCATCAACCACCATTATTTTACGGTGGTCCCTATAGTTAAATTCTGTAGATACAAATGGTCTTATTGGGTCAAATGTCTTACATTTTATTCCCTTCTCTTCCATAAGTCTAGGATACTTATGTGGCAGATTAAGGAATTCGTTCATGCCATCATATACAAGTCTGACATCTACTCCCTCAGAGGCTTTTCTCTCAAGAATATCTAGAACCTGATCCCACATGTCTCCTTCTTTGATTATGAAATACTCAAGGAAAATGAATTCCTTCGCACTCTTTAAATCCTCTAAGAAATCAGGGAACATTTCCTCTCCGAAGGTGTAATAATTGAGCTTATTATATTTGTAAGGGTAATATCCTCCTACATTAATCAGATAATTACTTCTATTAGACAAGCTCTTGGCATTAACTGATATATCTTCAATTACATCTGAAGGAGGCGTCTGTATCTTCTTTCCTTCCTCTGTAACATTTGCAATGTTCTTGCGAAGCTTGCGGTGACCAACGTCAAGTCTTGCGAACCAATAGAATATGCTACCGAACACCGGAAGCCCCAATACCACCAGCATCCAGCTTAGCTTAACTGTGGGGTCGGAATCATTAGAGAATATCTCAATAGCTGTAAGCACACTAAACCCAAAGAAAATGTAATAAACTACTCTAGAATAGATATTCACCCATAGAAACAGCGCAAGGATGATAAGTACCTGAATTAAAATTAGAAGAACTATAAACATAGTTCTTCCAAATATTACTTTATGTATTCCTCTTTTACTTTTTTTAGCGAACTTGGTGTCTCTAAAATTATCCATGCTAAATGTATCTTATTTCTCCCCTAATTTGCTTTCTTCAACGAGATAAAGAGGACGCCTCTTGGTTTCAAGATATGTCTTACCTAGGTACTGACCTAGTATTCCAATACACAGAAGCTGTATTCCAGCTATAAGTAGCATTATACATATCATAGACGGCCATCCACTAGTTGGGTCTCCATATATAAGTGTTCGAACGACTATGAAGATTATTCCTATAAGCGCAATAAAGAATAGTACTATTCCAGATATGCTTGCAATTACAAGTGGTGCAGTTGAGAATGCTACAATACCATCAATAGCATAGATAAACAAACTCCAGAAGGACCACTTTGTCTCACCTGCTGAGCGCTCTATGTTCTCGTATTCTAACCATTCCTTCTTATAGCCTACCCAGCCAAATATTCCTTTAGAGAATCGATTGTACTCACCCATACTAAGTATGGCGTTAACGACCTTGCGATTCATTAGCTGGAAATCTCTGGCACCATCTACAACCTCTGTATGACTTATCTTATTCATAATCCGATAGAATCGCCTTGCGAAAAATGAACGAATAGGCGGTTCTCCCTTGCGATCAACTCGCCTTGTTCCAACACAATCACAATTCTTAGTCTTAACAATTTCCATCATTTCAGGCAGAAGAGAAGGTGGGTCCTGCAAATCAGCATCAAGAATTGCAACATAGTCCCCAATAGCATTGTCAAGACCTGCGTATATGGCTGACTCTTTACCAAAGTTACGAGAGAATGACACATAGTGCACTCTCTCGTCCTTAGCTACTAATTCTTTGACTACATCCATAGTCTTATCCCTAGAGCCATCATCCACAAACAGGAATTCGATATTCAATTCTGTCATTGTATCTGTTACCTTGCAGGCTTCTTCATAGAATATAGGAAGTGCCTCTTCCTCATTATAGCAAGGTACCACTAGACTAAGTGTTTCTTTGTATGTCATTTTTTACTCCATTGAACTTTCCAACATTTCGCTTCGCGAAATGTCGCCTTGTCATAAGGCATCCTCCCACTTCGTGGGTCCCTCCTTATGACATATTATGAGAACATATCCATTAAGTTATCTTTAATGACGCCAAGTCCTGACTCTGCATCCATTAATGATTCACCCTTAATTCCAAAATAGAATTTAATCTTAGGCTCTGTTCCAGATGGTCTGATACATGCCCATGCATCATCCTCTAATTCATAATATAATACATTAGAATTAGGAAGACCTGTCTTAGTTACTTCGCCTGTAGCAAGAACTGTCTTCGTATCAGCCTTGTAATCACTTACTGATATAACCTTATTACCACCAATCTCCTTAGGTGCGTTAGCTCTTGCATTAGCCATCATCTCCTGAATCTTCTCGGCACCATCAATACCCTTCAGAGTAATAGCTTCCTGACCTTCCATGTAATAACCATACTCTTCATACATATCAAGCATTGCATCCCATAGAGTCTTGCCCTGCTTCTTATAATATGATGCAACCTCACATAGCATCATAACAGCAACAGGTGCATCCTTATCTCTTGCATATGTTCCAGCAAGACATCCATAACTCTCTTCAAGACCGAAGATATAATTATGTGAGCCTGTCTGCTCAAATAATCTAATCTGCTCACCAATGTATTTGAATCCTGTAAGAACTTCAATAACATCTACATCGTATTTTGCACCAATTGTCTTACCCATATTAGTTGTAACAATTGTCTCAATTAATGCAGGATTCTCAGGCATTGTATTAGTAGCTCTACGCTCCTTCATGATATACTCAGCAATAAGCATTCCTGACATATTACCTGTAAATGATACATACTCGCCACTCTTCGTATCCTTACAATATACACCTAATCTGTCAGCATCAGGGTCCGTTGCAAGAACGATATCAGCATCCTTCTCCTTAGCGAGCTTAAGTGCAAGCTCGAATGCCTTAGGAGATTCAGGATTAGGATATGCAACTGTTGGGAAGTTACCATCAGCAACAGCCTGCTGTGGCTCAACATACACATTTTCAAAGCCTAATTCCTTAAGAACCCTTGTTACTGGAACAAGACCTGTACCATGAAGTGGTGTATATACAATCTTGATGTCCTTAGCCATCTCTTTGATAATCTCAGGATGGATTGATTGCTTCTTCAATTCTTCAATGTAAGCATCATCAATTTCCTGACCAATTGTATGATATAAACCTGCCTTAACTGCATCCTCTTCAGACATTGTCTTAACCTGGCTAAAATCAGTAACTGCAGCAACCTCAGCTAAGATATTAGTATCATGAGGTGGTGTAATCTGTGCACCATCCTCCCAGTATACTTTATATCCATTATATTCTCTTGGATTGTGACTTGCAGTTACATTAATACCTGCTGTACATCCAAGCTTTCTTACTGCAAATGACAACTCTGGAGTAGGTCTAAGTGTATCAAATCGATATGTCTTAATTCCGTTAGCATTAAGACATAAAGCTGCTTCCTTAGCAAATTCAGGTGACATAATTCTTGAATCAAATGCAATTGCGACACCCTTGTCCTGTGCGCCCTGCTTAACAATATAATTAGCAAGACCTTGTGTTGCCTGTCTTACAGTATAGATATTCATTCTGTTAGTACCGGCACCAATAACACCACGAAGACCACCTGTACCGAATTCAAGGCTTCTGTAGAATCTGTCTTCTATCTCCTTCTCGTTACCAAGAAGGTTGGCTAGTTCTGCCTTAGTGTCGTCGTCAAAATAAGGGTCTGTGCACCATTTGTTAAATTCTTCTTTGTATCCCATGTCTTTACTTCCTTTCTGCATTTTCACTGTTTACCATATAGTATATATAATACTAGATTTTACCAAATGTATAAAGGGTATATGGTTAAATTATTCTAAATATTAGTTACTATCAATTTGCATTTGCCATTTACATGGACACGCTTTCTGCCTGCTGAGATAAATAGGCTGTCTCCTTCAACAGCATGTTCCTTTTCATCCTGACAGGACACATCACATTCTCCTTCTATGACAACAATAGACTTAAAGGAAGAATCATCTATCATTATTATTTCGTGCTTAGGAATATCGTAATACTTTACCTCAAAATATTTACATTCGCATAATAACCTTTGTTCTGACCTGGCATATTTAATAGTTTCTCCAACACCATCAGTATTAACAAAATATTGATTGCAATCAACAACATCCATCGCCTTATCTATATGAAGTGGTCTTAGATTATTATTCTTATCTCTTCGGTCATAATCATACAATCTGTATGTGCTGTTAGAATTCTGCTGAATCTCACATATTAGAATTCCTGCCCCTATAGCATGAATAGTTCCCGCTGGAACAAACAACACATCACCCGGCTTAACATATACTTTATTAAGGGCTTCAGTTATTGATTTATCATTGACCTTTTGTTGAATCTCGCTCTTAGAATAATCCTTATTAAGTCCTAAGTACAGATATGCGTCCTTTTCGCAATCGAGAATATACCATACTTCGTTCTTACCGAATTCGCTCTCTTTTACGAAAGCATAGTCATCATCCGGATGGATTTGAATAGACAGAGCATTCGTTGCATCTATCAGCTTAATCAAGATAGGAAATCGGTCAAATACATCTGCTTTCCACCCACATACAGCTGACTTATTCTCATCTATAAAATCCTTAAAGCTTACACCATCATATTCTCCACCAACAATTGTTGAAGGGCCATCCTTATGAGCTGATAACTCCCAAGACTCTGCTGTAATGTCGTAAGGTGTGTCCTTGCCGTATATAGTTTTAAACTTGTTGCCTCCCCACAAATAATCCTTATATGCTGGGCGAAGCTTGTATATATGAGGCATTGAATAATCAGTGTTCAGGGTATAAGGGGAACCATCGAATTCATCTGCGTGAACCATATCCCACTCATCTATCTCTTCTCCTGTATCAACCTCAATTAATATAACATCTTCATCAGTATCATTTCTAAGAAGGTGCATAACATTAGGTTCAATATTGTATGACTCACCCTCCTGTAAATTGATAACCTCATGGTCTAATTCAATAGTTAAGACGCCTGTTACAACAGTATAATTCTCGTTGCGCTTATTATGCATATGATTAGAAAGCTTTAGACCTGGAAAGATAGTTATCTTTCTTACTCTAAACCCTGGCTCCTTCTTAAGAATCTCTCTTATTCCCCAAGGTCTGTTGTCTATATAGCTATACTCGTATTTACTAGCCTTTTTATCATTCTTCTTAAGAATGTCTTTGATTCGCTCTGATTTATCCTTGTCAGTAACATATACTGCATCAGGAGTATTAACAATATATGCGTTATCAATTCCATTTGCCACGACTAGCTGATTAGATGTTGTATTAAGTACCTCAACATCATTACACCAGGAGGTTATTACATTATCCTGATTAGTTCCTATTGATTCATTGAAGGATGACAAATCACATATATCCTTCCATGAACAGTCAAACTCTACTACTGACAATAGATTAGACTTAGATAGAACTGCTTTATCGAAGCTTTTATAATCTAGTAATTGCTCATCATCTAACTCTAGAAGATTCTTGCAATACTTATCTATCTCACCTTTTAATACTGCTGCCCTTCCAATGAGCATTCCTGAATTCCAATACACTCCACTTTGTGCAAATAAAGTCTTGGCCATCTCGTCTGTAGGCTCGGCTATGTATCTGTTAACTATGCCTCCTTCATGGCGTATATAAGCATAAGAATTGTTACTGCTACTTGGAATAATGCCAAACAAACATATTCTTCCCCCCTGGGCAACCTCCTTAGCATCATATATATGGGTAGAATAGCTATTGCCACTTATTAACAAATCAGATGGAACAACGAAGACATATTCTTCATCCTCTATATCATCAAGCGCAGTTGCTATAGCCACATTAGTTCCCTTGCTTTTTTCCTCCATACACAAAGTATATTTTACAGATTGAAACTGCTTAAGCTGCCCTTCAATTATCTCTTCATAATCCTTATCAGCAACAATTATAAACTCATCACAGAAGGGAATATTCCTTGTTATGGCATCCTGAAACAGAGACTTCTCATTATTAAATTGTATGAATTGCTTAGGATAATTCTTTCTTGATAAAGGCCAGAGTCTGTCACCTGAGCCACCTGCAAGAATTATTGCTTTCATAATGTATTCCCCTTTTCCTATTCAAATGCCAGACCCTGTCTACAACAGTTTTTTTACCCCTGGTATAAGCTTTATAATATATATAATTACAGCTCCTACCAAAAACACAAACACGCTCCACACCCACGCAGATGGGAATCTCCCTATATAAGGAACCATTGCATTATACACAACTTCAGTATTGTTTCTAATTATATTCTCTATAAGATATACCCCAAATACAGTGGAGCCTAATGCTGTAATTATGAATTCCAGCGCTTTAGGAGCTGTCCTGTCCTTAAATATAAGCTTCACTATATAGAATACTCCTGCATCTAATACAGCGGTGAATCCTGTTACGAATAATCCCTTATCGTATGCTGTAAACTGTTCATAAGGAAGATTTCTGTGTAATGTATTAACAACAATAAGGGCTAGCACAGCAATCATCAAGGCAATGAATATAAGGGCTCCCTTTAATGTATATTGCTCCTTAGTCATTCTATGCTCCATATAATATCCTAACAAGGGATATATAACCACATTATTAAAAAATGGAATGTTAAAGAACCCTGTCATCTCTCCAATATCGAAGATAAATAACACTGATGCAAGTAATCCCTCTATAAGAAGAAAAGCGGCAAACAAATATTTGAACTCTTTGTTGGTCATGTTCTTCGCCATCTTCCTTAGCAGCGGAAGACAAATAAGGTATGCAAGGTAAGCATATAGATACCAATACTGTTTAACGATACCCTCTGTTGTTATATGTGTTATAAAATATCTAAAGGACAGCTCTATATTGTCAGTTGCAATCTGAATCGCATATTGCAATGCCGAGAATACTACTAGAACAATTACCATTCTTAGCACTCTCTTTTTATACAAATCTCCTATTGATTCCTCTTTTGGAATTAATAATGATCCTGATATCATGAAGAAAATAGGCACCGCCACTGCAATAAAAGCTCCTGCTGCAATATATATAATCTTAAGTATAAAAGGCGAGTCAAAAGCGTATAAGTAATACCCCTTTTCACTTGTATGATTGTATATAACAAATATAATTGCTATGATTCTAAGAAAATCAAGATATAGTTTTCTCTGCTTTGTGTTAGCCATTGCATATAGTCCCTTCTACATATTAGCATTAAACTCGATAAAGATATCTGGATAAATCTCATCCATTGCAAAGTACCAATAAGTAATGATTGCAAACACATATATTATTATAGCAATTGGAACTGGTATCTTCTCGATTATTAATTCTCTAGCCTTATTGTATTGCGTAATGAAGCTTTGGTCCTTTAGAGACAAAAGCGACAAACATACTACTACAAAATATGCTGTGGTTAGTACTACCGCCCTGCAATAATCACCCATTATTGTAAGCACAGTGAAGTTAACAACTCCTCCAAGGATAACGGCAATATACAGTAGCTTCTCTTTAGTTTTTCCTGCCTTAATCATATCCCATAAGAATTTCAAAACGAATACTATTATAGGGCTAAGAAGAACTATTGAAACTATAAACTTCGTCAAGGATATTCTATGCATACTTGCACCGCTTAAATGATGCGTCATATAAAGTCCTACATATTCTGCCCAATACAGTATTGCTCCTACAACGAGCCATACCGTAGATGCCTTTTTCTTCTGAATAATTGACTTATATAATAATACGATGAACACTGCAAAAATTCCTGCGAGATTATGCATAGGACATAGTAGTTGTGCCCCTAGCAATAGAATTACAGCAATAAAATCTATGTCCGCTGCAATAGCACATATAAGCGCAATTAGTATTAAAACCCAGGAATACACATCACCTGTGCCAAAATAGTTGTCACACAGATAAATCGGTATAATTAGTACCATAAGAAGTGCTAATAAAAAATATACACTTTTCTTAACAGCACCTTCATTCCTCTTAAGTGTAAAATACATATATATAATCATAACACCGAAGAAGATTATCGTTATAATCTCGCCTATACGAAGGACATTCATCTGCTCTAATAAATGATTAGTATCCTGAATCTCTCTATCCCAGAATCTAACTACAAGAAGTATCATAAAACAGATTGATGCGCCTATATATACGATATCTTTTTTCTTATTATTCTTATCCATTTTATATCCCTTTATATGAACACAAATCTATAATTAGTAAAATATTAGACTCTTACTTTGGAACCATCTCTGCCAATTCTTAGTTAATATATCAATGTCAACATCTAAGAACGGAACAATTATTATTGGCATAACACATAGAATTATTATATAAGGATGTGCCTTCATCATTATGTAATCTTTCTCTATCTGTTCTATAACCAGCTTATCTTCAAAAACTGCCATACCAACAATAACTATCAAGTAATACGCCGCTACAGCCATTACCCATCGACCGTAATCTACCTTGAATAACATATCTGGCATAATTGTTAGTGAACCAACAAGTCCTGCTAGGTATTTTAACTTAGCTGGCAGACCTTCACCCTTCTTAATAAGGATTATAAAGAATCTAAATATATATATTATTACAGGAAGACACACTATTGCGAATAGTATAAACTGAACATGATTCATATGTACAAAGCTTGTCTCTGAACCTGATACATCAACACCTAACACCTCATGATACAGAAGTGTTGTATGGAATATTCCTCTATTAGAAAGATTCGTGGCATCCTGAAGAATTGTATCAATTATCTCCGTTCCCTTGGACCTGCTAAGAAGCTCGAACCATATAAACAAGGCTGAACCAACAATAAATGATGCAAAGAACAATATTGCATACTTGACCTTATTCTTCTCAGACATCCATTTATAGAATAACAATACAAGGATTATGTTAAAATACATAAGTACGAATCCCTGATGAAACATTACTCCTATGGCAGAGAATACAATGGTTAGCCATTCCGTCTTCTTATTGAACATTGCAAGAACTGCAGCAAGACTTGTGGCAATCATGAAGATATCAACGCGCAAATAATTATTGGCAAATGTAAATGTTGATATAATACATATTGACAAAAGCATTAAGGCATATTCAGCATACTTTAATGATTTGCCCTCAAGTCTACATAGACATTTATAGACGAAATACATCAGGAAAATGAATATTAGACCTGTGGCAACTAATGCAAATACCAGCACTGCATTGTATTGCATTATATCAATTGGCAGTATGGCGTTAAGACCATGATACAATGTTCCAAGTAATGATCTTGAAGTAAACCCATACTCATAGGATAATGCCAGCATAGTTGTATTATATGCAATTACTCTTCCACGATAATTCACAAGACATATACAAAAACCCACTATACATAGCAGAATCATATATCTTCTTATTTCTTTTTTTCTTGTATCAATCATATTTACATTCCCACTAATCATTAGTAATAACAGCCTTGTACAGCTTGTCAGCAATTAATCTGTTTCCCTTACTGTTAGGATGAAGACCATCTACAGTATATTCCTCTAGATTATCCTTATTGAAATATTCGTCTTCACTTAATTCAATTACTTCTATTCCATTCTCTTTTGATTTCTCTTTAATCAGGTTGCAATAATCATATAAGACATTACCATTATGGTTAATCATTCCCCTCATAATATATCCTTTGTCACCATAATAGTCTCTGTATAGTGGCGTCAAAAAGATTATCCTTGAATGAGGGAACTTTTCTTTTAATATTGTTATCAAATTCTCTAAGTCTTTCTCATATTGATCTAGGGGAACGTCAACGCCAAAATCATTTGTCCCCATAAGCACTGTAACAATGTCTGGAGTATAATCAATATTAAAATAATCAATCTGCGAGTACGACACAAGCTCTGCCGTATTCATCCCCGGGATTCCCCTTTTATCAATTATAATCTCTGGATGCTTTATGGCTATGTAATCTATGTAGCTATTTAGATTGTCCCCTTCTCCCCAGGTTATACTATCTCCTGCTGCCAGCCAGGTTATAGTTTTCTTCTTATTACCCTTCAACATAACAGAACAATAAATAGCAGCCCCTATAACGAATACTGCAAGAGCAATCATAACAATAAGCACTACTTTTTTCTTTTTCTCTAATTCCATTATTGCCACCTATGATTTGCTTTATATTATTATATCTATTCTATTATAGTTTATTCTTGATACGATTCACAAGAAGTTTATCAATTAATAGGTAGGACAGAACCCCTACAGCGCAATTAATTGCAACGATAATCAGATATGTTGTTGTGCTGCCATAGTCAAAGGATTCATCCATATATTTCTCTATGAAATGTACCCATATAAATACTGGCAGATTCCATAAGAATATGCCGAAGGATATTCCCCCTAAGAACTTCACAACAACATTTGAGCATATATATTCTAACGGGAAAAAACCTATAAAGAACATTACAATAGGACATACGATAAATAGTCCAAATTCTAAGCTGTCACTCATAAAAAGTCCGTGCTCACTGGCAAAGAAATACATACAAACCAATATTATACTTATAGCACACATAACAAGATTTCCTATCTTGTTACTCTTGCCATAAATCTGTGCTAAGAATATTCCTATGAAGAAGAATACATATCCTCTTGCACAGCATACGAACATCATTGGTATATTCAAAGGATTCATGTAGAAGAATATCCCAAGAATAATCATAACCATAAATGCCACATTTTCTGCCCCTTTAGAGCCACGGCACAGTTTAATAATTCCATAGAATAATAGATAACAGATAAGAAGCACTGTTATATACCAGGAAGGGCCGTTAACTGATGTCAAGGACGTAAAGCCTAAAACAGTTCCTCCATTTAATCCCAACAGATTAAGAAATATTGCTAATAAAGTAACTGCACTGTCGTTAGCTACTGCTTCATCCCAAAAAGCATATCCGAGCCACATAGGTATTATAGTTACAATAACGGATATAATCATTGCAGGATATAATCTTACTATTCTATCAGTCAAATATTTTGTGAAAACGGTATTTCCTTCTCTAATACGCTCAGAATATGCTATATACATAACAAAGCCCGATACGACATAGAAAAGCTCTACAACATATCCTCCATACTTATTAAGTGCATCTCCTATTATATTGCCACCTACTGGAGAGTCGCCAAAGACAATGATATAGTGAAAGAAAAATGCTACTGCAAGGGCTGCTAAGAAACGTAGCAAATCCAGTCTTGAACAATACTTTTTCATAACTTCTTCCTCTCTTATTCTATTAATTATAAATAATCCTCATTCTCCTTGCAATCAAAGTAATTCCTATGATAAAATATGCGCGTTGGAATTAAAGGGAAGGATTAATAATGGTTTCTAAAATAAAAACAGCATCAACTTTTTTGCCTGTAAAAACCCTTATTTTTGTAATTATTGTAAGCATCATATCCACTATTTTATTTGCACATGTTTACGATGTATCAGTTCTTGCTATTTGGTGGACCACCCTTCTCGATTGTATTCGCGAAGGGAACTTCTCAGAGTACCAACATGTTCTTGCCACCATTAATCTTGAGACCAATTATCCATTGTTCTTAAACATTGTCTCCTCTTTGTGGATTTTACCACTATATATAATTCTTAACATCTTTCATCTCGAATCTCATCTATGGCTATATATTCTTTGGATTAAAGTATTACTTATTATCTCTAATTTAGGTATTGCCAAAATAATGCAACTAATATTAAAGCATAATAGCGTAAATAGAAATAAACAAATTTCTATTTCACTTATATTTCTTCTAAGTCCCTTTGTACAATTCTATAGTATTGGAATGGGACAAATCGACTCACTCGGACTATTATTTGCAATGCTTAGCTTTCTTTCACTACAGAAAGAATCATATCCTAGCTTTATAATTTTTTCTATAATCAGCATATTGCTTAAGCCATTCGTTGTCTTTATAATAGTTCCTCTTATAATATATGCCTGGTATAAGAACAGAAAGATTTCTATCATATCTGCCATTATTATTCCTTGCGTATATCTATTGCATAATTACTTATCTGACATATTAATAAATGATTATTCTCGTGGTTCGAAATTTTGGTCTACTTTTGTATTCTATCCACGTCTAATGCAATGGACAATTTTCAATATTCCTGTTGTAATAATTCTAATAGCTTTGGTTTGCATATTTTTCCTTGTTTGGGGCAAATTTAGAACGCTAACCATATATGATGTATTGCTGTGTCAAACCATCCTACTTGTAATATTTGAAACTCTAGTAAGACAGCATCCTCAGTGGTTTATTTATTTTGCTGCAACAAGTATTATGCTTATAGCCTTTTGTAATAGAAGCAGGATTGCCTATTATATTTTTCTATTTCTAGAATTGATTTACTGTCTGTGTGGAATAGTATACTTTGACGAAGGCAACATTGTTACTTCATACGGTGAAGCCGGTCTCGTTGGCAAAGCTCTAACATATAATGGGTTCAATGCAGGAGAGTACCTTAATAGTATAATTCCTAACATAGCAACAATTTCAATCGTTCTTCTAGCGATTATTTCTATTGTTTATATAATATCAGTTATTATCTTACATAGAAAATATAATAGTAAAATAGAGGACGAAAAGACTCATCCTCTACTTACCACAATACTTTCCTTTATACCAAGCCTGCTTATTAGTGTATTTGTTGTCATAGGATATATTATATAATTTATCTGGTTCTATCTACACAACCCATTTCCCAACAAAAGGTATTTTCTTTAGAACAAATACTATTAAAACCGTTATTAGTAACGCTAGTACAAAATGAACAGGAATCACTACAAATAAATTACCATTAAGAGGTAACACAATTTCTAGTGTGTCAACAATCAAGCTATGTATCAAGTATATACCCAAAGTATTCTGGGAAATATATTTTATAACTGGATATAATTTACCATCTTCCTTTTTCCTTGAGCAGCACTCTTTTATTAAAATAAACACTGCCATAGCATAAATCATTGTAAGTGGTGACAAATAATCATTTATATTATAGGCCCCTGGTGCCGGATTTCCTTCAAACTGTTTTTTGGAAACCTCAACAAAAAACAATGAAATCACCGCCAGAGCATATATTACATATCTTACCTTTTTCGAAACATCATACTTCGCAATATAGGCTCCACCTACAATGTATATTGAATACCCACAGAAAAACCAGATATAGTTCATATTGTGTGTCCAACCAGCTAAAATTGCTAATTGAGGCACATTAATAAACATAAGCAAAACAGCAGCTATAAAACACATAATAAGGTAGTATTCTATAAGCTTCTTGCTGGCATTATCAACAATTACCCTAAAAATAGGAAGCATTAGATATACACATATTATGGCGTATAGGTACCATAATGGAGCGGCCCCATCTCCTCCAATTATTTCCTTTATTGTTTCTTTGACGAATGTAAGCACGCCCATTTCCTGCCCTATTAAAAGGTCCCTTTTCATAAATGCAGAATATATAAAGGAATATAGTATCAAACAGATGACTAACTTCGGAATGTTTTTTGTAAAAAGCTTTTTTATATCCATTTCCTTAATGTGAAGGAATAGTGCACCTGTACACATAAAGAATAGGGGGACACCAGTTCTTACAATCCATGCCAGCACAAAAGTAGCCATATATTCCTCGGCAGATACGGTTGCATATCTATACCTTCCACACAAATGAATAACTATTACGCACAATATTGCAATACATTTTATATAATCAATATATTTTACTCGCATTAAATCGCAATACTCACTTTCTATAGTAGATCATTTCTACCCTGATCCTTTAGGGAATCGACTATCTTCTTAACATCCTGAGCACGGTTCTTATCAATTACCATAATAGCATCATCAGTCTCTACAATTATAAGATCTTCTACTCCTATGGTAGATATAAGACGTTTGCTAGAATATGTTATACAATTCTTAGTATCAATTCCTAAGAAATCTCCTGCAGTAATGTTGCCATTTGAATCTTCATCGTAAAGCACACCGAGATTATCCCAGCTTCCAACATCATTCCATCCCATTTCGGCTGATATTACTCGAACCTTGTCTGATTTTTCCATGATTCCATAATCAATTGATATGCTCGGGATAGTTGGGTACACTTCGTTGATTACCTCAGCTTCCTTAGGTGTTCCAAGAGCATCACCAATCTTCTCAAGACATTCATATACATCAGGAAGAAGGTTTTTGAATTCATTTAAGATAACAGATGCCTGCCATACAAACATACCTGAATTCCATGAATACTCCCCAGAAGAAACGTATTTCTTAGCAGTATCCTCATCAGGCTTCTCTTTGAATTCTACTACCTTTTTATCAAGTGTAGTCTCGCTCTTATCAAACTTAATATAACCATAGCCTGTTGATGGAAACGTAGGTGTAATACCAAGTGTTACAAGGGATCCTTTTTGGGCAACATTGATTGCCTCCTTTAGAATTCTTGTAAATGCGTTTTCATCCTTAATGAAATGATCTGATGGAAAAATACACATTATTCCATCACCATATTTCTTCACAATTTCAAATGCTGCATATCCAATACACGCAGCCGTATTCCTAGCCGAAGGCTCCGATAGTATATGATCTTCCTTAAGTCTTCCAGTAGTTGCAGCCTTCATTCCTGGCACCTGGTCAACATTCGTAACTACGAATATATCATCCTTGGCCGCAAGGGTAGCCACCCTGTCAATCGTCTCATTGATCATCTTCTCTTTGCCTGATAAATTGAGAAGTTGCTTTGGAACCTCATGTCTTGAAAGTGGCCAGAATCTTGTTCCACCACCACCTGCCATAATTACACCGTAAGTCTTCATACTTTTACTCTCCTTCTTCTAATTTTGCATCTATAATACCTTCTGCTTCCCCTTTATTATTCTTGTAAAAGGTTGTCGCTATTGAAAGATATATGGCTAAAAATACTAGGTATGTATATCTTATAGATGTACTTAAGGGCGTTGCGATTAAAAGTGTTGCAACGGATATTAGCCCCGCCGTTTCAATAAATAAAGTCTTATTCCTCTTCCATATCTTAATTACAAACAAATAAAGTGTCAAATACACTAATCCTCCAATTTCAAGGAATTGATAAAGAATAGGATTATTCTCAAATAGTTTAGCATAATTGTTTAAGAAATCAACAAGACTTGGAATAATGATTTTTCTGTCGTATTCTATTTCGTATATAATATCTAGCCACACCTGACCATTTGGATCACAAGGTCCAAATTCCAGTGATGAGTTACCATACCCTGGCGTATAATAACCGTAAGTCTGATCCACCCATGCCTTAACATATTCAGCGGGATATTGGGTTCCAAGTTCTATATACAGTTTTGCGTAGTCAATAATATTTTCCTTAAAATAATCATCCCTTTTGTGAATCTGAATTATTCCCTTCATATTGTCGGAAATATGTGGCATATACTGTTCCTTAATTACGTCCTCTTCCACAAGGGTAAAAATCATATCTTTTTCTTCATCCGTAAGCTCACAACCATCATAAACAACGCGGCTTACCTGTTGAATTGGAATAGATAACTGTTCTGAAAATTCCGTAGGCTTAACACCTGCAGCTGCTCTTACTGGAATATTAAGAATAAGTATTACCGCTGCCAAAGAGGCAAAGGTTGCTATAAGTTTTTTTCTTACCTGCGTTTTCATTATACATGCCGCTATCATAGTCGCAAGGAGAATTACAAATCCATTTCCTCGAAACAGTCCAAATCCCAATCCTCCTATTACCATATATATCCAATCCCTTTTATTGGCACGTCCAATACTAAGAATAATACGTGTTAATGCTAGTAGAAATAAAAGAGCCATATATGAATATAACTGATCTTTATTAACGAAGGTCGCATACTTCAGGCTGACAGGATTAAAAACCATAAATGCATAGCTTAATACTATAAGCACTATTGGTGCCCTCATCTCATACAATGTCTTAATGTAATAGCCAACAATTAGTCCTACTATAACTATTTGAAATATGGTGTATATGAATAACGCATTAGCCAGTCCAATTCCGGTGGCATATCCCATTTTACAAAACAGTGCAAGCAGCCAGGTATGGTATATGGAATGATGGTTTGTATAATTTCCTGTTTTAATCTCACCTAACTGCCATAATGAATCATAGAAATAATCCGTCGGATACTTACATAGAATAAGAATTAGTACATTAATTAATATGAATATCACACATGCAGATATACATACAATGCCGCTAGATAGTTTATATTCTCTTTTTGTCTTAAATGTAAAATCTTTTAATTGTACATATCCAAATCTGAAAATATAATAAAAAACAAAAAAGCCTGTGGCAAGCATTAAAACTATTGCAGCGTATTTCTTAACTCCAACAAAATCCTCGAACACATAATAATTACCTAAGGCAACTAGGCCTGACAGTAACAAAGAAATTAAGAAAACTACATTTTTAACTGATGGTTTGTTAATTTTGTCTCGAGTTCGTATACACATTACTACAGAAACAATCGCAATTATAATATATGTCAAAAGAGAACCTCTAATATCCCTAAGACTATATATCCATAATATAGATACAACGAACATAACAATGCCACAGTATACTGATTTTTTATTCATCTTATTTAATCTCTTCATGGTTATACGTATCAGGCTTTCTGAAAGTACCCCACACACTGTGGCCGCAAAAAGAACCCATAATAGCTTAACTATCTGATGTGATGTATCAAAAGGTATGGCAAATGTCATAAGTAGAAAAACAAAAATGGAGTGATTCATGTATACTCCATATGTATACCCACTTATGGTTTTAATTACCTTATTCTTAAACAAAGTACCTTTATGTTCTGAAAATGACAAAAAGACGCATACTGCCATAATCAAAAGCAGAAGATAATCAAGCCTGGTGTGGTTTGTAAAAATAGTAACAACAAGTACAACTGCAAATCCAATTATCTCAACAACAAAAGCTAGTTTTGCTTTTATTTGTATTTTTTTCTCTATTACTTCCTTTAAATTATATAATAATACACCAAGACCTATTTCAGCATATGCTCTGAAAATACCCTGACTTATAAAAAGGGTCTTTTCCTCCCACAAATCCAAATGGCCTACAAATATAAAGCAATAAATCAATACTGCTGCAGAGGTGATGGCAACAAAGATATTAAGCCCCTTTTTCGGTATGATTTTCATTAAAATGTAATATACCAAGGAAACCCAGAATAATGCAACCACGTACCACGCCGGTGCATTAATAGTAATCGCTCCTGGCCCAAACAATTGGAGCATAAAGATACTTTTCCAATTTGCTGCTATTTTCTCAATTATACTTACAAAAAACAGTCTGCCTGAAAAACCCTGTGAATAGAATTCTAGTATAGAAAGCAATGATACAAATATTACTATTGCAATCAAATACATTGGATATAATCTTATAATTCTTTTTTTTGCATATTGCTTTATAGATGTTTGTTCATTGCCATAATAGCTCTTCCCTAATAAAAATCCAGACACAAGAAAGAAAAACTCTACACCGATATATCCTCCCTGTGTATATCCACAATGAAGCATCACAATAAGAAGCGTAAATACTATTCGCCAAAAAGAAATGCTATTATTTTCCTTTTTTGATATATTCATATCAGCTTCCTCACTTCACTGGTCTTTTCTTTATTACCTTCTCTATTACTTTCTTTCTTAACAAATCAACTACATCACGTAATCCAATGGCCGAAATCACAGCAACAATAGGCAAATAACTAATTAACAAACGTGAACTTGTTTCAAATAACATGGAAAAGAGAAAAACTCCTACAAAGGTTAGTGAAAGGATTCCTGCAACTGTTTCCTTGTTTCTCTTAAATATAAAATAAAACAGCATTAATGATATGATAGGTATCCATATTATCTGTCTGAATACAACATATAACCAATAATTATTCCCATATCCATATACCTGATTACGCAGAACAAATCCATACCCTGTTTCAGGATAATATATATCTCTTATGACTTGCGACAATTCATCTTCTCTCTCGGGAATATCTTCAAAGGTGTAGTCTGCCACACCCCATCCAAATGTTGGGTCATTAAAGAAGACATGGCTTTCATTAACCCAATGCTTTGCCAAGCCTAGTGCTCCCATATCAGCCACTCTACTACTTACGTGTTCTAACACCTCACGATCTCTTTCATCTTTATCATCATATGAAAAAATCAAATAATAATCTTCAAAATTAAACTGACCAAATGAATTATAATTTGAGCCTAACAAAAGATACCATGAAATATCCAACTTTTTGTTGTCGTCTGGAGTAACACCTACAGCCTTTTCAATACAAAAATGTAGTAAGAATCCGATCAAAAAAGCGACCATCTCACCTGCCAATGACATTAATACCTTCTTTAACCCTTCTTTGTTATGCAAAAAAGACGATATTAGTATCGCTATTATGATAATAATATTTAGCGCCTTTAAGTAATATGAAAGCATAGGAACTATTGATATTATCAGCCATTTTAATATCACATTCCCCTTCCAATCACGCATTTTTAGATAAATATATAATGTTAGAATTGGAAATAGAATTGACAAAGAATCAGTATATGAAACAACAATCCATGCTTGTAATGCAAAAAGAAGTGCACCAACAATATATGAAAAATAGACATAACTTCTTCGTTTCGTTATCTCCCATACACAAAGCGCAGATAGTAAAACCGATATGTTAGCAAACACCGCTGATATCACTGCTAATAAAAGGCTTGCGTTTAAATTAAAGATATTAGAGATTTTAAATACAATTATATAGAATACGTAAATATAAAGATTATTAGGCGCATATTGAAAATAACGCAAATTATAAAACTCATCAAAAGTACCATCTACGAAATATTGCGCCCCTTTTGCAACAATTCCTGCGTCATTTCCTACAACAAAATATATTGAATACACCAGTAACATTTGCAAAGCTAATAGCAAAATACTAGCAACAATTAAAAACCTTTTTGGTAATATATCCTCTATCTCACTTCTTCTTTTCAAAAGAAACAAGAACGCCAACAGTATTACAAGGAAAACCAGCAGCCATACTACATTAGGAACAACATCCGAAATAAAAACCTGTTGAGAAAGATCAAATACATAGCTTTCTTTATCTGGCTTTATTAAAAATACAACTAATGCTAAAAACAAGGCTGTAGCTATTATAAATATCTCAGTTATTATTATTAGTATTTTCTTGAACTGTATCATAGTATCTCTTTTCGTAGCTATTATATGCTTCTTTAGACATTTGTAATTGTCACATAATTCATAATGAGATATGAAATCACTGGTATAAATTGAATATAAAAACAAGTATTTTTATACCATTTTGCTGCTTCTCTATTAGTAAGTTTTGGCTTGTAATAATTAGATTTCTCTATATAGTACACCGCACAAATTATAAGCATACATATTAAATAAATGGTAGCGCCAATTATTAAAAACATCTTTCTATTATCACTTAAGCTTTCATATATAAATGATGGGCCATTATCAAGCCCAAGCAAATTCAGAAATGTATATTTTATTCCTGGTCTAAAGAATCTCTCTGAAAAGATAATATATACAATAACGCCCATATTACATCCAAAATATAATAATTCAAAATCTTCTTCTTTTTTAAAGCTTAGACCCATTATAATCAAAGCAGGAATAATTGTTATAAACCAGTTACAAGAAGGAGCAACAAAGATTCCATAAGCTATATACATAAGGGTTGGATAAAACAAATAATCCTTTAAGCCAATCTCATGATTCTTGCCCTTTCTAAAGGCTATAAAACAGATTATAAGTACTATTGCAATAAATACATATACGCTATTAATACGAACACTGAATAATTCTTCAATTCTACTTGACCCTTCCGCCTCTTTATATATTTCTGCATTAAGGGCCTTCATTTCGGCGTAGCCTGGCATAATAATCCTTGTTACTGTATAATCCAACACATATGGTATTACTGATATGATTCCATATAAGAATACTCTTTCTCTGAATCTTGATATTGCCAGAAGATAAAAAGGAGCAATTACTAGCAATGCAAATGGCTTTGTCAAAAAGGCAAGTCCTAAAAGGATTGACATATAAATATACTTCTCTCTAATGAAGCATATTGCTCCTAACATAATAAATGTAACAGTAAATATATCTACCTGTCCTTTGCCTACTACACCTATACATACTACTGAAGAAAGCATATATAAGATTATTCCTTTAATCTTCTTAGCCTGATCAAACTTGAGCATATCTAACAGTTTATACAAAATTATAATATCTATGATATGTACTGCAATAATAAGTACTTTGAACCATATGTCATATACAACAGAATTAATAGCAATTCCTGCAAAGAATTCCACCAAAAAAACTGGCAACAAAAATGTTGCCGTTATTAAATTATCAAACAAACTATAATTATTAGGCAAATAATGCATCTCATGAGTATACTCAGGATAACGACTAACTGAACCATCAAAAATTGTTTTCAATAAATCATATCCCCACATGGTTATTGTGTTGCAATCTATGTGTGATACTGTAAATACGTATAACAAGCTTATACCAAATGTTATACCTATTAATATTTTCTCTCTCTTATCAAAGTATTTCATTAATACACTCCTAATATACGACCTATCTTCTTCCCAAGAATCCTCTGTAATATATAAATAATAATAAATCCAATTATTAGTACAATAACCGCTTCAATAATAAACCAATAATCACTTGCAATTATAAGATTAGGAAAGTACCTTCCCCATATCCCAATCAAAAGCTGATGTATCAGATATAATCCAAATGATGCATCACCTATTAAGACAAATAATTTAAATGGTTTTCTCTCGCTATTATTAAGTATAATTGAGGCTATAAGAATACACACCACTATTGCTGTACACATAGCAGAAAGCTTTACTTGAGTATTGGCAAAATCATCTCTTCCCATTGAAAGCCAAAAATGACCTTCTAACAATTCAAGAGTTATACATAAAGGTATTAGTATTATGCATGTTACATTTATCCCTGTGGACGAAACCTTCTTCTTATTCTTATACCTAATTCTTATAAACATTCCCATATAAAAGAAAATAAACCATACAAGAAAATTGTTAATATTATATGGGTATGTAAGATTTATTCCATAGTAAGCTAATATATATTCGGCAATTATAGCAACCGGAGTTATAATAAAGCCAATCCACCACAGCTTAGAACGAATAAGCATTCCTACAAGTGGCGCAATTACAACTAACTGCATATAGACAAGAATATAATAAAAGGTGCTACAACAATTACCTGTAAGATAGTCCTTTATTGCCGTGTCATAGTTTCCTTGAAACACAACGTAAATAATTGACCATAATGTATATGGAATAAACACACGAAGAAGCCTTCTCTTGTAAAAGGAAAGTATCTCTTTGCCTTGTATTTCTTCCTTGGTCAAAAGACCTGAAAGAAATATAAAGATTCCAACCGCCGGATTAACAAATGGTCTTATATATATCTCATAGGGGTTAAAAAGAACGGTATGGGTTACTATTACCATAAAAATAGCAACAGCTCTTACAACTTGTATTTTTTCTTTTTGGTTATCTCTAAGTAAGAATTCCATTTTTAATTCTAATCTATACTCCTATTCTTTCCCTATAGGCCGAAGACATGATACACAAATCTTCCCATTGCTTTGCAAATATATACATCATAAAATGGCATATATACTATAGGATATGCTACTAATATTTATTCCATATTATCTTATCACCCATTGCCATCAGACAAAGAATTGCTCCAAGATAATAGAATATTAATGAATACGCATATCTTCCATAATCAGTCTTAAGGATTATCTCTGGTATATTAGTCGCTCCTCCTAAAAGCAAGAAAAGATACTTAACATAGGTAAGCTTGTCCCCTTTTGTCTCCCTTAAAATGTTCCTAAAAAATAATACAAATAAAACAATATATGGTGAAAAGAGAACCAAAAAAATCGGCGTTTCTATATAGCATACTAAGTGATATGGCCATTCAGCCTCAAATACATCTTTGCCAAAAACTTCATGGTCAATCAAGGACACACTATAATCACTACCATTTGCAGACAGGCTTTTGGCGTATTCAACTATATGCGTAGCCTGTGACTCTGTCAGGTTGTAGGAAGAAATAAACTCAAAATAAATAAACAGAACCGAAACCACTACAAGAGTAATAATAAATAGGGTGGCATATTTTTTTGAAATCTTCGATGTATCCTTTAATGCTTTAAACAGCAACAGAATCAGGACAATATTTACATACATAAATACATATCCCTGGTGGAACAGCATTGCTATACCACATAGAATCGGCACAAGCCACTCTAAGAATCCCTGAACAATTAGTATACAACAAATGAAAGTAATTATTACTAGTACTACATCCACCCTACCGAAGTTATGCTCTCCAGCAAACATAGGGAAATTAAAAATGGAGAAAAACACAATAAGGTAGTACATGTATTTTTTATCCTGCTCTTTTGTCTTAAGAATAATCTGAAGGAAGAATATCATTAAAACAA
Source organism: uncultured Lachnospiraceae bacterium (assembly GCA_900316395.1). Lineage (GTDB taxonomy): Bacteria > Bacillota > Clostridia > Lachnospirales > Lachnospiraceae > RUG191. Next base: position 16,138 of record ONCT01000015.1, on the reverse strand, counting down.
TACAGAATATAACAAGAAACAGCTTTGACAAAGCATATATGCCATTATATGACATTGTGTTAAGCCCAGTAAGCTCGCCTATATAAGTCCATATAGTTCCAAGTAAACCTCTTGACACAAATCCATATTCATAGGTCATGGCATAAAGCGTTGTATTCTGTGGGATTATATTGCCATCAAAGCTCCATATCACAAATAAAATCCCAAATATTCCAAGCAAAACTAAAAACAAAAAATCTTTACTCTTAAAAAAATTCTTCATCATATCTCCTAAATACCAACAATATTTCTAAACAGCTCACACAATCGTTCTGTGAATACAGTAACCGACACATCCTTAAATGGCACAAACAGAAGTGGCGTAACAAAAATAAACGGTCTATACACTCGATTCTTAATACGTTCTAATCCTTCATCTACACTTTCTATTATGTCTCTTTCGTTAATAGAATACATGAATATAAATATCAACAAGAAATAGGTTACAGCAGCAAATGTCCATCTTCCATAGTCAACCTTAAATATATAATTGGGAAGTAATGTCAATGGTCCTAAAACAAGTGCTAAGTAAATTAGCTTCCGTGACAGCTCTGTTTGTTTTTTTATGGTTCGCAGAAGTACTTTTCCCACAAATATAATATAAGGAGAGAAGAAAACAAGGAAGATTATTAGCTCTATTACGTTACTTAATCTGTATTTTAATTCTTCATCATGTAAATCTACTCCCAAAAGCTCAGCCCGTAGCAATTCATCATGAGGCTTGCCCTCAACTCCCATGGTGGTGGCATGCTCTCTTGCCTCATAGTAATAATCATGGGCTCCGCCTCTATATGCTACCTGAAACCAGAAGAACAAAATGGCGCATATCACTAAAGAAAGTGCAAATACTATTACGTATTTATTGCGTTCCTTTCCCTCTTTAGTTAGTATTCTATAGAACAGAAGAACAAGCACCACATTATAGAACATGAACACATATCCCTGATGGAACATAACACATACAGCCGTAAGCGGAACTATGAGCCACACAAATTTTTCTATGGCAATTAGGTAGGCCGCAAGAATCGTTAGCACCAGCATAAACATATCTATTCGGCCAAAGTTCTTCTCTGCCGCGAACATGGTTATAAAGAATATAGTATTTATCAATATCAAATACTGCTGCATTTTTTTGTTGTCAATGCTTGTTTTATTAAGAAACAGAAGCATCATAATTGCAAATGCAATGTAACAAACTATAGTACATATAACATAGAACTTTAATGCAACAAAATAATTCCAAATATCTACACCCACAAGATTTCCCAGAAACTGATATATTGTTCCTATTAATCCCCTGGATGTAAAACCATATTTATACGAAATCGCTAGAATTGAAGTATTATATGAATTTGCCATCCAGTCAAATGTTCTCAAGAAGAGTCCTATGGTAATAATTCCCCATATAACCAGAAACAAAAACATATTTCGTTTTTTTTCATCCTGTAATATCTTCTGCATACTCTGTTCCTAAAAAATATTTCTTACCAAAATACAAACTCTATCCACCAACTCCGATATAACAATGTCATTAAATGGTACAAAAAGCATCGGATAGGCAAATAAGAGTGGCGTAAACACTTTGCCACGCACAGTACTAACATCCCTATGTACTTCTTCTATAAAATCCTTGTCTCTTAGGGCTATCATTACTATAAAGACAAGCATATAGTAGCAAACCACTGCGTAGGTCCAACGGCCAAAATCTACCTTGAACAAAAAGTCAGGAAGCATTGTTAATGAACCAATGCCCAACGCCAAATATTTCATTTTATGCCAAAACATTTTCTGCTTTTTAATCAGGCTTATAAATGTCCTTGCTACAATAAAAATGTATGGGCACATAAGCACTATCCAGGCAATTATTTCTTCAACATTACAGTGCCTGTATTTTCTCTCTTCTTCTGTTAAATCAATACCCAGAATCTCTGCACGTATTAAATCTGTATGAGCCTTTCCATTTCTTCCTACCATCTTGGCATTCTCAAGAATCTCATCGAAATACTCATGTGCACCACCTCTATAAATAATTTGGAACCATATAAATAATGCGCAGCAGATCAAAATTGACAGCACCATAATAATTATGTATTTTCGTTTCTTATTCTTGTCAGAATCTATAATCTTCACAAACAGAATCACAAGAACAATATTGTAAAACATAAATACATATCCCTGATGGAACATAACACCACAAGCACTAAGGGGTATAACTAGCCATTCTGCTTTCTCAATTAAGAGTAGTAAAATAGCAACCAGGCTTGATGCTAGCATAAAAATATCTATTCTTCCAAAATTAAATTCACAAGCAAAGGTTGGCACAGTAAATATCGTAAGTAGAAGTATGAGATACTGCATTATTTTTTTCTCGCTCTGGCCAGTTTTTCTAAGGGCAATTACCATTACAACTGCAAATAGTCCAAAGAATATCGCTGTGCATAGCAAATAAAAATTCTTAGCAGCTCCGTATGTCCATATATCAACTCCTAGAAATGATCCTAAGGTCTGATATATTGTTCCAATAAGACCTCTTGATGTGAATCCATATTTATAAGATATGGCAAGGAGTGATGTGTTATATATTTTGCACCAATGAGCGTACCATGTTAAGAATAAGCCTACTGTAAGTATTGCCCATAGGAATCCGAATATTATATTGTTTCTTTTCTTATCATCTGCAAAAATATTTTTCATAATTATTATTTAAATAACCATCCTGGTAAAAATATATCACAAAGCCTTAATGTAATATCTGATATAAACCAATCTGAAAATGGCATAAATATCAATGGATAAACTATTAGTAGTTTTCCAAAACTGATTTTTTTGTTCACTGACTGCTTTACACTATTAAAGGCATCTATTGTCTTGTTATCTCCCATAACAATCAGACAGATAACAATCAAAATATAATAGAAAAATGTATAGTATGCATACCTTCCAAAGTCAACCTTAAGTATCATCTCCGGCAGCAAAGTAAGTCCTCCTAACACAACTGCTAAATATCCTAGTAGCTGTGTGCCCTTTTCTCCCTTGAGAAGCCTCTTAGCAAAGATAATAAAAATAATTATATATGGGCAAAATGTTATTAGGAAAAACGGTAATTCTCTAAGATTAATTATGTGATAACCTATTTCATCCTCAAAAACTCCCTGTCCTAAAATCTCATGATTTAGTATAGTTTCATTATAATCATGGCCACTTTTTGAAAGATTCATACTAGTACTTATTAATTCATTAACAACTCCAGTGTCACTCATATGACTAAACAATTCGAAATACAAAAACAGAACGCATATTTCTGCAAATGTAATTATAAAATATATTAAGTATTTCTTTCTTGTATTTTTTTCTTTACTTGTCATTGCCCTAAAGAACAAGAGAGCAAGTATTAAATTAGCATTTGTAAATGTAAAGCCCTGGTGAACGCACATACATATTCCAATTAGTGGAATCACCAACCATGCCAGCTTGTCTTCAACAACTAGTATTACAGATATAAGAAGAAGTATAATAAAATAAATATCTATTCTTCCTAAGTTCTCTGCTGTCCAAAAATTAGAGAATGTAAATACAGAAAAAAATACTATTAGCATTCTAATATTATGTAAGTTCTCCTCACTGCATTTACTCAGGCAATAATAATAGAACAGGAAAATAGTCAATAAAAGGACTATGGTCATTGCAATGGAAAAGACATATAGGCTTTGATATGTCATTAAATCTATTGGCACTATCTTATTAAGAGCGTGATAGCAGGAACCCACAAATCCTCTCGAAATAAAACCATACTTATATGAAAATGAATATAAGGTGGAATTATAATGACTCATAGCACTTCCAAAGTCTTTAAGGAAGCATAGTATGGCAAATACTAAAAGTGTTAATAGAAATATTAAGTTTTGCTTTTTTATCTTAGCATTACTATTCATTAGTATAGGTCTCCTAGTCTACCCATAAATGTAATAAGTTACTGTTCAAGTCTCCAGCAAGATGTGCTGAAACCATACATATATTAACATCCCACATTGGGGTAACCATTAATGGCAGAACATAAAAGATAAGGACAAAGGGCTTTGTCTTGATTCTATCTATTTCACCATTAAGAGCTAACGTAAAATGCTTATCTCCTGTTGCAATTAAAAATGTAAAAATCAATATATAATAAACTATGATTGAAAACATCCATCTGCCATAATCCACCTTAAGAATCAGGATAGGTACTATTGTCAAAATACCAATGGCTAGAACAACATACTTGAATTTGTCTATCTTGTGAGACGCTTCTTTTACTGTATTTGCAAATACGCGTATCACCAATAGTATATATGGCAGCATTATTAATGCAAAAATAGGAAATTCAATAAAGTTCTTAAGATGATGTTCCCATTCTGACGTTGTAGGGTCTATACCAAGCACCTCGTGCTGCAATAAGGCCTTGTGATATCCCTCATCTTCCTTAGACAAGGTCACCGCATCCTCTACCACATTATTGTATATGCTTATATCCGTTGTATGTGCGAAGAAATTAAGGTATAAGAATAATACCGATGCTCCTACAAATGATAATATAAACAATACCAAATATTTTACTCGTCCTTTTTTATCTGATTCGATAAATCTATAAATCAGAATCACTAGTGTTACATTAAAGAACATAAACACGTATGCCTGATGAAACATTACGGCAAAGCAAGAAAGAGGTACTATAAGCCATTCCATTTTTCGCCATAATAAAATCAAAACGCAAAGGACTGCTGTTGCTACCAGATAAATGTCCACTCTTCCAAAATTAAAGGAATTAGAAAAGAAGGGAATCGAGAATACAACGAGTAGAACCGATACTATTTGGATATGTCTATAATTATTCTCATTTGATTTGTATATAATATAAAAACAAAACAGCCAAACGAGTATCATAAATAGGGCTGTAACAACCTGTGAATACCTTAGTACTCCGTTATAACTCATAATATCAAAAGGAAGAACCTTATTTACTAAACGAAAAATTGTTCCGCTTAGTCCCCTTGAGATAAAACCATATTTATATGACAAGGCAAAGATAGATGAATTATATGAATTAACATATCCACCATAATCCCTTAGAAAAAGCAATATCTCTATAACAGCCAAAAATCCTAAAAACCAGGCTTTTTTCTTCTTAAGCTCCATACATTTCTCCAATAACCTTATTCTTCCTGCTGTCTAATTGCAAAAATATAAGCAATAAATATAGGCAACAAAGAAAATATATATCTTGCATTTGTTTCAAACAAAGTTAAAAATACAAATAATCCCAAAATCGTAATTCCTGCAATGACAGGCACATCTTCAGCTTCTGGATTGGTTTTTTTTGTAAAACACATTCTTATGGATTGAACAAAGCACAAAATCAAAACCATATACCATATTATTTGAGACAGGTTGGCAAAAATCGAGAAATTATCTCCTCCTTCAGGAAAGGCATTTTCCTCTCTTAACACAACATCTCCACCCACATAATAAAAGCTTCGTAATGAGTTTGCTAATGCTGAATCGTTTTCATACAGCTCCTGTACAAATCCAGCCTCTTTTCCCCATCCCATAATACCATTGGTATAATTAAGAAATGTTTTATTGCATACGTGCTGCATATATTGTATAGGAAACATCTCTTTATATCGCTCTATAACTTTAGCAATATCTGCCTTGGACTTCTCTTCTTTACTTGTAAAGCTACAGGTATAGTCATCATCAAAACCATTGTATTGACCCGCCATATTATAGTGTGAGCCTAATAATAAGTAATGGCTCATTGGCATAACGACATTATCATTAACCTTATAATCAATGGTTTTATATGTTATTGCTTTTGTCAAAAAGATTACTGCTACTCCCACACCAATACCTATTATTATTTTAAGGAAGGATTTTAATTTGTCTGGTTTACTTATTATTTGAATTAGTTCAAAAAGCGCTATGGCAAACAAAATAAATAGATTTGTTGGCTTTATTGCATAAGCAAAACTCGGCAATATTACAACGAGAATTGGCTTTATAAACCATTTGATTTTCGAATCTCTTACAACAAGAAAAATGTAAAGACTTAGTACCGGTACAAGAATAGAAAAAATATCAGAATAAGGAGCTATCATCCATGGTGAAAGCCCAAAAAGCAAGACAGATAAAAGGTAAGAAACGTATCCCCAAACACGTTTCTTTGAAACCTTATATACAACAAGTGATGTCATTAGAACAGATAGATTATTTAAAACCACGCCAACGTATACTAAGGCTTTATATCCATTAAAGCCTATATACTTTCCGATCTTAATAAAACCAATTGTTAACACATACATAAATACATTATTAGGATTCTTCTCAAAATAATGCTTATGAAACTCATCTAAATTATTATCAACATATTGTTCTGCCGCCTCCTTCAAATAAGACACATCCCATCCAACTTGAAAGAATATGTTTTTTACAATAATTATTTGAATTATCAACAAAACAATCGATGATATTACTAAGAAAAGCAGATATTTTTTGTTATCTGCTTTCTCTTTCTTAGCTAACTTACTCACAAAAAATAATATAAGAGCCACAATCGCCATCGCAACAAAAAACAATATCCACTTAGAAACAGAAAAATCATAATAAGCCCAATATTGGTCTCTTCTATTCATTAGCAAATTAATTCCAATAATATATAAAAACATTATGGCAATTAATCCGTATATGATTTTATTAATAATGTTTACTGCTTTCATTTACAACAACGCATCACCAAAATATTTGGCAATTTGCCCTTTCTATTATTGTTCGTGGTATTCTGCCTCCGTATTTACCGACCAGACATTAGTATGATCAGTTACGTTGTTTTTAATATTTTTTACTGCTTCAAAGGAAGTACACATTGAATGGTCCATATTATTGTATCTATGCTGACCATTTCTACCTACACATAAAATATTAGGGAATTTTGCCAAGTAATCCTTTACTTCATCAATGTGAGCATATGTATCAAAGTATGCTGGATATGCCTTTTTTACACGCTCTACATGCGTATCAAGTAAATCCTTCTTTGATTCTACCAATCCCATTCTAATTATTTCTTTAGCGCCAAGCTTGGCAATTTCTTTGTTAGGCATATTCCAGAAATCGTCACCCTCGTCGCAAAAATACTCCAAGCCTAACCATACTGTATTATATGGATCCTTTACCATATATGGAGACCAGTTGTTATATACTTGGAATCTACCCATGGTAACGTTACGGTCATGGACATAAACCCAATTATCTGGAATAATATCGTTTAATGTAGGGATGTTAGTTTTATTCTTTAATTTTAGTTTCTTAACAAGAATACCTACTGTTACGTAATCTCTATAAGGCAAGCCTTCTGCTATTTTACGAACTGATTTTGGAACGTCATTCATTCCAACAACCAAATCCTTAAGAGGCATTGAAGATATTACATAATCACATTCAACGAACTTTTTCTCATTGTTTTCTATAATGTTTACGCCTATTGCCTTATCATCCTTAGTGCAAACATTTTCAACCTTCGTATTTGTAATAATTGTTCCGCCGTTTTTAATAATTTCCTGAGCAGTTATTTCCCAGATTTGACCTGGTCCTAACTTAGGATATGAGAATTCTTCAATCAAAGACGTTTCAACGTGACGGTCCTTTTTGCCCACCTTCTTTTGGAAAATATCCTTAAGAATTGCCATTATCGATAAACCTTTTACACGTTGTGCTCCCCATTCAGGAGAAATCTCAGAAGGGTGTCTTCCCCACAGGTTCTCTGTATATTTCTCAAAGAACATCTCGTATAGCTTTCTACCGAATCTATTTATATAGAAATCTTCTAGAGATTTTTCTTTCCTCTTGAATATTGTTCCCTTTAAATAACTGAATCCAACAACAATTGTTGTTAAGAATCCCATATTCTTAATAGTCTCAAACTTTAATGAAATTGGATAATCAAAAAACTTCTGCTTAAAGAAAATACGTGACAGGCGATTTCTCTTAAGCATTACCCTGTCTTCCTTGTCTGGGTCTGGACCATTTTTTACTATATTTCCTTTTCTAGATAGCTCCCTGTCATCAAAGGATAGTGCACCCTGGGTAGGCATCATTTCTTCCCACCACTTATTAACGTCGTCTACTTTAGAAAAGAATCTATGGCCCCCCATATCCATTCTATTACCTTTATAATTTACAGTTCGTGAAATACCCCCAAAGGTACCACTCTCTTCGTAAACAACTACGTCATATTCCTTCTTTTGCTTAGACAGCTCATAGGCTGCTGTAAGACCCGCTGGACCAGCACCAATTACCACTACTTTTTTCATGTTTTTCTCCATATCCATTTTTTAATAACCTTAACTATTTTCCCTACAATTATCGCTCCTAAGAAGGTAATAACAAACCTCATTAAAAATGCAGCAAAATTGCCGATTCCTGTTGAATATAATTCTGGAAAATAATTTGCAGCAACAAACAAAAATACATAGTTTATACTATCAGAATATAGATATAAATCAAATGAATCATTTCCGATCTTTTCAAATATTGTCCAATTGATTTTTTCTATAAACAAGGCCAGGTATAGTATAAACAATGAACCCACGATACCTGTTATTATAGTATAAATGTATTTATAAAAACCCTCATAAAAATAGGTTTTTCCTATGAAAAAAACTACAACATATACAATTCCAGCTAGTAATCCTTTAAGCAGAAATAATTTTCCACTCTCTATTCTCTTCCTTATGTATTTTTCAAAAAGAACACCTAGGAAAAACCATAAGCCGTATTGCAGTGACAATAGCATCATATTTCCTTCTAGAAAGTATCCTGCTATAAAACAAGCGACGGCAATTACTATACTTATTTTACTTATGTTCAAATACTCTATAAAGGCAACTACTACAAATATAATAAATAAAACTACTATAAACCACAGATGGCTATTGCCAAATAAAAATATTTGACCAAATATTGCGTCCTTTATGCCATTGGTAAAATATCCACTGATGTATTTTAATGGTATCTGCCAAAAAATAGTTACTAGAACAAATGGTATTAGTAGGCGTTTTGCTTTCTTAGAAATAAAAATCCCAACTTCCTTTATTGTGTTTATTTCTTTTCTTGTATACATATACACAGCGCCCGAAATCATCATGAATAATGGCATATGAAAACCATATATCATATCCACAAATAGCTGCAGCGCGTTGTTTATCTTCATTGATTCATCGCCTTGAATCAAATCAAAATAAGAAAAGCCTCCGTATTTGCTACCTGCTGCCATATACAAGCTATGTCCTAGCAGAACTAATATTATAACAATACCGCGAAGGTACTGATAAGTTTGAATTTTTTTCATATATTACCCACTACATCCTAAACAAAATCTCTATAGAATAGTACAAATCAGGATTCCTTAATAACAGCCCACTTTGAATATTAGGAATCAATATCGCAACAACCTGAATAAAAAAGCTAACTAGTACTGCACTACTAACCAAAAAGTGTTTGATTCGACCTTCTGAGTTCTTTGTACTATCAGTGCTCCAAAATGAAACTATCACACCAATAATTACAAATATAAATGTAAAGTCGTACATATAGCGCGTTGTTATTCCTGCCATCCATATATCTGCTAATACAATTACACACCCTATTACAAATAAAAAGATACTAAACTTCTTCAACTCACCCTTCTTATTTGCAGAAAAGATTCCTAGGGAAAGGATGCTCAGAGGGAATAGCCATATCATTCCTCCATACATATCGTGCAAATAAAAATAACCCAGATAATCTGATGACAAATCTCTTAGCTGCAAATACGGGAAATGATCAACTATTGGAATAGGTGCAAATACATATTCCCAAATTCCTTGAATAAACTTAACACCTGAACCCACCTGATGAGTCATATCAACTCCGGTAAAATTGTACTTTGCGCCAAATTCAATAATAGAATCAAAACGTAGGTAATTATATGTCATAAGACCAATGGCAACCACTATAATTGGCAGTGAAATTGCAAGCACGTTCCATATTCCCTTCTTTGAAAAAAATCTCGAATTCTTAATATCTTCAAAGAAAATCACAAAGCTTGCTAATATTAAAATCGCCAAATGTGGTCGACAGCCTGCAGTAAATGCCATGCATATACTTCCCAATATGAGTAAAGGCTTTGATATTTTGCCCTTTCCATCAGATGATAATAGCCAAAAGGACAGTCCCCAGAAGACAAATGCTATGGCAGATAGTATTGCTAGAGAATATGTATTTCCCGGGTAAACTAAAGCAATACCTCCCGCCGACATTAGTAGTGCAATATCTGCTAGCAAAAACTTTCCGAAGGAAACCTTCAACTGATACCTTTTTATCAATGAATATAGGAATAAGAATATTCCAATAAACAAGAATACTCCGAAGGCAAATACCACCTGATATGTTTTTAATAGAATTCCTGTTATTAGATAAATAGGCAAATATACAAGCAATACAGGAACTATTCCAAAGTAAACATAATAATTGTGGTCATAATAGGCTATATCAAATAAATAATTACCCCCAGCCTCTATTCTGCTGTAAAAATCATAAGGATTATCAACCTGATCTAGTTCTGGTGCTATTTCATAATCCAAATTCAAATGCCCTTCTTTTAAGGATTCTGTTAGCATCTCATATTGTCTGGTAGGCGCCGGATCAGTGCGCCATGCGTCATAAGCCAAATTACACTTTAAAACTCCTAAAGAAAAAAGAATATAACAAGCGAAAAACAAAACCATTACTGCTATCTGCTTTTTGCTTTTTATTGAAAAATCCCTTTTAAATAATATGGATTTATTTCTAAATAAATAAATGCTTCCGAAAACAACGAACAATACAATTAATCTTACGAAGGAAAAATCAAAAGGTCTTTTTTTGTTTATACCCAAATCCTTTACAACAAGCTTTCCTTTCTCTTTAGCGGACAACTCAACCTTTATCTTCTTACTCTCGCCAGACAAATGTAAACGCAAATACTTACTTTGTTCGTTATCACTTACAATTTTGCTTTTTGGCAATTCATAATATGTAGAGTCTGCTGCATCTGTTTTTGAAACAATAACATCTATAGGTACTCCACTAATTACTTCAGAATCCTCATCACATAAATTTACATCTAAGAATAAATTATCAACATGCTGATTAATATCACTCATTTCTATAATTAGTGAATCATCTTCTACTGTGTACTCTGATTTAAAGGATGCTTCCTCGAAGGACAATGATTCTATTGCGCGGAAATTGAAAAACAAAACTTCAATTGCAACACATATAATAACTATTAATATCCAGCCAAGTATTTCTTTCTTTAACTTCATTTTATTTACTTTCTTCTTTATTACTCTTTATTTTTTTAGATACAAATGTGATTCCCTGTACAATGCACCACATTACAATTGAAATACAAATAGTAATCAAATACACCATATATGGCGAAAAGTCAGGTTTCATCTCAACAACAATCATATGTACACAGTACATTGGCAAGCTCAAGGCTCCCATAAATGAAATAACTTTTCCCTTTACATAAGATGTAAAGGTTGCTCCTGATAATGTTAACCCTAATCCTAATACAAAGCATGCAATTACTATTATTTCATTTCTTAAGTTCTCTATAGAAGCAAGACACGCAACAAAGACATAAACTAATATTTCAATCAGTCCAAAAACAACAACAAAGGAACGTTTTTTACTAATCTTTTTTTGAAACGCAATACTTACCCTATATACGAGGGCTCCTAATAACAATCCAGCTAAAGCTCTCATACACAATGCTGGATATATCATCATCTCATAATGAAAACCATCTATGGTTCCTGTAGACATAATCAGAACACCGTACAGAAACATTGGAAGAAAAATATATAACCATAATCCAATTTTCTCATCCAGATAATATACCAAATACATCATTACCGGTAGCATCACAAATAGCACAATGATGTACCATAGAATTGGCATCATCATGGTACTCATTACCCAACCATCACCTAATTCAACTTCTTTAGGTATCATTCCAGTGGCATTTAATAGTGATATATTTTCTGTAAAATATAAAGCAAATCGACCAATTGTTTTTATGCCAGCATTTAATAGCTGCTCTCGAAGCTCAAATACAACGAACAGTATCATAGACATAAACGTATAAGGAAAGATTCTCCACATTTTCTTTAAAGTATATTTCACCGGAAAATCCTTAAAGCTTTCCCCTGATTCTTTATATTGTAATACCTTTTTATATGCAAAAAATCCACTAATAATAAAGAAGAACTCTACAAATATCCAGCCTGAATGAAATACAAATTTTGTATGGTATCCAACAATTATTGTCGCCGCCAAAAACCGCAGTAGTTCTAAAAAAACATTTTTCTTCATCTTCACTCCACTAAACACTTTTTCTCTTTAATCTGTTTAACAAAAAAGTCTTCGCAAGGTTATACAACCATACTATAACGGAGAACAACACAATCTGAGATACTATTAATATCAATAAATTGTCTCCAAGAGCATTCCAGTCATACACGGTAACTGTTACATTTCCCATATACATAAGTAGTAATGTGTTTTTGCCCATGAACCTAAAATAAGTATTCACTACAGGTATTCTATCCAAATACTTGCACGCTTTAAGCACTACGTATGTTCCCGCTATTGCGCCAATTACACATAGAGGGAATAGATGATAGATTCGAAGAGATAGTACAATTCCTCCATTTAGTATATCTATAACCCATATTCCTGTTGAAATAGCTATTATCAATATTTTTGCCCATGTTGGAAGCTCTCTTGCATACTCTTTGTATAAGTGTCCCACAGCAAAGAATCCTACACAAACTAATGCAACATCCCACTGATAATAATGGTTTTCAATCTTAGGACCAAAATACCATCCTACAACCATCAATACTATTAATATTGCAGCATAGAGAATCTTGTGATTCCATGCGATTTTATATATTACCCAATAGATAATTGATGCCAAAAAAAGTGCAATCAAAAACCATCCTAGGGATAAGCCATCACAACCTAACAGTATTCTTTTTATCTTTTCGACAAACTCAAGGATATCAAAATTGTTTCTATCTCTAATTATGACAAATATTAATGCTATTATATTTAATATTGCATAGGGTATTAACAAGCTTTTTACTTTTTTTAATAAATATTCTTTGAAGGGTATATTCTTGAAGAAATAGCCACTTAGAATAATAAATAACGGCATGTGAAAGGATGTTATAAAAGAGCCTGTTTTAATTATATGGTCTGCTAACATCAACACTATTGCCAGGCCTTTGGCAAAATCTATTACCGTATTTCTTTTAGTAGGTTCACTCATTTAATTATCCTTAATATCAAAAAGCCCGCTATCTAGCGAGCTTAGTGTTCAAATTCACTTTGTTACTCAGCCAACTTCGCTTCCTGCTTAGCTAACTCTAAGTCGTGCTCAGCCATGATGCGACATAGCTCTTCATAACTTGTCTTCTGCGGATTCCATCCCAGCTTTGTCTTAGCCTTAGTAGGATCTCCCCAAAGATTAACAACATCTGTTGGACGATAGAACTCTTCTGATACTTCAACAAGCACCTTGCCTGTTGCCTTATCAATACCTTGCTCATTAACGCCCTCTCCCTTCCATTCAAGGTCGATTCCTACGTACTTGAATGCAAGAGTTGTAAATTCTCTTACTGTATGCTGAACACCTGTTGCAATTACATAATCATCAGGCTCATCCTGCTGCATAATTAACCACATACATTCAACATAATCCTTAGCATATCCCCAGTCACGAAGTGAATCAAGGTTACCAAGATATAGCTTATCCTGAATTCCCATCTTAATACGACCAGCAGCACGTGTAATCTTACGTGTTACGAAAGTCTCTCCACGTCTCTCTGATTCATGGTTAAATAGAATTCCGTTAACAGCGAACTGACCATAAGCCTCTCTATACTGTCTCATCATCCAAAAGCCATACTGCTTAGCAACAGCGTATGGGCTGTATGGATGGAAAGGTGTATTCTCGTTCTGAGGAACCTCCTCAACCTTACCATATAATTCAGAAGTAGACGCCTGATAGATACGACATGTCTTATCCATTCCTAGCATATGAACTGCTTCTAATATTCTAAGAACACCGATAGCATCAACATCACCTGTATACTCTGCTGCATCAAAGGATACTCCAACATGTGATTGTGCTGCAAGATTGTATATCTCGTCTGGCTTAACGTTATTAACAATCTTAACGATTGATGAAGAATCAGATAAATCTCCATCATGAATTGTTATTGTTCCTGCCTTAAGTAAGTGGTCGATTCTCTCTGTAGAGTGAATAGAGGATCTTCTGATAATACCATGTACCTCATAGCCCTTTTCTAGAAGAAGCTCTGCTAAATAACTTCCATCCTGTCCAGTAATACCTGTGATTAATGCTTTCTTTGCCATCTTGTTCTCCTTTGTTATTATTTGTTCTTCATTATCTCTATCATATCTGTTAAGGTCTGACGAATTGGAATCTCTGCTTCCCAACCAATGTCATTCTTAATCTTGTCGCTACATCCAATAATCTGTCTGTTATCGTCAGGTCTTACATATTCCGGATTAACCTTACCTACTATATCAACTCCAACGATATCAGATATCTCACCAAGAATCTCTGATAAGGCAACACCCTCGCCTTTACAGATGTTGTATACTTCACCAGGTGTTCCTTCCATAAGGAGGCCATAGTATGCTCTTACAACATCACGAACATCTACGAAATCTCTTATAATTGTTGTATCACCTGTCTCGATTGTTCCTATCTCTCTTCCTCCCTCTTTAACATCAAGGATTCTTCGAATGAAAGAAGGAATTACGAATCGCTCATCCTGATATGGTCCCATATGATTAAAGCTTCTAGTAAGAACTATATCCATATCATAGCTGTCAACAAACACCTTAGACATCATTTCCTGCGAAACTCTTGCAACAGCGTAGGGACTTACTGGCTTAAGATTCATGCTCTCCTTAAGTGGAAGCTGGTCTTTAGATACATTGCCGTATTCCTCTGACGAGCCAACTGAAAGAATTCTGCATTTCTTCTTAAGGCTTCTTACAGCATTAGTAAGATTTAAGAATATTCTTGTATTGTTGTTGAAGCATTCTGCTGGATGCTCCCAGGAATATGCTACTGATGAAAATGCTGCTAAGTGCAATATATAATCAGGTGCGAATTCGCTTACCATCTCATTGACTGCTTCTTCATCTAGCATATTACATTTCTTAAACGTGATATCTAGAACATCAGAATACTCCTCTAAATCAAGCTTAGGCTCGTTAATATCAGCACCAAGCACCTGATACTCTTTCTTGTTCTCATATAGATAATTCAGAAAATGTCTACTCACAAATCCTGAAAAACCTGTGATTATGATTCTATTCAAATCAATCGTCTCCTTTACTTTTACTCGACCTTACTATCTTCTGCGTCAGCCTTATTATCTTCTGTATCTTATTTGATATCCTTGTCGTGGGTGGTTTCCGTATCGTGGAACATCGTCAAGAAACAATGATTATAAAAGCCACTCTTAATTCTAAAATTAGACAACAAGAGATGATGGAAAATAACATTAATTTCATAAATATGAAATGTCATGATTTAAGAAAAGAACTAAGAAGGCTTAAAGAACAAAAAGGCAATTTAACAGACGAAGACTTCTGCTTATTAGAAGAATCGCTCAATTTCTATGATAGTTCTGTTAAAACAGGTAACGTTAATATTGACGCTTTAATTCAAGATAAGCTCATCTATTGCAATTCAGTTGGTATTGAATTTACCGCTTTAGTGGATGGCGAAGCTTTTAAAGACATGGCGAGCAGTGATGTATATTTCTTATTAGTGAATATCATCGATAACGCTATTGAAGCAGCGGAAGCTTTTGACAAAAAAGATAAACGCGTCATCTCTTTAACTGCTTCAAAGAAACATGGTGTCCTTTTAATTGAAGAAACCAATTATTATCAAGGTGAAATATCTTTCAACCATGATGGATCAATTAAA